>JBBQAG010000146.1:0-3852 GCA_038315875.1 Sphingomonadales bacterium | reverse complement strand
GCCATCGCCAGCCTCCCAAAAGCTGGCTCCCTATGAATCAGGGAAATGGCATCAAGGGAATCGAAAAATCAACCTTCTGCCAAAGTAGTGCTAGAAGAAGCCGCACCAAAGCGACGATGATGATGAGATTAGCGAGCCCAGCAGAGATGAGCAGCATCGAGCGAGCACCTGTGCTCATGTCCAAGCTTGCAACGGCAAACCACAAGCCACCGGTCAGTGTCATGATGATCAGAGACGACTGCCACAGGAAACCGTTCAGCGAACGAAAATCCTGGCACCGCTGGTCGTATGCCACCGCATCATCTACAGGGATGGTCATGCCTCGCACGGCTCCTTCGTCGCACAGCCATAGCACGAACCGCGTCGCCGCGCGGGTTCGACTGATGCAGCCGGCGCCCATCTATCTCGATGGTTTCGCCACGCTGCCGTTGGCCGATGAAGCGCGCACGGCGATGCTGGCGGTCTGGGAGCAGCCCGGCAACGCAGGCTCCCCGAACGCTTCTGGCGAACGTGCCGCCCGGATCATCGCCGATGCACGGGCCGAGGTTGCCAGTTTGATCGGCGCTATGGCGTCGGAAATCATCTTTACCTCCGGGGCGACCGAAGCGAACAATCTTGCTTTGCTCGGCGTTGCCACGGCGACCCGATCTCAGTTCGAGCGGAGGCGCATTCTCGTCTCGGCGATCGAACATAAGGCGGTGCTGGAGCCAGCAGCCGCCCTTGCCTCAGAGGGATTTGAGGTCACCATTGCGCCGGTCGACGGACATGGTCGCGTCGATCTCGAAGCAATGGCCGGGTTGCTCGATGAGACGGTGTTGCTGGTCTCGGTGATGCTCGTCAATAACGAGACAGGGGTGATCCAGCCGGTCGAAGAGGTGGCTGCCCTCGCGCATCGCGTGGGGGCCTATGTTCATACGGACGCGGCGCAGGCGGCAGGCAAAATTGTTATTGATGTGGCCGCGCTCGACGTCGACTACCTCAGCCTCTCGGCCCACAAATGCTACGGCCCGATGGGCGTGGGTGCGCTTTACGTCGCCGCCGGTATGCCGGCCCCCGGGCCGCTGATGCGCGGCGGTGGGCAGCAATCCGGCATCCGACCTGGCACCGAGCCGGTTCCATTGATCGCGGGCTTCGGAGCAGCCGCCCGTGTGGCTATCGCCGACCTCGCCCGAGGCGAAATCGCCGGGCCGACGGAGCGGATCGGCCGGTTGCTCGAAGGATTAGCGAGCCGACAACTGCGGTTTGCGCGGATCACGGGCGATCACGCGGTGGTGCCGGGCAGCGCCGCGATCGCGATCGACGGCATCGATGGCGACAGCCTTTGCGCCCAGCTGGCGCATGAAGTGTCGTTGTCGACCGGATCAGCTTGCACCAGCGGACAGATCAGAATATCCCATGTCCTTGAAGCAATGGGATTTTCTGAAGCATCTGCGAGATCTGTCGTTCGCATTTTCTGCGATCGTACGGTAACCAATGCTGATATCGACCGCGCAACTGAAGCCATTCTGGCATCTATCCATCGTTCTCGGCTTGCGACTGGAGAGGTTCGCCAGTAGCATTCTCTCATGAGACAAGGCGCGTTCGACAATGATTCGAGAGGGCAGTTCGCGGGGCATGAAACCTTCCCGCTTCGCCTGCTATGGCTGAAGAAGGCATTCGATGCCGTAGCGGACGGGGCGCCGTCTGGAACATTTCAGGAACAAGATGCTATCGCACGCTTTGGCGTAGGGCGCAATATGGCGGCCTCGATCCGCTATTGGGCACTCGCATCACGCTTTTTCGAGGAGAGCGATAAGCACGTCAGGCCGAGCGCACTAGGCTCACTCGTCCTCGCCGACGCGGGGCTTGACCCTTATGTCGAACAAGCCTCGACGGTGTGGCTGACGCATTGGCACGTCGCCAGCGACGCGCACATGACGACCACGGCCTATTATGCCTTCAATGCCCTCGCAGCGATTGAGTTTGATCCGGCAACGCTGATCGAAGAGCTATTGACGTTGGTCACAGCAAGCGGATGGCGGGCGACCCGCGGCACTCTGAAGCGCGACGTTGAAGTGTTCCTGCGCAGCTATGTCCGTCGCGGCGATGCTCTGAATGAGGACGCGGCCGAACCATTGCTTGCTGAACTCGGACTCATTCGGGAAGCCCGTCTTGGCGGCTGGTACGAATTTGTGCGCGGTCCAAAGCCCAGCCTGCACGATGGCGTCTTTGCCTATGCGCTTGCGCAGTTCTGGGAACGGCAGGGCGGCTCGACCGCGCTGACGGCCGAACAAATCTGCTATGCGCCCGGTTCGCCAGGCCGTGTCTTCAAGCTTGATGAAGACAGCGTGATCACGCGGCTGATGCACCTCGACGAGATTACCGATGATGCATGGCAATGGACCGACACCGCCGGCCTGCGCCAGATTCAGCGGCGCGCCGAGATCGATCCGTTGGCGCTCGTCGAGCTTTCCTATCAGCGCCGTGCATTAGCGGAAGCCGCATGACCAAGCTGTCGAAAATCGTCGAAATCGATCGTCGCTTTGCACGGTCGGCTCGTATCGATGCCGATCTGAACGGGACGCCACCTCTCGTCGGCTATGTCATGCAGGCAAGCGTCGCCAAGGCTTTGACGACGCTTGCTGAAAGCCAGATCGAAAGCCACCAAGGTGCTTTCACCTGGACCGGCCCTTATGGTGGCGGCAAATCGAGCGCCGCGCTGCTAGTCGCCAACCTGATCGCGGCCGCCCCCGGCAATCGAAAGATCGCGCGCAAGATCGCCGGCAAAGAACTCACGACCGTCTATCAAAAGGCGTTCCCGGAAGCTGCCGGTCCGTGGGGCGTGGTCGCCGTGACCGGGAGCCGGATGCGGTTGCGCGACGCCATAGCCGATGCCGCCGCAATCACTTTCCAGTGGGATGGTGCCGCCCGGCAAGACGCCGGCGCCAGCGATGAAACCCTGATCGCGCAGATCAAGCGATCGAGCGATGCGCATGGCAGCGGAACGCTGGTTGTGCTCGACGAGCTCGGCAAGCTCCTCGAGCATGAAGCGCTCGATGGGGGCGACATTCATTTACTCCAGGATATTGCTGAACATGCGTCGCGCAGCGGCGGGCGATTGGTCGTCATCGGAATCCTGCACCAGTCCTTCGAGCAATATGCCGCCCGGGCCGCGCGCGATGCTCGCCAGGAATGGGCGAAGGTGCAGGGCCGTTTCCATGACATAGCGTTCTTGAGCGGCGCCGACGAAACCGTCGCACTGCTTGGCCGGGCGATATCCTGTGCGGTTCATCCCGACCTAGCGAAAACCAGCGCAGGTGCCGTGGCCAAGGCGGTTGCGCTACGTCGGCCGACTGAAGTTGATGTCCTGACCAAGGCATTGACGGCGACATGGCCATTGAACCCCGTCACCGCGCTGCTGTTGGGGCCAGTCTCGCGCGCCCGCTTCGCGCAGAACGAGCGTAGTGTGTTCGGCTTCCTCAGTTCGGCAGAGCCCGCCGGCTTTCAGGAGTTTCTGCAATCCACCGAGGCGGGCGAAGCAACCTATGATCCGGCGCGGCTCTGGGATTATCTGGCGTCTAATTTCGGCATGGCGCTCGCCAGCGGCAATGATGGCAATCGGTTCAGTCTCGCTTTCGAGGCCATCGAGCGTGCAGCTGTCAAAGGTGGTGATACCCATGTTGCGCTGACCAAAGCCGCTGCAGTCGTCGAGTTTTTCCGCAACGGCTCAGGGTTGGCGCTAGCGGACGATATTCTCGCCCAGTCAGTGCCCGGGATCGACGCCGATCAGCGGCGCGACGCGATCGCCGACCTGCTCGACTGGGCGGTCCTGATCCGTCAACCGCGTCTCAAGGGTTACGCGCTCTTCGCGGG
>JBBQAG010000016.1:0-37587 GCA_038315875.1 Sphingomonadales bacterium | reverse complement strand
ACTGAGCCACGCCCGCCCCGACTGGGCGTTCATCATGGAGGAGCGCGGCGAAATCGCCGGCGACCCCAACAAGCCGCGCTGGGTGGTCGACCCATTGGATGGCACCACCAATTTCCTCCACGGCATCCCGCATTTCGCGATCTCGATCGCGGTCGAGGAGCCACGCCCCGATGGCCGGTATGAGACCGTGTCGGCGCTCGTCTATCAACCGCTTACCGATGAAAGCTTCTGGGCGGAACGGGGCAGGGGTGCGTGGCTCACCGATCAGCGCCTGCGCGTCTCTGCCCGCAACGATCTGTCGGAATCGCTGATCGCAACGGGGATCCCCTTTCTCGGCCATGGTGACTTCGCGCAGTGGACGCGTATCTTCGGCGCGGTAGCACCCGGCGTTGCGGGCATCCGCCGCCTCGGCTCGGCAGCGCTCGATCTCGCCTGGGTCGCAGCGGGGCGCTTCGACGGCTATTGGGAATCATCGCTCAGCCGCTGGGACGTGGCTGCGGGGATATTGCTGGTGAAGGAAGCCGGCGGCTACATCACCGATTTCCGCGGCGGCGACAAAATGCACGAACGCAACGAATTCCTCGCGGCAAACGATGCGCTGCACAACAAGCTGCACAAGCTGGTGGCGGGGGCGTTGCGGTAGGGGGATTTTCCCCTCAAGGATCGTCCTGGAACCGCCTCAGAATCGTGTTGACGAGTGCCCGCGACGCTAGGCCAATTGCGATGGTCGCCAGGAGCGCAGCGCCGAACAATTGCCAATGCGGGATGCAGTCGAGTTGATTATCGCGGGCACACTGGCCAATCGCCGCAATGAGTATTGCGCTTCCAAACAGCACCGGGCCAACGATTGCGGACAGCACGCAGCCAACCTTTCCACCCACCGTGCTGCTGGACCTGTATCCTTCGGTTCCCATCGTTCGACCGTAGCTTGAGCGCCGACTATCTGACAGTCACGAAACATTTCATCGTTAATCAAACGTCACCCCGGACTTGTTCCGGGGCCCACCTACCCGCAATTGATGTGGCGGATGGGGCGCGGTGGACCCCGGAACGAGTCCGGGGTGACGTTCGGGGTGGGAGGGTGTGGCGATGCTATGTCTACCCCATCATCTCCAACGCCACCGCCGTCGCCTCACCCCCGCCGATGCACAGGCTCGCCAGCCCGCGCTTGCCGCCCGTCGTTTGCAGCGCGGAGATCAGCGTTGCCATGATCCGGGCGCCGCTTGCGCCGATGGGGTGGCCGAGCGCGCAGGCGCCGCCGTGGATGTTGATCACATCATGGCTGATCCCAAGATCGCGCATCGCGATCATCGCGACGACGGCGAACGCTTCGTTGACTTCGAACAGGTCGACATCGCCAGTCGACCAGCCCGCGCGCTCCAACGCCTTGCGCATCGCAAAGACGGGCGCTGTCGTAAATTGCGATGGCGCATGCGCGTGGCCTGCGTGGGCCACGATCCGCGCGATCGGCGTCAGGCCCAGCTTTTCGGCCACTGACAATCGCGTCATGACCAAGGCAGCCGCGCCGTCCGAAATCGACGATGCATTGGCCGCGGTCACCGTGCCGTCCTTCGAAAAAGCAGGTTTCAGCGTCGGAATCTTCGCTGGATCGCCCTTGAGCGGTTGTTCATCCTGATCGACCGTTACGGAGCCCTTGCGGCCTGCAATCTCGACAGGGGTAATCTCGCGCACAAAGGCGCCGGATCGTTGCGCCTGTTGCGCACGCGTCAGCGAGGCGATCGCATAATCATCCTGCGCCTCTCGCGTGAACTGATAGTCCTTGGCGGTATCCTCGGCGAAATTGCCCATCAGCTTGCCGGGCTCATAGGCATCCTCGAGCCCGTCGAGAAACATGTGATCCTTCAGCACATCATGCCCGAGCCGTGCGCCCGATCGATGCTTCATCGACAAATAGGGCGAATTCGTCATGCTCTCCATGCCGCCGGCAATGATCAGATCGACCGAGCCAGCCGCCAGCGCATCGCTCGCCATGATCGCTGCCTGCATGCCGCTGCCGCACATTTTGTTGACCGTCGTCGCCTCGATATGGTCGGGCAGTCCGGCCTTGAGTGCCGCCTGTCGCGCCGGTGCCTGGCCGAGACCGGCGGGCAGGACGCAGCCCATATAGATGCGCTCGATCGCCGCGCCCGAAAGCCCGGCGCGCTCCACCGCGCTACCCACGGCAGCGGCACCTAGTTCGGTTGCCGAGGCGCCCGACAAGGCGCCCTGGAAACTGCCCATCGGCGTGCGCGCATAGGAGATGATGACGACGGGATCATGCGCAATTACGCTGGCCATGGACGTTGCTCCGACAGGAAGTTAGTTGCGGCGATCTAGGGCGTGCGTCGCGCGAATACAAATCCCGGGGAGGATCGCCATCACCGTCGCTGCCGGCCTGTTCGAACCGATCGTCTGGGCGGCTGGGTTGGGCGCGTTGGGCGCGATCTTCGGCAGTTTCATCGCCGCACTGGTGATCCGCTGGCCGCAGGATCGATCGGTGCTGGTTGGGCGATCGGCATGCGATAGCTGCCATGTCGTGCTCGCGCCTGCCGATCTCGTGCCTTTGCTCAGCGCGGCGGTATCTCGTGGCAAATGCCGGCATTGCGGCGCCGCGATCGATCCGGTGCACTGGCAGATCGAGCTGACCGCGCTGGTGATCGGCGCGAGCGCCGGCCTGGTCTTGCCGGGCATGGCTGGCCTAACCACGGCCATCTTCGGCTGGCTGCTGCTCACCGCCGCAGCGATCGATTGGCGCGAGTTCTGGCTCCCCGATCCAGTGACGCTCACGATCGCGGTTGCAGGCATCGCCACCGTCTATCTCGGAATCGCACCGTCGCTGGATGAACGACTAATCGGCGGCACTGCCGGCTTTGCGTCATTATGGGCGATCGGCACCGGTTATCGATTGGTGCGCGGCCGCGAGGGGCTTGGCGGCGGTGACCCCAAGCTGTTCGGCGCGATCGGGCTGTGGATTGGCTGGCGTCTGCTGCCAATCGTCCTGCTGCTGGCAAGCCTGGTTGGGATCGGCGTCGTGCTGTTCCGCTTGCTCACCGGGCGCGGGGCGCGGCTCGATGATCGCTTGCCGTTCGGCACGCTGATGGCAATCGCTGCTTACCCGGGCGAAATCGCCATGCTACTGCTCGGCGCATGAAACGCCTGATCCTTGCTGCGATGATCTCTATAGCGGCGTCGGCCAACGCTGCCGAGCAGGCCGCCGCGCCAAAGCCATTGCCCAGCGCGATCGACGGGCTGCCGATCGGCGCGATCCCCAAGCAGGAATTGCCGACCGGCAGCTGTGCTGCGTTTCTCTGGAGCAAAACCCAGACCACGGCGCTGGTCGCGATGCTGACGAGCGAGCCAGCCCAAATCCGATTTGCGCCGGGCGGTACTGTCACCGATCTGGTGCGGGTGGGGCAAAGCGGCGCCGGCGCGCGCGGCTTTGCGGCCAACACAGATTACGCCGGCGGCGACTGGCGGGTGACGGTGTCGATTGATGTCGTTGATCGTGCCGATCTTCTCGACGGCGCCCAGATACCTAGCGCGACGATGCGGCTCGACCGGGAGGGCCACGATAGCGTCATCATCCCCGTCGCTGGGCTGATCGGCTGCGGATAAGAGCGAAGGATCAATCAGATGGCATCCATGCACGATATTCTGAGCGAACAGCGCGCTGCCTTCATGGCCGAGCTTCCCGTGCCGATGGCGGTCCGCAAGGATCGGCTCAACCGCGCCGCAGCGATGATCGCCGACAATGCCGACAAATTCTGCGACGCGCTTTCGGAGGATTTCGGGCATCGCAGCCGAGAACAATCGATGGTCACCGATATCGGTGGCTCGGTCGCCCCGATCAAACATGCGCTCAAGAGCATGGAGAAATGGGCGCGCCCCGAAAAGCGCGGCGTGCAGTTCCCGCTCGGGCTGCTGGGGGCTAAAGCCTGGGTCGAATATCAGCCAAAGGGCGTGATCGGCATTATCGCCCCGTGGAATTTCCCGGTCCAATTGGTGATGGGGCCGCTGGCGGGCGCATTTGCGGCGGGCAACCGGGCAATGGTGAAGACATCCGAATTCACGCCCGTCACCGCCGCGCTGTTCGAGGCGCTCTGCCCCAAATATTTCGCGGCGGATGAACTGGTGTTTGTTTCGGGCGGCCCCGATGTCGGCAAGGCATTTGCCGAGCTTCCTTTCGATCATTTGTTGTTCACAGGCGCCACGAGCATCGGCAGGCATATCCTGCACGCCGCAGCCGACAATCTGGTGCCGGTGACGCTTGAGCTTGGCGGCAAATCGCCAGTGATTGTCGGGGAATCGGCCGATATCAAGCGCACGACCGAGCGGGTTGCGCTGGGCAAGATGCTCAACGCCGGGCAAATCTGCCTTGCCCCCGATTACATGATTGTCCGCCCCGAACAGGAACGCGCCGTGGTCGACGGGCTGAAGAGCGCGGCGAGCGCGATGTATCCGACAGTGCTCGCAAATCCCGATTATACCGCGATCATCAATGATCGGCATTTCCAGCGACTGACCGATTGGCTCGACGATGCCCGCGCAAAGGGCGCGACGATCGAGACGGTGAACCCCGCCAATGAGGATTTCGCCGCTTCGAATGCGCGCAAGATGCCGCTCCATATCGTCACGAACGTCACCGACGACATGACGATCATGCAGGAAGAAATCTTCGGCCCGATCCTGCCGATCCGCCGCTACGACACGATCGACGATGCGATCGCCCAGGTGAACGCCAAGGATCGTCCGCTCGGCCTTTATTATTTCGGCAGCGACGAGGCCGAGCGCACCCGCGTCACCGATCGAACGATTTCGGGCGGCGTGACAGTCAATGATGTGATCTTCCACGTCTCGATGGAGGAATTGCCGTTCGGCGGCGTCGGCCCATCGGGCATGGGCAGCTATCACGGGCCCGATGGTTTCAAGACCTTCAGCCATGCCAAGGCGGTGTACAAACAACCCAATATCGATGTCGCAAAACTCGCCGGGATCAAGCCGCCCTATGGCAAGGCGACGCTGGCGAGCGTGAAGCGGCAGATGAAATAGGTTGCTGACGAGATGCCACGTCAGCGAAGCCAGCTGACGCGGACGGCGGACCTAAATGTCGCCAAGTTCAGCGCGGCGGCGCTCCAACCATCGTCGTTCGGCCTCGCCCGGACCGAGCGCAAGCGCCGCGTCATAGGCGTCGCGCGCCGCGTCGTTCAAGCCAAGTCGGTACAGCAACCCCGCGCGCACCGCATGATAGGGGAGAAACTGGGCGAGGCCGGGGAGGTCGAGCGCGTCGACTTCCTCGAGCGCAGCCTCGTATCCCGCCACTTCGGCAAGTGCCACGGCGCGGTTGAGCCGGGTGACGGGATCATCGCGCACGCTCAGCAACGCATCATAGATCGTCAGGATATTGGCCCAGGGCGGCGGATCGGCGAGCGACGGGCGAGCGCACCATTCGGCATGCAGCAGCGCCGCCACCACGCGCGGCAGCCGGGGTGCCAGTCGCGCCGCGCGCGCGAAATACTCGCGGCCCTCCGCGATAAGCGCTGAATCCCACAGCGCCGGGTCCTGCTCGGATAAAGGCACCATCACGCCGTCAGCATTCACCCGCGCCGGCCGCCGCGCTTCGGCGAAACGTACCGTCGCTGCGAGCGCCAGCACTTCGGCTTCCCTCGGCAGCATCGCCGCCAATGTCGCGGTGATGCCCAGCATCTCGCTCGCATAATCGGCATGCCGCCCGCGGCCAGCGCCATCGGCGTGCGCGTGCGCATAGGCGATCTCTATCGTGCTCAGCACGGCATCGAGCCGATCGCCCCACCCATCGCGGCCGGGCACCTCGAAACTGATCCCCGCCAGCGCGATCTTGCGCTTGGCGCGGACGAGGCGCTGCGCCAGCGTCGGCTCGCTGACCAAGAAGGCACGGGCAATTTCCTCGGTCGATAGCCCGCAGACGAGCCGCAGCGTCAGCGCCGCGCGCGCCTCTGGGTGGATCGCCGGGTGGCAGCACACGAAGATCAGTCGCAGCCGTTCGTCAGGGATCAGGCGCTGGTCCGCCATCATCTTGTCCTCTGCGCTTGGCTCGGGTTCGGGCTCGGGCAGGTGCGCTGCCCCGCGTGTTGCCGCGCGGCGTAGTTGATCGAGCGCGGCGCGTTCGGCGACGCGATAGAGCCAACCGGCAGGATCGCGCGGTATATCGGCCTCCCATGCCCGTGCCGCCCGCGCGCACGCCTCGGCAAAGGCCTCCTCTACCAAATCGAGGTCGCGAAACCGGGCGGCAAGCGCAGCGATGATCCGCCCGCTATGAGCGCGCACCGCCCGGTCGAGCGGATGGATCAAGCCTGTTGAGCCAGCACCGGCCTTACCTCAACCACACCGTCCCCGGTCAGCGGGATGTCACGCGCGATCGCGAGTGCGGTGTCGAGGTCTTGTGCCTCGACGACATAATAGCCGCCGAACTGTTCGCGGGTTTCGGCAAAGGGGCCATCGTGAATGCTCTGGGTGCCGCCAACCGTGCGGATCGTGGTCGCCGTTGCAGATGGTTCAAGTCCGTTGCCGCCACGGATTGCGGCGCCGTGCTTCTCGCCGAACGCCATATGCTTGGCGATGATGGCCTCCATCGTCCCAGGCGCTGCATAATTGGCTTCGTCTTCAATGATCATCAATAGATATTGCATCATCTGTCTCCGAACCGATCCCTGAGCCGAGATCGTACCGGGGAGACGCGCGGGCGCGAGTGGAATCGACAGCGCGGCCCAATTTTTTTTGGAGGTCGTGCGATCCCGACATCAAGCCTGTAAGCCCCTCCACTTTAGGGGAGGGGCTTCATAATAAAGAAAGTCCTCGTCCCCCGAGCCGCGCTATCTATTCGTTCGCCTCGACATGCAGCCACGCCGCGTGCTGCGGTGCCTTCTTCGTCTCGCTCCATTCCTCGAGCATCAGCGGCGCGACGCGTTCCAATTCGGCATATTGCTCGGGCGTGCCGATGTTGCAGGCGAGTTCGAGCCGGTGGCCATTGGGATCGAAGAAATAGATCGAGCGGAAAATGCCATGAAAGGTGGGGCCCAGCACCTCGACGCCCTGCGCTTCGATATGCGCCTTGGCGGCGAGCAGCGTGTCGCGATCGGCAACCTCGAACGCCAGATGCTGCACCCAGGCCGGCGTATTGGGGTCCTTGCCCATCTCGGGCTGGTTGGGCAGCTCGAAAAAGGCCAGCACGTTGCCGCCGCCGCAATCGAGGAAAACATGCATGTAGGGATCATAGGCACCCGTCGACGGCACATGATCCTCGGCAAAGGCATTGGTGTATTTCATGCCCAGCACGCGCTCGTAAAATTCCACCGTCTCCTTCGCATCGCGGCAGCGATAGGCGACGTGGTGGATGCGGGCGAGGGCGAAGGGGGTGGTCATGCCGCGACCTCCGATCCGATCACACCGCGTTCCATCTGGTCGCGCTCGATCGATTTGAACAAGGCGGTGAAATTGCCCTCGCCAAAGCCTTCATCCTTCTTGCGCTGGATGAATTCGAAGAACAGCGGCCCCACCTGCGGCTGCGCGAATATCTGGAGCAGTAACCGTGGATCGCCACCTTCGGTCGATCCATCGAGCAGGATGCCGCGCGCTTGTAACTCGCCCGCGGGCTCGCCGTGGCCGGGAAGGCGTTCGTCGAGCATCGCATAATAGGTGGCGGGCGGCGGCGCCATCAGCGGCACGCCGTTCGCGCGCAATCGATCGATACACGCGATCAGATCGTCGCAGATCAGTGCGATGTGCTGGATGCCCCCGCCGTTATAGGCGCGCAGATATTCCTCGATCTGACCGCCGCCGGCCTTGCCTTCCTCGTTCAGCGGAATGCGGATCTTGCCATCAGGTGCGGTCATCGCGCGGCTGGTGAGGCCGGTATATTCGCCCTTGATGTCGAAATAGCGGATCTCGCGAAAATTGAAGATACGCTCGTAAAAGGACGACCAATGCGCCATCCGCCCGCCATAGACATTGTGCGTCAGGTGATCGATCAGCTTGAACCCTGCCCCGACCGGATGCTGATCAACGCCGTCGAGCGCGACGAAATCAATGTCATAGATCGACAGCTGATCGTCATAGCGATCGACCAGATAGATCAGCGCGCCACCAATCCCGCGGATCGCCGGGATGCGGAGCTCCATGACGCCGGTCTGCGTTTCGACCGGCTCGGCACCGCGCTCGATCGCGGCGGCATAGGCCTTGGCCGCATCCTTCACCCGAAACGCCATGCCGCAGGCGGAGGGGCCATGTTCGGCGGCGAAATAGGCGGCGTGGCTGCGCGGTTGATAATTGACGATCAGGTTGATCGCGCCCTGGCGCCACAGGGCGACGTCCTTCGACCGGTGGCGCGCGATTTGCGTGAAGCCCATCGCAGTGAAAGCAGGCTCTATCACGCCTTTTTCCGGCGCGCAGAACTCAACGAACTCAAATCCATCCAGGCCAATCGGATTGTCGAACAGATCGGTCATACGAATTCCCTGAATCGGCCCCTGGATCGAGCCCTGAATAGGCAGAGTGGTAACAATTGAAACTATATCACTGCAGCCCTGTGGCGTCCAGTGATAGACTTTTATCGTGGGAGCGCGAGCCCCTCGCCTTGGCGGACTCCACGCGCTATCGCTCTCCTGGTGACACGACTTGAGTCCACGGATCGCGCATTTGTGATCGCGCTTGCGGCGCTGGCTGGCTATGTCGATGCGGTCGGTTTTCTCGCCAGTGGCGGCTTTTTCGTTTCCTTCATGTCGGGCAACACCACCCGGCTCGGGGTCTCGCTCGCAACCCTGTCGGATCAGGCTGGGCTCGCCGCGCGGCTGATCCTGCTGTTCGTCGGCGGGGTGACGATCGGTACCTTGTTGGCACGGGGCCTGGCGCGCTGGCGTCGTTCGGTCATGCTGGTCGTGATCGCTGCGATTATCAGCGGATCGGCAGCGCTGGGGACGGGCGCGCATGCAGCGCTCGCGGTAGCGATGCTGGCGGTGGCGATGGGCATGGAAAACACCGTGCTCGAGGGCGATGGCGAGGTCCGTGTCGGCATCACCTATATGACGGGCACGCTCGTTCGCGTCGGCCAACAGCTCGCCCAGGCGATTGAAGGCGGACCCGGCTTTGGCTGGCTGCCCCATCTGGCGCTGTGGGCGGCGTTGATGGCGGGCGCGTGGATTGGCGCTGCGAGCTTCCTGCGCTTCGGCTTTGCCAGCCTGTGGGTGGGCGCCGTCTTGGCAATTGTGTTGGCGATTGCGTCTGGGATGACGTCTGCGCCCGCTGCGGCATCGCGGTGATGGCGACACTGCGCCTCGATCGCTTCCTGCCCTACCGGCTGTCGATCACCTCGAACCGCGTATCGTCGGCTGTGGCAACTGCCTACCAGGCGCTGTTCGGGCTGAAGATTCCCGAATGGCGATTGATTGCGGTGATCGCGGAAGGCGGGGCGATGACCCAGCACGCGCTTGGCGCTGCAACCCAGATGGACAAGGTAAGCGTGAGCCGCGCGGCGATCGCGCTCGTCGATCGTGGGCTTGTCCAGCGCACCCCCAATGCCGAGGACCAGCGATCGCACCTGTTGTCGCTCAGCAAGGCGGGCCAGGCGCTGTATGCAAGCGTCGCGCCCAAGGCGCTGGCGCTGGAGGCGGAGATTTTTGCCGGGTTCTCAGCCGATGAACTTGCCCAATTCGCCGCCATGCTGTCGCGCATTGAATTGGCGGCGGCCAGTTTGTCACCCGAACAGGGTTGATGCACGCGCACCGCTTGGCCTAAGCGACACGCGCCTCCCCAGGCTGATCACATTGCCCGCCCCAAGGAGGAATCATGTCCCAACCCGTTGATCGTGCCGGCCTGAGCATTGCCGCTGAACTTGCCGACTTTGTCGAGGTGCGAGTCCTGCCGGGGCTGGGCATCGCGCCCGATGGCTGGTGGCAGGGCGTGGCGGATATATTCGCCCGGTTCGCGCCGCAAAACGCCGCGTTGCTGGCCAAGCGCGAGACGCTGCAGGCCGCCATCGACGCACGGTACAAGGCAGGGGAGCCAGTCGACGAGGCGTTTCTGCGCGAGATCGGCTATCTCGTGCCGGAGCCCACGCCGTTTACGATCGGCACCGACAATGTCGACGCCGAGATCGCGACGATGGCCGGGCCGCAGCTGGTAGTGCCGATCCTCAACGCGCGGTTCGTGCTCAACGCGGCCAATGCGCGCTGGGGGAGCCTCTACGATGCCCTTTACGGGACCGACGCGCTGCCGGGCGTGGCGAGGCCGGGCGGGTATGATGTAGAGCGCGGCGCTCACGTCATTGCTGCTGGCTTTGCTTTTCTCGATGCCGCCCTGCCTTTGGCTCGCGGCAGTCACGCCATGATTCGAAATCGTCTCTTGGACTACGATGGCGACGGACAGCCAAGTTTCGAACTGGCCAATGGAGAGGATGTCAAGCTCGCCGATCAGAGCCAGTTTTGTGGGGCAGTCACCGCAGACGGGTTCCTGAAGAGGTTACTATTCAAGCATCACGGGCTCCACGTTGAAATGGTGCTCGATGTCGAACATGAAATCGGCAAGGCAAACTTTGGACTTGCCGACGTGATCCTCGAATCCGCGCTGACCACGATCTGCGATCTCGAGGATTCGATTGCCGCGGTCGATGCCGAGGACAAGGTCGCCGCCTATGCCAATTGGCTCGGGCTGATGAAGGGCGATCTGGAGGAGACATTCGACAAGGGCGGCAAGCCGATGACGCGGCGGCTCAATCCGGATCGGACCTACACCGCGCCCGATGGCGGCACGCTGACGCTCGCCGGGCGCTCGCTGCTGTTCGTCCGCAATGTCGGCCATCTGATGACGACGCCGGCGATCCACTTGGCGGATGGCGGTGAGGCGCCCGAGGGCATTCTCGATGCGATCATGACCTCGACGATCGCGCTCTACGATCTTCGCGCGCTCGGCACGCTGCGCAATAGCCGCACCGGCAGCGTCTATATCGTCAAGCCCAAGAGGCACGGGCCCGAGGAATGCGGCTTCAGCAACGCGCTGTTCGATGCGGTCGAGGATCTGCTCGGCATCGCGCGCCACACCGTCAAGGTCGGCGTGATGGACGAGGAGCGCCGCACATCGGCCAATCTCGCGGCGTGTATCGAAGCGGTGAAGGACCGCATCGTCTTCATCAACACCGGCTTCCTTGATCGCACCGGCGACGAGATGCACACCGCGATGCACGGCGGTGCGATGATCCCCAAGGCCGAGATGAAGGCGAGTGCGTGGATCAAGGCCTATGAGGACCGCAACGTGCGGATCGGCCTTGCCCATGGCCTGTCGGGCAGGGCGCAGATCGGCAAGGGCATGTGGGCCGCGCCAGACCGAATGGCGGAAATGATGGAGCAGAAGATCGGCCATCCAATGAGCGGCGCCAACACCGCCTGGGTGCCGAGCCCGACCGCCGCGACGCTCCACGCGATGCATTATCACAGCGTCGATGTGTTCGCGCGCCAGAAGGACATTGCGGGCGAGCCGATCCCGGCGCTCGACGGCCTGCTGAGCGTGCCCTTTGCCGGCGGGCGCAACTGGACGGCGGAGGAGGTGGCGCGCGAGCTGGATAACAATGCGCAAGGCATTCTCGGCTATGTCGTGCGCTGGATCGATCAGGGCATTGGCTGTTCGAAGGTGCCCGATATCAACGACATCGGCCTGATGGAGGACCGCGCGACGCTGCGCATTTCATCGCAGCACATCGCCAACTGGCTGCTCCACGGCGTCGCGACCAAGGCCGATGTCGATGCGGCATTCGAGCGCATGGCCGCTAAGGTCGATGCGCAGAACGCGGGCGATCCGCTTTATCACGCAATGTCTGGCCATTCCGAGAGCATCGCGCTGGAAGCCGCCCGCGCGCTGGTGTTCGAGGGCGTTGCGCAACCAAGCGGCTATACCGAGCCGTTGCTGCATGCCTATCGCGCGAAGGCAAAAGCGCGGGGGTGAGGGTGGTAAGGCGGTGCCTGAAAAGCGCTTAAAGTCACTAAAGGCCCCGCCACTGGGCACCGAACCGTGACCTTAAGCGCGGCGCGCGGCGCAGCACTTGCGGGAGAGGGGGCGTTGACGGTTGAAAGAGCAAAGCGGAACATAGCAGGAACTTATGCGGTTGGGAAGAGGTAGTTGCTGGCCATAGGGGGAGTGGCGTCTTGGGCGGACCAGCAACAAAAGCTGACATAGAATATTCTGCCTGCTAGCTTCCTCTTGTGGCCGTGTGGCTTCGCGAGGGGGATCGTTTGAGCCGACAGCTGATCAACGAATATCGCAGTGACCTTGATCGGCTCCGCGCCGTCTCGGGCAGCAGGCGGGAAAGCGTCCTGCGCGAGGCGTTCAAGGATTTGCTCAAACGCTGGGGCCGCTCGCGCGATCTGCTGTTCATTCCTGAGCATGACATCGTCACCCCGCAGAAGAACCGCATCTATCTTGACGGCGCGCTGCGCGTTTCCTTCGGTTATTGGGAGGCGAAGGACGCCGAAGACGATGTCGATGCAGAAATATTCAATTTGCACGGAATTGGCGCAATTATTGTTCATCGGGGCGCGCAGCCCTTGAGCCCAATGCGAGAACGATTGAAGAACATCATCGAGGCGAACCGAGATTCTTGGGTGTTTAAAAATGGCTGATCTGGGACGAAAAGCTGCTCCGGCAAATCAAGCTCTGTCCAATGCGCGCACCGCCAAGCAGGACGAGTTCTACACGCAGCTAAGCGACATCGAGCATGAGCTGAAGCACTATCGCGCGCATTTTAGACGTAAGGTCGTGCTGTGTAACTGCGATGACCCTTATGAGAGTAATTTCTTTCGCTATTTCGCCCTCAATTTTAATGCGCTGGGCCTGAAGAAGCTGATCGCGACGAGCTATGCCGGGTCGAATATCGCGGGTGGTCTTCTGCCGATGATGGAGATGGAAGGACTGAAGCCCGAAGGCAAAGAACCCTATGCCATCGAGATTAACGAAGTGCCCGATGCCAACAACGACGGCGCGATCGACCTTGCCGATGTCGAATGGCTGCTTAAGAACGACTGCAACACCAGCCGAACTCTTACCGGCGACGATGAATATGGTGCGGGAGATTTCCGCAGCGCAGAGTGCGTCGATTATCTCAAGCAGGCTGATGTGGTGGTGACCAACCCACCGTTCTCGCTGTTCCGTGAATTTGTTGGTTTACTAATAAAACTTGAAAAGAAGTTTTTAGTAGTAGGCAACCAAAATCAAGTGGCAACTGACGAAATGGCAACTCTCATAACAGAAGGCCATCTTTGGCAAGGAAACTATACGGGCGACATGTCGTTTAGAGTTCCTGAATACTATGAGCCGAGAGAAACTCGTTACTGGGTAGACCAACAAGGTAAAAAATGGCGGAGCCTCGGTACGGGCTGTTGGTACACCAATCTAGACTTCTCAAAGCGTCACGAGAAATTACCCCTTTTTAAAAAATATGACCCGGCTGAATACCCGTTATACGTCAATTATAATGCCATAGAGATAGGCCGATATACAGATATTCCTGTGGATTTTGGGGGTGAAAATGGGTCTGCCGGTCACAGCATTGGCAAGGAAAAGAAACCGCGCGACCCGATCATCGCCGCCAAATTCAACACTTATCGCTTCGCGGATTACAAGGAGAGCATGATCGCGCTGCTCGCCAAAGTGGTGCGGGTGAGCGTGGAGACGGTGGCGATTACCGAAGCGATGAAGGCGATCGACCGGAGCAGCTCACTGCCCGACAACTAAAGCCGCCACCACACCAGCAGGCTTGAAACTTGCGCCCGAAGGTTCACACTTGTTGGCCTCTGGTCGAAAAAGGTCTTCGCCAATGCAGATTGCCACCTTGCCGCTCGTCAAATCGTCGCTGCGCGCCAGCAACCACCCCTATCTGGGCGGCGCGTGGACGCCGCAGCACGAGGAGATCACCGCCACCGAACTGGCGGTGATCGAAGGTGCGATTCCGGCCGATATCGACGGGGTGTATCTGCGCAATACCGAGAACCAGCTGCATCAGCCGCTTGGCAAATATCATCCCTTCGATGGCGACGGGATGATCCACCAGATCAGCTTTTCGAACGGCAGCGCCAGCTATCGCAACCGCTGGGTGCGCACGCGCTGTTTTGCTGCCGAGCAGGAGGCAGGGGAGTCGCTGTGGGGCGGGCTGATGGACCGCGCGGGCACGTCCAAGCGCCCGGGGTTCGGCGCGCATGGCAGCCTGAAGGATTCGTCCAGCACCGACATCATCGTTCATGGCGGCAAGGCGATCTCCACCTTTTACCAATGCGGCGAAGGCTATCTGATCGATCCCGAAACGCTTGAGCCGCTGGGGGTCGCGCCGTGGGTGCCGCT
Source organism: Sphingomonadales bacterium (assembly GCA_038315875.1). GTDB lineage: Bacteria > Pseudomonadota > Alphaproteobacteria > Sphingomonadales > Sphingomonadaceae > Sphingomonas. The sequence goes on along the minus strand of JBBQAG010000016.1, from coordinate 23,235 downwards.
CGACGGGATTTCCGCGCATCCAAAGGTCGACGATCGCACCGGCGAGCTGCTGTTCTTCAACTATTCCAAGCACGCGCCGTACATGCATTATGGCGTCGTCAATCGCGCGGGCGTGCTGACGCATTACATCCCCGTGCCGCTGCCCGGTCCGCGCCTGCCGCACGACATGACCTTCAGCGAGAATTGGTCGATCGTGAATGACCTGCCGATGTTCTGGGATCAGGAACTGCTGAAGCGCGATATCCACGCCGCCCGGCTGCATGAGGGGCTGCCGAGCCGTTTCGCGCTGATCCCCCGGCACGGCCAGCCCGAGGAGATCCGCTGGTTCGAGGCGGCGCCCACCTACATCCTCCATTTCCTCAACGCCTATGAGGAGGGCGACGAGGTGGTGATGGACGCCTATTTCCAGGACAATCCGCAGCCGGCGCCGCTCCCCAACGAGGACGGCTATGGGCATATGATGGCCTATGTGGATGAACACAGCTTCCAGCCCAAGCTCCACCGCTGGCGCTTCAACCTGAGCGACGGCACGACCCGGGAAGAGCGGCTCGACGATCGCGTGCTCGAATTCGGGATGATCAACCAGCATGTCGCGGGTCGCAAGCACCGCTATATCTATTCTACGACGACCAAGCCGGGCTGGTTCCTGTTCAACGGCTTTGTGAAGCATGATCTGGAAACCGGCGAAAGCTGGTCGCTGATGCTCGATGAGGGGCGCTATGCCAGCGAGGCACCGTTTGCGCCACGGATCGGCGGGACAAGCGAGGATGACGGTTATCTCGTCAGCTTCATCACCGACGAAAACACCGGCACTTCGGAATGCATGCTGATCGATGCGCGCGACATCGAGGCTGGCCCGGTGTGCCGCATCGCCCTGCCGCACAAATTATCGAGCGGCACGCATAGCTGGTGGGCGGACCGGGCGGTGTTGGGGGCCGTTGATCCAAGTGGCTTTTAGGGTTATACCGCTGGTATGAAAATAGCTGTCTCAATCCCCGACCCAGTCTTTGCCGAAGCCGAACTGCTTGCGGGCCAGATGGGGACGTCGCGCAGCAATCTCTACACCCGCGCCTTGGCCGAGTTCGTCGATAAACATGCGCCGAACCGGCTTACCGAGGCTATGGACGCGGCGATCGCGGCGGCTGGTGAGGACAATGATCCAGCGCGGCAAGCGGCGGTGCGACGGGTATTCGAAAAAATCGAGTGGTGATCGCGCAGCGCGACGTGTGGTGGGCCGATTTTGGCGAGCCGGTTGGCGCCGCGCCGGGCTATCGTCGCCCGGTCGTCATCGTCCAGTGCGACGCGATCAATGCCAGCCGCCTTGCAACCGTTATTGTCGTGCCGATGACCAGCAATCTCAAACTGGCCAAGGCGCCTGGCAATGTCATGCTGACCGCAGAGACGACGGGACTAGATCGCGATTCGGTTGCCAATGTATCGGCGGTGTCGGCCATCGACCGAACGCTGCTGGTCGAGCGCGCAGGCAGGACTTCGGCGCGTCAATTGACGCAAATCCTGTCAGGCATTGACCTGATGCTTGGGCGCTAGAGCGACTTCGGCCACCACGGCACGAATCCGCTCGTGCGCTGCACATAGGCCTCATAACCCGGCTTTTTGCGCTTCATCCGGCCCTCGACCGTCGGCACGCCGGACCATTTGATCAGCGTCCAGGTCAGCAGCAGCGGGCCGGGCAGCGCCCATAGCCCCGTCATGCTCTCGGCGCCGATCAGGTACAGCCCCCACCAGGTGCAGGCATCGCCGAAATAATTGGGGTGGCGGGTATAGCGCCACAGGCCGGTCATCAGCACTTGCCCGGCATTGGCTGGATCGCGGCGGAAGCGGACGAGTTGCCAGTCGCCGATCGACTCGAATGCAATGCCGATAAGGGCGATCACCGCGCCCGCGATGCCGATAGCGCCCAGCGGTGGCGCCTCATCGATCTGGCCGAGCTGCACGGGCAGGCAGACGATGAACAGCAGCGGCGCTTGCGTTGCATACACCATCCGCATCGATGCCTGGCCAAAGCCCCAGCCGCGCTGATCCTGCGCCTTGGCAAACATCGTCTGATAGCGTCTGTCGGGGCCATGATCGCGCCAGCGCCATAGCAGATACCCGCCGAGCCGGACGCCCCACAGGCTGCACAGCGCCATCATCAACAGCTTGCGCCCCGGATCGCCGCCCGTCTGCACAAAGCTTGCCCAACCAAGCAACACCATGCCGAGCGCCCAGACGCTGTCGACGGGCGTCACATCGCGGGTCTTGAGCGTGATCAGCCAGAGGGCGATGAACAGGATGACGAGCACCAGCAAATTGCCGGCGAGCAGGCTGATCACGCTCATGCCGCCGCGCGCTCGACGATGAAGCTGACGGTGGTGGTGGTCGATCCGCCGATGTTGAGCGTCTGCACGCGCCGCGCGCCTTCCACCTGATAATCGCCGGCCTGATCGGTGACTTGTTTATACCCGTCGAGCAGCATCCGCACGCCGGTCGCCCCAACGGGGTGGCCGCAGCCAATCAGCCCGCCCGACGGGTTGATCGGCAGGCGACCGCCCATCACGATCGCGCCATCCTCGATCGCCTGCCAGCTTTTGCCGGGTTCGGTGATGCCGAGATGGTCGATCTCCATATATTCGGTCGCGGTGAAGCAATCATGCGTTTCGACCGCGTGGAGCTGGGTGATGTCGGTCACGCCAGCGCGGGCGCGGGCGTCCTCGATCGCGCGACGGACTTGCGGGAACACATAGCGCTGGCCGGCGCTGTCGGCGATCTTGCGGGCATAGCTGATCGGTGCTGATCGGTGGCCCCAGCCGCTGATCCGCGGCAGGCTGTCGATCGCGATGCCGCGCTTTGCAGCATAAGCGGCGGCGCGTGCGGGCGAGGCGAGAAACACGACCGCGCTGCCATCGGTAACCTGGCCGCAATCCATCTTGCGCGTGCGGCCTTCGACCACCGGGTTGGCGACATCGTCGGCGGTGAAGCTTTCGGGGCCAAAGCTGTAATCGCGAGTCTGCGCATTGGGATTACGCTTGGCATTGCCGAAATTGATCTCGGCGATCCGCATCAGATGCTCATATTTCAGGCCGTGGCGGCGATCATATTCGTCGGCAAGATCGGAAAAAGCGGCGGGCCAGACGAATTCGGCATCGCCATATTCATGGCCATTCCACGCCGCCGCCCCCAGATGCTCGGCAGCGGTGCGTCCGGGCACATTGCGCATCTGCTCAATGCCGACGACACAGGCAAGGTCATAACGCCCCGCCTCGATCTCCGCCGTCGCAGCCAGGATCGCGACGCTGCCCGAAGCGCAGGCGGCTTCGTGGCGTGCGGTGGGAAGGCCGTCAAAGGCGCGATCGGCGAGCCCGAAAAACCCACCAAGCAACCCCTGGCCGGCAAAAAGCTCGGCGGTGAAGTTGCCGACATGGCCAGTGTCGATCTCGTCGGCGTCGAGCGCGGTGGCAGCCAGGCCGTGGTGGACAGCATCGACAAAGGCGTCGCCAATGTCCTTGCCCTGGCGGGTCCAATTCATGGCGAAGTCGCTTTGCCACCCGCCCAAGATGTAAACCATTTTTCCTGCCCTTGTTTTCACTCCGGCAACGCGCCTTGTCTCTCGTCGATCGGCAATTTGCCGTGGGTGCCACGTCCAACTGGACACTTCAATAGCGCCCCATTCCATCCCCCTTTGCGTTGCAAATCAAAATCGAATATCGGGTATGGGCACAGGAGGTGCCAAATGGATCGTGTCGCAACGGATGATTTCCCAGTGGGTCAGGTCCCAGTAGATCATGTCCCAGTGGATCATGTCGACGTTATCGTGGTGGGGGCCGGTATCTCGGGCATTGGTGCTGGCTATCACCTGCAGGACAAGAGCCCCGACCGCAGCTACATGATCCTTGAGGGCCGCGCGGATATTGGCGGCACCTGGGATTTGTTCCGCTATCCCGGCATTCGCTCTGATTCGGATATGTACACGCTCGGCTATTCGTTCGAGCCGTGGACCGAGGCAAAGGCGATTGCCGATGGCCCCAATATCCTTGCCTATGTCCGCCGCGTCGCCGCCAAATATGGCATCGATCGGCACATTCGCTTCAACCACCACGTGAAGGCCGCTGCCTGGTCGACCGAGGATGCGCACTGGACGGTGACCGCCGTCAGCGATGGCCGTGAGGTGCAGTATAGCTGCAATTTCCTCTTCATGTGCTCTGGCTATTACAACTACGCGCGCGGGCACACGCCCGATTTTCCCGGCGCTGCCGATTTCGCGGGGCAGATCATCCACCCGCAATTCTGGCCCGACGCGGTCGATTATGCGGGCAAGCAGGTGGTGGTGATCGGCTCTGGCGCCACCGCCGTCACGATCGTTCCCGAAATGGCGAAGGCGGCGGCGCATGTGACGATGCTGCAGCGATCGCCAACCTATGTCGTATCGCGCCCGGCCGAGGATGCCTGGGCAAACTGGCTACGGGCAAAGCTGCCTGCCAAGCTGGCCTATGGGATCACGCGGTGGCGCAACGTTTTGTGGGGGATGTTCTTTTTCAGGATGGCGCGCACCCGGCCTGAAAAGGTGAAGGAGCGGATCATCGGCATGGTCCGCGAGCAGCTTGGCCCCGATTACGATGTGGGCACGCATTTCACGCCGCGCTACAACCCCTGGGACCAGCGATTGTGCCTCGTCCCGGACGCCGATCTGTTCGATGCGATCAATGCGGGAAGCGTGTCGGTCGTCACCGATCATATCGATCATTTCGACAAGGCTGGCATTGCGCTGGCATCGGGCGCGCGGATCGATGCCGATGTCGTCGTGACGGCAACGGGGCTGGAACTGCAGCTGCTGAGCGATGTCGCCTTCAGCGTCGACGGCGCCCAGCGGGATCTAGCAAAAACATTCAATTACAAAGGGATGATGTACAGCGACATGCCCAATCTGGCATCGTCCTTTGGCTACACCAACGCTTCATGGACGCTCAAGGCCGATCTGACCTGTGGCTATGTCTGCCGGTTGCTCAACACGATGAAAAAGCGTGGGCTGCGTCAGGCGACGCCGCGGATCGACGGCGATCTGGAAGCCAAGCCCTTCCTCGATTTTTCATCGGGTTATGTCACGCGGGCGATGGAGCGCTTTCCCAAGCAGGGGAACAAGCAGCCATGGCAGGTTCACCAGAACTATGCGCGCGATATCATGATGTTGCGGTACGGCTCGGTGGATGACGAGATGGAATTTTCGAACCCTGCGCCAAAGCAGCGAGCAATCGATCGTCGGACGCCCGTCTCCGCCTGAGCAGGATCAACGCAGCGTTTCGGCGGGCGGCACAACCGGCGCCTGTTGCGGGGGCCGGCATGGGCGCGTGATCGCGCTGGCCGAGCAACTCAGAGCCAATAGCGCGCGCTGCGCCTAACAGCGGGTTAGAAAATTGTTACGCCACAGAAACATGTTTTACATAAATCCCGAATCGGTCATTGACCCGATTCGGCACAGTTGTTTCATCTTGGCACAGTAGGTATCGGCGCCCGGTGGCCACCTTTTGGCGACCTCGACGGACCAACGCTGAATTTGTTGGTATCAGCCCGGCGCTCGATCAATTTTGCCGATTTATCAGCATCTTATCTTGCTAACCGGGCCGATGTTAGAGTTACCAGGGACGAATGTCGTCGCTATATCCAACTGAAAGCACAAAGCTAAGCATTTAGTTTCTCCCAGATTACGCTCAAGACGAGCGTGACTAGTTGTTAATTGTTTTTTAACGATAAAGCAACTGGAAGAGCGCGGGTTTCACAGGTCGGCGCGGCGCCCGAACGGCCTACTTAACGCTTCCTTCAAAGGTGGCGGGCTAGATCGCATCGTAATGATGCGCTCAGCAAATCCGGGCTCCGGCCGGCCATCTGATGGCCACAGGCGAAACATGTTGTTCGCGTCCGCTGCGATGCCGACGACACCGCCGTGGTGGCTTGAGATGCCTTTTGCGATCGGTCGGGAGGCGATGGCCACGGTTGCCGCTGGCGACGATGTCGATCATCGACTGCCTGTCGTGAAAGCCTGGCGCTTCCTGTGCCTTGCCGAAATTGGAAATTTCGCGCCGCTTCGCCGTCACCTTGGCGCCCCGCGCGCCGATTGCCTGGTGCTTGATGTCGCCGACCGGATTGGCGCCATGCTGCCCCAGGCGCGATTGGCGATCGTCGGTCGGACGATGATCGAATTCGCCTTTGAGGGCGATGCGATCGATGATTTGCAGACCGCGCTGGATGAACTGGAACGTCTGTTCAACGATCCAATCGACCTTGACGGCGAGAGCCACCCGATCGAGCTCGCCCTTGGAGGCGCCGCTGCGCCAACGCAGAGCGCCGAAGATGTGCGGCTGATCGAGGAGGCAGAACAGTCGCTGGACGATGCACGGCGAGATCACCGGCTGGTGATCCGCGATCTTTCTGCCAGCGCTCCTGCCTTCGATCGACTGACTCTGATCCGTGATCTGGGTAATGCGCTGGAGCGGGGAGAGATGTTCCTGCAATATCAGCCCAAGGTGCATTTGCGCCGGCAGGAGATTTGCAGTGTCGAGGCGCTGGTGCGGTGGCAACACCCAACGCGCGGCCTGGTGCTACCGAATGATTTCATCCCCGCAGCAGAGGAATCCCGGCTGATCGGGCCACTGACCTTGTGGACCCTCGATCGGGTAATCATCGATCAGAAGGCGCTTGCCGAACAGGGTCATGATCTGACGGTCTTCATCAATATTTCCGGCCGTTTGCTCGGCGATGCCTCCTTCGTTGCCCGGGCCTGCCAGATGGTCAAGGCGAGCCAGGCGCGGATCGGTTTCGAAATTACCGAAACCTCGGTGATCCGCGATCCCGATACGGCAATCGCGCATCTGCAGGTTTTTGCCGAAATGGGCATTCCACTGGCAATCGACGATTACGGCGCCGGCCTGTCTTCGCTTGCCTATCTCAAGCAGCTGCCGGCCAGCGAATTGAAGATCGACAAGATGTTCGTGATGCAGCTGACGAGCAGCAACCGCGATCCATTGATCGTGCGATCGACGATCGATCTTGCGCACGCGCTCGACATGGAAGTGACCGCCGAAGGCGTGGAAACCCAGGCCGCGCTTGCGCTGCTGAGCGTGATGGGATGCGATATGGTGCAAGGCTTCCTCATCAGCCGCCCGATTTCCATCGATGCATTGCGAACATTCCTGGATGAGGATCGCCATTTGGCAGCGACCGCCGATCCCCGATCCACATTCAATCGCCCAGCGAGCTTTTGGAAGAGCGCCTGACGGACAACGTCATTAGCGCCGCCTTAAGTGGTTGGGCTGCATTAGCTTTGGCAATCATGGGGGTCGTTTGACATGCGGGCCATTGGCTGGCGGATTATCATGGCGCTGATTGTTGCAAGCGCGCCGTCAGCGGCTTTTGCTGCGGGGGGAGCAACTGCATCTTCGGCACCGATGGCGCCGGCGATGGTAGCGGTGAAGCTCGTCGACGAGGCCAAGTTGGCGATGCGGGCCGATCCCCAAACGACTTTAGCGCTATCGGATAAGGCGGCAGCCATTCTCGTCACGCTTGCGCCGAGCCCGCGAACCATCATCGCCCGCGCCGAAATCCACTGGCTCAGGGGCGAGGCGTTTCTTCGCCTCAACAATATCGACAGGGCAGCCCCCGAAATCGCCAGTGGCCTACGCACGCTTGCAAAAATTCGTCAGCCTCTCAAGCTGCAGGGGGATTTGCTATTATCACGCGGCGGTTTGAACCAGGCTCGCGCCGATGTCGGCGCTGCTCTCAACGACTATCAGACGGCGCACAATATTTTCAAAACCCTTGGCGAGTCGCGAAGCCAGGCAATTGCCCTACAGAATATCGCCTCTCTTTATCGCCAGGCTGGTGATCAAATCACCGCGATGAAATATGAAACAGATTCAGTAGAGATTTACGGCGGCGATCCAGGTTTGGAATTGTCGATGTACAATAATCGGGGAAATTCTCTTCGAGAGATGCATCGATCCGAAGAATCGGAAACCCAATATAAGCGGGCATTGGTGCTGGCGGGCGATATCGGCAGCCCCTTGTTAATCGCGCGGATCTTAGGAAACAGCGCACGCGGGCGTTTGGAGGTCGGCGACTTACGGTCAGCGGATCGCAGGATCGCCGAAGGTCTCCGCCTTGCTGAGACCCAGGAGGGAAGCCGCTGGCGTCCTCAGCTCCTGGCAATCGCCGCTCAGGCGGCGCTGCAGCATGGCGATCTGAAACGGGCCAGCGCTCTGATCGCCCAAAGCTTTGTCGGCCAGGATTTGAGGACGACCAGCCTGGCATCGCGTGAAGCGCACAAGACTGCTTATGAAGTATTCAGCAAAACCGGCCGCACCGACCTCGCGCTTCAGCATCTCGAGGCGCTGAAGCGCCTTGATGACAAGGCAGCGCAGCTCGCGGCATCGACCAACACCGCGCTGATGGCGGCGCGCTTCGATTTCGCGTCGAAGGATGCCAAGATCGCCAAATTGCGGACCGACGAACTCCAGCGCCGGATCGCCTTCGAAAAGTCGCGCGCGCAGTTGCAGCGCAATATCTTTATCGGCGTCGTGCTCGCATCGCTGGTCGGCGTGTCGATGCTGATCTTTGGCCTGATCACGATCCGGCGGAGCCGCAACGAGGTGCGTGCCGCCAATATCGATCTTGCCGGCAGCAACAGCGCCCTTGAAAAGGCGCTGGCCGCCAAGACCGAATTCCTGGCGACGACGAGTCATGAAATCCGCACGCCGCTGAACGGCATCCTGGGCATGACGCAGGTCATGCTCGCCGATCAATCGCTGGCCAGTGCCATGCGCGACCGGCTGAGCGTAGTTCACGGTGCCGGCGTTACGATGCGGGCGCTGGTCGACGACATTCTCGACGTCGCCAAGATGGAAACGGGCAATCTGACGCTTGAAGCCGTGCCGACCGATCTGCCCGCCACATTGACCGAGGTTTCGCGGCTGTGGGAAGAACAGGCCCGCGCGCGTGGCATCGCCTTCTCGCTCGAGCTGGAGGCAGCGCCAGTGATGATCGAAGGCGATCCGGCGCGATTGCGTCAGATCGTCTTCAATCTGTTGTCGAACGCGCTGAAGTTCACCGAACAAGGTGGCGTCACGCTGAGGGCCGAAGTGGTCGGCACCGATCGATTGCGGATTGCGGTGCGCGATACCGGCATCGGCATCCCTATCGACAAACAAGAGGCGATTTTTGAATCGTTCAAGCAGGTCGATGCGGGTACCACCCGGAAATATGGCGGCACCGGGCTTGGCCTGTCGATCTGCCGCAACCTGGCCCGGGCGATGGGGGGCGAGATCGAGGTGACGAGTGCCCCTGAAGAAGGATCGACCTTTGCCGTTGTTCTGCCGCTGGTTCGCATCGTGGAGACGACCCCTGTCAACACCGAAGCAGCGCCGGGGCCAGGGCTGATCATCGTCGATCGCAATCCAATTTCGCGCAGCATGATGCGGGCTCTGCTTGAGAAGCGGGCAGGCACGGTCGCGTTCGCTGGCTCAGCCGAGGATGTGATTGCGGCAATCGCCATCGCTGCGCCGCAGCTGATCCTGATCGATGATGCGACCGTCCGTGCCGGCGACGATCCCGAACAGGCGATTGCAACGATCGTCCAAGCCGCCGCCGGTGCCGATGTGGCGTTGCTATGGGCAGCGCCCGAGGCAGAGCTCCGTGCCCGGTTGCTGGCGACTGGAATTTCCAGGCTGATCGAAAAGCCGATCGGGGGCGCAGCGCTCGTCGAATTGCTGTATCCTGCGGGGGCAGGAGACGATTTGGCATCTGCGCCGCTTGTATCACGCGCCGCTTGACGCAATAGGGCAAGAGCGATGAAAAAACACACACTGCCCTGGATCAGCACGGGCGTTCTGCCATGAATGTGCTGTTCGTCGAAGATGATCCCATGAACCGCCGTGTCGTGAAGGATATGCTCGATGTCGCCGGCGCGACGATGACCGGTGCCGAAAGCGCCGAGCGCGGCCTGCAGCTGATCGATGAGCAGGATTTCGACATCGTGCTGATGGATTTGCGGATGCCGGGGATGGACGGGATCACCGCCATTCAGCATATCCGCGCACGGACCGACGCCAAGGCGTCATTGCCCGTCATCGTCATCACCGCTGATACCGCCGTCGACTTGCGCGACCGCTGCATTCGCGGCGGTGCCGATGAGGTGCTGTTCAAGCCGGTCGCGATGGATTTGTTGTTCGACGCGATCGGGCGCCTGTTCGCACGTAACGCCAGCGACGGCGGCATGATCGGCTAGCTTGCCTCGAGGCTTGTCGAATCTTGCGACCAACTGCCGGTTAAAGACGCAAATCGTCCACCCAACGTATCAAATCGTCCCAGCGTGATAGTGACGCGACGATTTAGCGCCTAGCTGGTCGTCTAACGGACGGGCTTGGACGGGAAGCAGAGCTATGCAGGAACAAATTCTCGATCGATTGTTGATGACGCTCGACGTCGCCGTCGATGCGTTTGCGATCTGTGCAGTCGATCAAGGGCTGCGGATGGTGGCGCGCGGCGGCGCCGAGATAGAGGTTCACTATATCTTGTCGGGCACGATGTATCTCGATGTGCCGGGCCATCCGCAAATCCGGTGCGGCCCCGGCAGCGTCGTTCTCGTCCCCCCCCATCTTGGCCAGACGATCGGCGCCCATGAGTTGCCGGGGCGTGATCTCGTGGCGATGGAGCATTGCGCGGTGACGAGCAACGGGATGATGCAGTTCGACGCGACTCATGCCGATGGCGATGGTGATTTGAAATTCATCTGCGGGCTCATCACCGCCAACATCTCAGGATCGTTCGGCCTGCTCGATGCGGTTCGCCGACCCATTGTCGAAAACCTCTCAGATCAGCCGATCGTTTCGGCGATTTACGAACTGATGCTGGCGGAAATCCAGAAACCCGATATCGGTTCGCGCGCAATGGCGGGCGCGTTGATGAAGACGTGCCTATTGTTGCTGTTGCGCCGGCATTTCGGCCATAGCGAACACGAAACGAGCCTGCTGAGCACCTTGCGCGATCCGCGGCTTGGCAAGGCGGTGACGGCCGTGCTCGATCGCCCCGCTGCCCGCCATAGCGTGGCCGCGCTGGCGTCTGTCGCCGGGATGAGCCGATCGGCTTTCGCGCGGGAATTTTCCCATTCCTTTGCAATGAGCCCGATGGAATTCGTCGCCAAGACACGGCTGCATCTCGCAGCGGAAATGCTGCGCGCGACGAGCCTGCCGGTAAAGGTGATCGCCGCCAATATCGGCTTTTCAAGCCGCAGCCATTTCAGCCGTGCGTTCCGTGACGGCTATGGCGCGGATCCGAGTTCCTATCGCAGATCAGCCACCCAATCCGATGCAGTGGCAGCCCATGGCATGGCACCGCTGCACCGCAGACCGGCGATGGCGACACATCGAGCAGTATCAGCGAGCGCTGCGACGCATTGAGCGGTCGGCGGATGAAACTGGCGTGCGGATATCGACCCAAAGTCGGCCATCAATGAGTGCGGAGGGCGATACTGAACGCGGCCGTTGTTCTCGGAGCTCTCTGAGGGTAGACGGGTCGATGCAGAGTGGATCGAACGTCGCTGATCAGCGTTATCATTGACTGGCGTGTCATCGGAACGTGCATGCCAAGGCGACTGCCCCACATGAGAGACTGACATGACCATGTTGATAAGCGCTATCCTACAGGTTAGAGGTGCGCCATGGTCGCTAGCGTTGCCCGCTCAGTCGTTCTGATTGTCGAAGACGAAGCGATGATCCGCATGGGGGCTACCGCGCTCGTCCAGGATCTGGGGCTGGAGTTCTTCGAAGCTTCAAACGCTGACGAAGCCATCGTGCTGCTCGAACAGCATCCGCAGATCACCATCGTCTTCACCGACATTCAGATGGCCGGATCGATGGATGGATTGCAGTTGGCCGAATATGCCCGCCATCGTTGGCCGCCGCTAAAGTTCATCATCGTGTCGGGCAATCACGCCGCGACGGCTATCGAAATGCCAGAAGGTGCTCGGTTTTTTCCCAAACCCTATCATGCCGCCGCGATCGGCGACGCAATACGTGCGTTCGCTCACTGATCCAGGCAGCTATTGTGCGCGAAAAAGGTCTTGCAGCCGGCGGTAGGCGCTGAACTTCAATATGCCGGTTGCCATGATACCAAATTCGCGCTCCGAATTACATAGGTGGTGCGCCCATCCCGTGGTACCACACATGTTGCGTGCGTTTGCGTACGCTACCGCACTACCGAGTCGCCTTAGTGCTACCGGGTATGGCTCTCGCTCCGCGGGTCTCCAGCTTCCGAAGGCTTCGGCCGTGGAATTTTTTACGCCCCTACCTCATAAAGCGGCCCCCAGCAGCCTGGGCATAGCGCTCGTATTATCTTCGGCCACACCCCTTTTGCTTCTCGACGACCGTCTCATTGTCGAGGCTGCCAGCAGTTCGTTTTGCAGCGCCTTCGGCATCGACCCCGACACGGTCGTTGGTGCGGAACTGGCCGCGATCGGCTCTGGCGAGTGGGGCGCGCCGCAGCTTCGCTCGCTTCTTCGGGCAACAATCTCAGGTGATGCTGCGATCAAGGCATATGAACTGGACCTCGTCCGCATTGGTGAGCCGAAACGGACGTTGATCATTAACGCCCATAAGCTCGATTATCTAGGATCGAGCGAAGCCCGGATCGCCTTGGCAGTGTCGGACGTGACGGACATACGCCTCTCGGAAAAACTGAGGGAGGATGTCGTTCGTGAGAAGCAAGTATTGCTCCAAGAACTGCAGCACCGGGTTGCCAACAGCCTCCAGATCATCGCCAGTGTTCTCATGCAAAGTGCGCGCAAAGTCCAGTCGGATGAGGCCCGCCATCATCTTCATGACGCCCATCACCGCGTGATGTCGATTGCGACACTGCAGCGCCAGCTCGCGGCGACCAACGCGGCTGACGTGGCCTTGCGGCCCTATCTTACCGACCTTTGCGACAGCATCGGCGCGTCGATGGTCTATGATCATGACCTGCTCAAGCTAGATGCAATCGTTGACGATAGCATGACCACCTCGGAGCGGTCCGTCAGTCTCGGTTTGATCGTGACGGAGCTGGTCATCAACGCACTCAAGCACGCCTTCCCGGATCGAGAGAAATCAGGAAAGATCACCGTTGAATATTCGTCTCAGCCCACCGGCTGGAGACTATCAGTTGAAGACAACGGCGTCGGCATGCCCGGCGACCATAGCGCGCAAAAACCGGGTTTGGGCACCGGGATCGTCGATGCCCTGTCCAAACAGCTCGACGCGACGGTTAGTATCAGCAACCTAAATCCGGGAACACGAGTAGCGATCATCCACGACGTGCGTCCGAGCTCCTGACTCGGTCGCATCTCGCAGCGGAAATGCTGCGTGCGACGAGCCTGCCGGTAAAGGTGATCGCGGCCAATATCGGTTTTTCAAGCCGCAGCCATTTCAGCCGTGCCCTCCGTGACGGCTATGGCGCGGATCCAAGTTCTTATCGCCGATCGGCAACCCAGTCCGATGCGGTGGCAGCCCATGGCATGGCGCCACTGCACCGCAGACCGGCGATGGCGATACATCGATCGGTACCAGGGAGCGCCGCGACGCATTGAGCGGCGGAGGCATGAACCTGCTGATTGGCTAGCCAACCCTCTGCCATCTTACCGGCGACGCATAAACCTGCCCAAAAAGCGGTCGCTGGCCGGGAAGGTATCGCAAGCCGAAATTGCCTGTGCAGCATTTCGCCAAGATAGTCGGATCCGGCGTTTGTCGGTGATCCTTTCCCTGTGACCGCAACCATGCATAGGATACGCTAGCTGACGACTTCGAGGGCGATAGCCGCGGGACGGAGTTGTGGACGGTGAAAGGGAAGAATGAGGTTTTGGAGCTTTAGCGCGTGCCTGCTGCTGACGATAAGCCCGGCAACGGCGCAGATTCAAGATACGCAGCTTTGGGCCACGGTTGGCGCGACGGTGCCGATTTCGGGTCCGCTCAGCGGCGGCTTGGAGTATTCATTGCGCACGGGGGACAACAACGCACAGCTGTCGACGACATTTGTCCGGCCGTCGTTGAGTTACAAAGTCAGCAAGTCGGTCAATGCGAAGATTGGCTATGTGTGGATCGTCGTCCATCCCGATGGCGGGGCAACCAGCCGCGAGCGGAGGCTGTTTGAGGAAGTGACCTGGAATCTGGGACACGCGGTTGGCGGGACATGGGGATTGCGCACGCAGATCGAGCAGCGCTTCGTCGAGGGTCGGCGCGATGTCGGATGGCGATTGCGCGAGCGGCTGAGGCTGTCGGCACCGCTGCGAGCGAGAGGGCCCAGTCTGGTGTTCACAAGCGAATTTGTCTTTGCGCTGAACACCACCGATTATGGCGCGCGGGCGGGTTTCGATCAGACGCGCAATTTCGTTGGAATTAGCGTCCCCATTGGTCAGCACGCGACGGCCGAGGCGGGTTATATGAACCGTTACAGCTTACGAAGTGGCGCGGCTGACCGCGATGATCACATCTTTCCGGTAACGCTGTCGTATCGACTTTAGGGCGGCAATTTCGCGCCCACAGCGCAGCGATGGTGCAAGCGCTGGTTCAACGCATGGTCGTTTGCTCCACTACCGACGATGTTGCCGTGATCTGCAGGAGCGGTAACCCGGCTTTATCGCGTGCCGAAAGCTGTGCGTCATAAAGCGCGGTGCGGAGTTCATCGTGTGCGGGCAGCACTTAGGGTGGATGGAGGCCCGACCGAGAATCGAACTCGGGTGCAAGGATTTGCAGTCCTCTGCGTAACCACTCCGCCATCGGGCCAAGCGAGCGCCAATGCTCGGCCATCGGCGGCCTGTCAACCACCGCTCGGATTAATTCGCTACCCTGCTTGGCGACGGCGCTTGCGCGAGATACAAGCCGCTATGAGATGAGGTGTATTGCATAGCTAAAACAGTTATGCGAAAGGGGAATCATGGAGACAGACGCTGATTCTGCTCGGCTGGGGTCGATGCGCCAGATCATGGTGTCCAATCAGCTGCGCACCAATGCCGTCAGTGACCCCCGCGTCATTGCGGTGATGGCGCGCGTGCCGCGCGAAGCGTTTTTTCCAAGCGATATCGCCGGCCTTGCCTATCGCGATACGGCGCTGCCGATCGGGCAGGGACGGTTTGCCAATCTGCCGATCGCAACGGGCCGGTTGCTGAATGAGGCAGCGGTTCGCCCCCAGGACCGCGTGCTGCTCATTGGCGCAGCGAGCGGCTATGCAGCAGCAGTCCTGAGCGAATTGGCAAGCCAGGTGGTGGCAGTCGAGAATGATCCAGTGCTGGTTGTGATGGCCCGCGCCGCGCTCGCTGATCGCGCCAATGTGACGGTGGTCGAGGCGCCGCTTGCGAGCGGACACCCCGCCGCTGCGCCTTATGATCTGCTGGTGATCGACGGCGCGGTGGAACAAGTGCCCGATGCGTTGATCGAACAGCTTGCTATTGGCGCACGTGTGGTTTCGGGGATCGTCGACCGGGGGGTGACCCGGCTCGCGAGCGGACGTCGGAGCGCCAGCGGTTTTGCGCTCAGCGCGTTTGCCGATCTCGATTGCGCAATATTGCCGGGCTTTGCCGTCCCAGCCGCCTTTGACTTTTGAAAGTGAGCACGACCGAAATGACGAGAAGCAAGGTGCTGGCCGGGGTGGCACTGGCAACGATGGCGCTGGCAACAATAGCTCTGCCGGCTTCGGCGGAAACGCTGCGCGAGGCGATGACAAAGGCCTATGCGACCAACCCCACACTTGCTGCGCAGCGCGACAATGTGAAGGGAATTGACGAAGCCGTCCCGATTGCTCGGGCAGGCGCATTCCCGACGGTGCAATTGCAGAGCCAATTTACGGAAAACATCAAAAACCCGTCGATCGCCTTTCTTGCGCCGGATCGTCAGTTGACCGCCAACGTCACGTTGACGATGCCGATTTATCAGGGCGGTCGCGTCGTGAATGCAATTGCCGCCGCAGATAAACGTGTCGAAGCCGGTCGTGCATCGTTGCGGGGCACTGAGGCTGATCTGTTTACGAATGTCGTTGCGGCTTACATGGATGTCACGCGCGACGAGGCGATTGTCGGCTTCAACCAGCAAAATGTCAGGACACTGGAAGTCAATCTGAGGGCTGCACGCGACCGGTTTCAGGTTGGCGATCTAACGCGGACCGATGTCGCCCAGTCAGAGGCAAGGCTGGAGCTTGCGCGCTCGCAGTTCCAGACGGTCCAGGCGCGACTGATCTCAAGCCGGGAGACTTACGTTCGCCTAGTGGGCTCGCCTCCCGGGGTGCTTGAAACACCGCCGACGCTTCCACGGCTTCCTGCTAGCCCGGACGATGCAGTGAACGTCGCTCTGGTAGATAATCCCGTGCTGCTCGCTGCCAAGAAAAACAGCGAGGCCGCCGATTATGACGTGAAGACCACCCGCGGCAATCGCCTGCCGACGCTCAACGGCTTTGTGACGGGTGGGTATCAAAATTTTCTCAATTCGCTTGCCTCGCCGACACAGGTGCTGACGACCGCGTCGGCAGGCGTGCAATTGTCGGTCCCGCTGTATCAGGGCGGGCGACCGGCCGCACAAATTCGGCAGGCGCAGTCGCGGCGCGCGCAGTCACTCGAGCAGGTGATCGAAACCGAACGGGCGATTATCGCGCAGGCGCGTTCCGCCTATGCGGTTTGGCAGTCATCGCTCCAGGTGATCGAATCGGCCCGTATCGCGGTGCAGGCGAACAAGCTGTCGCTTGAAGGTGTGAAGGCGGAAAACAGCGTCGGGAACCGCACGATTATCGAGATTCTCAATGCAGAGCAGGAGTATATCAACTCGCAGGTCACTCTGGTGACGGCGCAGCGGGATGCTTACGTGGCGGGCTTCGCCCTGCTTGCTGCAATGGGCCACGCCGAGGCCAAGGATCTTGGGCTCGATGGCGGGGCTCTGTATGATCCGACGGTCAATTATCGGCGGGTGCGAAACACAATCTGGGATTGGTCGGGCGAGCGCAGCGCTGGCCCGGTTTCGACGAGCACCGCATTAACGCCAGCGCAGAACGCCAATGTCTTGGCGCCTTCGCTCGACATTCCTGGCATGTCAGTTGACAGCCCCTCGCCTAATGCCGCAGTCAATGGTCCGAAGAAGAATTAGGGGTCGCGGGGGCCCTCGAGGAAGGTTCGCATGGGGGATATCAGCGCAGAGCCGTCGATGGAGGACATTCTTTCCTCGATCAAACGGATCATCGCCGAAGAAGGCGAGGCGGGCATCAGCAGCCGCACCCGCCGCGCGTCGCGTTCCGCCGGCGCGCGCGATCGCTCGCCGGATCCAGGCGATGTTCTGGAACTGAGCGATCCAGTGCCGGCCGATGAGCCGGCGGCTGCCAGACCAATGTCCAAGGCCGTCAAACCGATCCCCGAAGCGCCGTCGATCGACGCTATCCTGTCAGATTCGGCTGCCGAGGCGAGCCGCGGCGCGCTTGATAGCCTGTCCCGTCTGATCGTCAGGCCGCCAACGCAAGGCGCCGATACGCTGGAGGACATGGTCCGCGAGATGCTGCGCCCGATGCTGCGCGAATGGCTGGACGCCAAACTCCCGTCGATGGTCGAGACGATGGTTGCGCGCGAAATCGCCCGGATAACCAAAGGCCGCTGATCGCTGGCGGCTTGGCGAAGCTAGAGCCGGCGGTTGCCTGTTCATCGCCCTTCTGCTCTATCTGCGCGCCATGAAAAATCTGCTCTTTGCCAGCGTGCTGACGCTCGGTTTCGCAACGGCGCCCGCCGCCGCCCGCCAACTCACCATCGATGATGTCATCGCGCTGTCGCGGGTGAGCGCGCCGGCGGTGTCCGCCGATGGTCATTGGCTGGTGTGGCAGCAGCGCGAAACCGATCTGGCTGCCAACAAGGGCCGGCTCGATCTGTGGCGGCTCGATCTCACCAAACGGGGGGCGACGCCGGAAAAACTGGTCGCAGAGGCAGATGTCAACGAAACCTCGCCGCAATTCGCCAGCGATGGCAGCACCGTCTATTTCCAAGCGAACAAGGGCGGCGACGACAATGTCTGGGCAGTCGCGGTAACAGACGGCACACCGCGCCAGGTAACGCACGTTGCCGGCGGCATTTCGGGGTTCAGACTCGCGCCGACCGGCGACAAGCTGCTCGTGTGGGCTGATCGCAAGCCCGGCGCGCCGAGCCTTGAAGTGGCAATGGAAAAAAAGGACCCGAATGCGGGCGAGGCACGCGTTTATGACCAGATGTTCGTGCGCCACTGGGACAGCTGGGCCGACGGCACCCGGTCGCAGCTGTTCGTGCTGCCGCTCAAGGATGGGGTGGCGAGCGGCGATGGCACCGCGATCGAAGCCGGGCTGATTGGCGACAGCCCGTCCAAGCCCTTTGGCGGCGCCGAGGAAGTATCGTGGAGTGCCGATGGCAAGACGGTCTATTTCGCGCTGCGCGAGGCGGGGCGGACCGAGCCCTTGTCGGTCAATCTCGATATCTTCTCCGCCCCCGCCGATGGATCTGCGCCGCCGGCCAATCTGACGGCCGACAACAAGGGCATGGACAATCTGCCGACGGTGTCGCCCGACGGCAAGACGCTCGCCTGGTTCGCGATGGCGCGGCCCGGCTATGAAGCCGACCGCCAGGTGCTGATGACGCGCGATCTTGCGACTGGCAAGGTAACCGCGCTGACCAAGGATTGGGATCGCTCGGTTGGCTCGATCAGCTGGTCACCCGACAGCAAGGCGATCATCGTCACCGCCGAGGACACGCAGGAAAACCCGATCTGGTCGGTCGATGCCAAGACCGGCAAGCACAGCCGGCTGACGCAGACGGGCAATGTCTCCGCCGTCGTGCCGACCAGAGGCGCGATCGTGTTTGCGATGAATTCGCTGACGGCGCCCGATGATTTCTACAGGCTATCGGGCAAGGCGACCACGCGGCTGACGTCGGTGAACGCCGCAAAGCTGGCGGGCATCGACATGCCGACGGTGACGCGGTTCAGCTTCACTGGCGCCAATAACGACACCGTCTGGGGATATGCCGTGAAGCCCGCGGGCAGCACGGGCAAGGTGCCCGTCGCCTTCATGGTGCATGGCGGGCCGCAGGGATCAAGTAACAACAGCTGGTCGTATCGCTGGAATCCAGCGGTGTTTGCCGCCGCCGGATACGGGCTGGTCGCGATCGATTTCCACGGGTCGACGGGCTATGGTCAGGCCTTCACCGATGCGATCCGCAACAATTGGGGTGGCTGGCCGCTCGAGGATTTGAAGGCGGGTCTCAAGGCCGCGACCGACAAATTCAGCTGGCTTGATGGCGGCAACGCCTGCGCGCTCGGCGCTTCTTATGGCGGATACATGATGAACTGGATCGAGGGGCAGTGGCCCGATCGCTTCAAGTGCATCGTCCAGCATGACGGCGTGTTCGACGCGCGCGCCATGGCCTATGAAACCGAGGAATTGTGGTTCGACGAATGGGAACATGGCGGCAAGACCTATTATGAAGACCCGGCCGCGTTCGAGAAATGGAACCCGGTAAATTACGTCGACAAGTGGCAGACGCCGATGCTGGTCATCACCGGCGAAAAGGATTTCCGCATTCCCTACACGCAGGGGCTGGCGACCTTTACCGCGCTTCAGCGCAAGGGCATCCCCTCGCGGCTGGTCGTCAATCCGAACGAGAACCACTGGGTGCTGAAACCGCGCAACAGCCGGCAATGGTATGGCGAGGTGCTCGGCTGGATGGACAAGTGGACTGCCGCCAAGTGATGGGATGACACGCCGTCTTGTGCGGCGCGTCATCCTCGCTAAACCGCAGCACGATGACCGAACTCCCGAAAACATTCGACCCTGCCGAAATCGAGGCGCGCTGGTATGCGCATTGGGAGGCGAACGGGCTGTTCCACCCCGATCGCCCAGGCGCCGAGCCGTGGACGATCGTCAACCCGCCGCCGAACGTCACTGGCTCGCTGCATATCGGCCATGCGCTTGATAACACGCTGCAGGATATCCTGACACGGCACGCGCGGCTGCAGGGCAAGGATGCACTGTGGGTGGTCGGCACCGATCATGCCGGCATCGCGACGCAGATGGTGGTCGAGCGGCAGATGGCGCTGAAGCAGGACAAGCGCACCAATTACTCGCGCGAGGATTTCGTCGAGAAGGTGTGGGACTGGAAGCGCGAGAGCGGTGGCGAGATCACGCAGCAATTGCGTCGGCTAGGCTGCTCGATGGATTGGGCGAACGAACGCTTCACGATGGACGAGGGCTTTTCGAAGGCCGTCGTGAAGGTGTTCGTCGATCTTTATAGTCAGGGGTTGCTGTACCGCGACAAGCGGCTGGTGAACTGGGACCCCGGTCTTGGCACCGCGATCAGCGATCTCGAGGTTGAAACGCGCGAAGTGAAGGGGAGCTTCTGGCATTTCCGCTATCCGCTGGCGGATGGCGTGACGCTCGCCGACGGGCGCGACCATATCGTGGTGGCGACGACACGGCCCGAGACGATGCTTGCGGATATGGCGGTCGCGGTGAACGCAGCGGATGAGCGGTACCAGTCCGTCATCGGCAAGTTCATCGATCAGCCGATTACCGGGCGGCGGATTCCGATCATCGCCGACGACCACGCTGATCCCGAGCTTGGGTCAGGCGCGGTGAAGATCACGCCAGGGCATGATTTCAACGATTTCGAGGTCGGCAAGCGGGCGGGATTCAAGGCAGCGGACATGCTCAACATGCTCGATGCCAAGGCGATGGTGGTGCAGACGGCGGATGGCCTGGTGCCGGACGGATTTGTCGGGCTGCCGCGCTTCAAGACTGGCGGCATTACGGGCGCTCGCGAGCTGGTGATCGACCAGATGAAGGCGCTCGGGTGCCTCGTCCCGCACATCGACAAGGAAGGCACCGAACACGATGCCGAACCAAGGACGATCCAGACGCCGTTCGGCGACCGATCCGGCGTGGTGATCGAGCCGTGGCTGACCGATCAATGGTATGTCGATGCCGCGACGCTGGCGAAGGCGCCGATCGAGGCAGTACGATCGGGCGCGATCGAGATCGTGCCGAAAAGCTGGGAGAAGACGTTCTTCAACTGGATGGAGAATATCCAGCCCTGGTGCGTGAGCCGGCAATTGTGGTGGGGGCACCGGATACCGGCTTGGTATGGCGCTGACAGAGACCTTTTCGACACTGATGGCCCGATACAGAGCTTGAGTTCGGCGAATGCATTTTATGATGGCCATTCTGAAGTCGGAATGACGGAGAAGGAGGCAATCGACAAGTTCGCTGAATATTACGGCGTTGCTGCGTCTGATGTTGTCGTGGCCCAAGAGCAGTCATCTGGTGATACGTATTTTCTAGGTGGAAAACGGGTGATTTACCGCGATCGAGACGTCCTCGACACGTGGTTCTCCTCCGCATTGTGGCCGTTTGCGACGATGGGCTGGCCGGATGACTCCCCCCTCCCGCTTGCGGGAGGGGTCGGGGGTGGGCCTGCGCCTGCCCCGGACACCGCGCTTGAGGATACGCCCACCCCCAGCCCCTCCCGCAAGCGGGAGGGGAGCCTCAACGGCCGCTACCCCAATGACGTCCTGATCTCGGGCTTCGACATCCTGTTTTTCTGGGACGCCCGCATGATGATGCAGGGGATGCATTTCATGAAGGACGTGCCGTTTCGCACGTTGTACCTGCACGGCCTCGTCCGCGCGGCGGATGGCTCGAAAATGTCGAAATCGAAGGGCAATACCGTCGATCCGCTCGGGCTGATCGACCAGTACGGCGCGGATGCCCTGCGCTTTTTCATGGCTGCGATGGAGAGCCAGGGCCGCGACATCAAGATGGATGAACGCCGCGTCGAGGGCTATCGCAACTTCGCGACCAAGCTGTGGAATGCCGCGCGCTTCTGCCAGTCGAACGGGATCACTGCATCGACCACGCTCGGCGCGCCGCCGGCGACGCTCGCGGTCAACAAATGGATCATCGGCGAGACGATCCAGACGGTGCAGGCGGTCGATCTCGCGCTCGCCGAGTTCCGCTTCGATGCTGCTGCCAATGCGATCTACCAGTTCGGCTGGAGCCGGTTTTGCGACTGGTATATCGAGCTGATCAAGCCGGTGCTTTCAAGTCCCTCCCCTGAAGGGGAGGGGCCTAGTGATGCGCGCGAAACCCGCGCTGTCGCTGGCTGGGTGCTCGATCAGCTGCTGGTGCTGCTCCATCCGTTCATGCCCTTCATCACCGAAGAGCTATGGTCGAAAATGGGCGCGCGTGACGGCGAGCTGATTGTCGCGAAATGGCCGATGGCCGATGCGCACTCGATCGATGCCGAAGCGGGCAGGGAGATCGACTGGCTGATCCGTCTCGTCGGCGAAATCCGGGCCGCGCGCAACGAGCTGAACATCGCGCCGGGGCTGCGGATGCCCGTCCATGTCCGCGAGGCATCGCCCGAATCCGCGCGTCGCCTCGCCGCGCAAGCCCCGGTAATCGCGCGATTGGCACGCGTCGATCTGCAGCCGGGTGAGGGACCGACGGGTGGCGCATTGCAGGTGGTGGTCGATGAGGCGACCTTCGTCCTGCCATTGGAAGGCGTCATCGATCTCGACGCCGAACGCGCGCGGCTGACCAAAGCCATCGCTGCCGCCGAGAAGGAACGCGATTCGCTCGCTGGGCGCCTCAGCAACCCAAGCTTCGTCGAGCGCGCCAAGCCCGAGGCGGTGGAGAAGGCGCGCGCGGATCATGCCGACAAGGCGGCGGAGGCCGAGCGGCTGTCGGCGGCGCTGGCGCGGCTGGGGTGAAGGAACGCTAACCCTCTCAGCGCTTCCCTGGCGAAGCCTGGGGAAGACCTAAGGGGGGCCGGGGTAGGGCGACAAGGCGCCCTCAGGCGAGGCCACCCCGCCGAAATCCCGGATTAGCTTTCTGCGCAAAATCCAATAAATGCGTCGGCAGAAAAGGAATCCGCATGGCCAGCCGCCCCGGCGCAAAAGACTTGACGACCGGCCCGATCGGCAAGACGCTGATCGTCTTTGCGCTGCCGACGCTTGCCGCCAACATCCTGCAATCTTTGAACGGATCGATCAACGCGATCTGGGTCGGGCAGTATCTGGGCGAAAGCGCGCTGGCGGCGACCTCCAACGCCAACAACATCATGTTCTTGATGTTCGCCGCCGTGTTCGGCTTCGGCATGGCGGCGACGATCCTGGTCGGCCACGACGTGCTCGCGGCCGCGCTGGCGAAGACACCCGACCTCGTCATCATCGGTGGCGG
>JBBQAG010000112.1:0-7633 GCA_038315875.1 Sphingomonadales bacterium | reverse complement strand
GACGACGCCCAATTGCGGCCGCGTCGTCGTGAAGGGATAATCGCCGACCTTGGCCTGGGCATTGGTGGTTGCGTTGATGAAGGTCGATTTGCCGGCATTGGGCAGCCCGACAAGCCCGGCATCGGCGAGCAGCTTCAGCCGCAGCCACAGCCACGCCTCTTCGCCCGGCCAGCCGGTGCCATGCTGGCGCGGGGTGCGATTGGTGGATGTCTTGTAACTGGCATTGCCGCGTCCGCCGTCGCCGCCGCGCAGGAACACGGTTTGCTGCCCCGGCACCGTAAAATCGGCGAGCACATGCTCCTTGTCCTCGCTCAGCACCTGCGTGCCGACTGGAACGCGGATGATCAGATCATCGGCGCCCGCGCCAGTCTTATTGGTGCCTGCGCCGCCCTTGCCGCGTGGCGCGCGGAAATGTTGCGTATAGCGGAAATCGATAAGCGTATTGAGACCAGGCACGGCCTCGAAGATGATATCGCCGCCCTTGCCGCCATTGCCGCCATTGGGGCCGCCATATTCGATGAACTTTTCACGGCGAAAGCTGACCGCTCCGGGGCCGCCGGCGCCTGAACTGACGAAAATCTTGGCCTGATCGAGAAAATGCATCGCCGCTCTCTAGCCGAATGCGGTATTTTATCCAGTGCGGCGGGTTACGCCTTGACCGGAAGTCCCGCCGCCAGCCGTGAGGCGGTCAGTTGACGCACCGCCAGTTCGCGCGCGGTGCCGCGGGGCAGGTTGAGCGCGCTCGCCATCGGGCCGCCGAGCAGTGCATCGCCAAGCGCCATCAGCACGAGCGACAATGTTTCTTCGTGGAGAGAGGGGCCGTGCATTTCCTTGTCCTCAGCAAGCTGATCAACCAGCCGGTGGATCGCCTCGAGGATAGGATCGAGCGCGTCTTCGTTGCCGGACAGGATCATCCAGCTCGCCAGCGCACCAGCGCCCTCATTGCCAAAGGCGTCGAACGTCAAGTCGACGACCTCGCGCGGATCATGATCGCTGGTGCGCGCGCGCATGACGGCGGCGGCGATCGTCCCGACGATGGTATCGGCCATGCTGGCGATCAATGCCTTTTGCAGCCCCGCCGCAGACCCGAAATGATGCAGCAAATTTGCGTGCGTGCGGCCGATGCGCGACGCCACCGCCTTCAGCGTCACCGCCTGGGGTCCGAATTCGATCAGCAACCCCCGTGCGGCATCAATCGCATTGTCGCGAGATTCTTCAGGGGAAAGACGGCGACGCGCAATTGACACGAGTGTAAGTAAACCTTATTGACAACAGTGTAAGCAGCTGATGCTCTCTTTTTGTGTTCGGAGGTTTTTGTGGCGAAAGCAACCAGTCCCGCTGATTTGACGATTACGCCGCGCGATCTGCGTTTCGGTCGCGACCGGCAAATGGGGCGCTGGTGGCTCAGCAATAATCCCTATGCGACCGCATTCTACAATGCCCTGTCGGTTACCTTCCCCAAGGGCGAAGGCTATTTCATCGATAGCGTGCGGGCTTTTCGAGAGGGCACGCCACCCAAGCTGACGGCGGAGATCAACGCCTTCATCAAACAAGAGGTGATGCACACGCGCGAGCATGTCGCCTTCAACCGACACGTCACCGGTCAGGGTTATGACGTGACTTTGTTGGAAGAGCATATCGACGGGGCGCTGGCGCTCACCAAGGGCCGCCCGCCGGTTGCCAATCTGGCAGCGACGATGGCGCTGGAACATTTCACGGCGATCATCGCCCATGAGCTGATCGCCACCCCCGCGCATCTTGCAGGCGGCGAGCAACAGCCGGTCGCGCTTTGGCGATGGCATGCCGCAGAGGAGATTGAGCACAAGGGCGTTGCCTATGACACGTGGTTGCACGCGACGCGCGACTGGCCACGCTTTACGCGCTGGCGGGTCAAGGCAATCGTGATGCTGATGACGACCTTCAAATTCTTCGAGGGTCGCCGCAAGGGCATGCTCGAATTGCTGCGGCAGGATGGGCTCACTGGGCCAGTCGTCTGGGCAAAGCTCGCTTGGTATGTGTTTGGTAACCCCGGCATGGGCCGCAAGGTGATGGGCGCGTGGTGTTCGTTTTTCCTCCCCGGATTTCACCCCTGGAATCATGACGACCGCAAGCTGATCGCGCTCGCCGAGAGCGATTATGAGGCAGCGGTGATGCCGCGAGCGGATCGGGAACTGGTTGCGGCCTGACCCCTTCGGGCCGCGCAACCTGCCGTTCGGCCCTCGCTTTGGGCCGAACGGCTTTTCTATCATGCCGCTCTGCATTCCGGGTTTGCGAACGACGACTTTTCCGAAGACAGCTCCAGCACCAGCTTTGCACAGGGCTTGTCGATTCCCATTGCGAGGCAGTGGCGCATCTCCACGCCGGTCTGACGGAAGCCCAGCTTCGCCAGCACCCGCCCCGACATAGGATTGTCGAGGAAATACCCTGAGGTGAGGCGCTTCAACCCCATAGCATATTGCGCGATACCCAGCATGGCGCGCCCTGCCTCGGTCGCATATCCGCGGCCCCAGGCGTCGGGCGTCAGCCAATAGCCGATCTCGTGCGCGTCGCCATCCGGGTGGATGCCGATGCCGCCGACCATTCGCGGATTGCCGCCATCATGCGCGAGAATTACCCGGCTGACTTCGTCCGCCCGTGATTCTTGGGCGAGCCAATACGCGGCATGCGCTTCGCTGTAGGGCCAGGGGAGGCGCGCGAGGTTGAACGCGACTGCTTCATGGGCGATTGCTGCCGTCAGCGCGGCCGCGTCCTCCGGCCAGCCGGGGCGCAGCGTCAATCTGGATGTCCGAGCGAACATGGCTACTCTCCTCATCGGCATGGCCCGACGCGCGCACGTCCCGATGACGTGTCAGCGACAAAGCCGTTGAGGGAGCAAGAAAAAAGGGAGCCGGGGTGACCCGCCTCCCTTGTTGGTTGGTTCGGCCTGTCAGACCGAACCCGGGTCACCCTGGTGGGCAACCCGGCTGGTTACCCGATGTTATTCGGCCGCAATCGCCATCTCGGCCGCATCTACCGAACAGAAAGTTCGGCCGAGTTTGCCCGCATGGAACGCCACGCGGCCCTCGATAAGCGCGAACAGTGTGTGATCCTTGCCGATGCCGACATTGCGGCCCGGGTAGAATTTGGTCCCGCGCTGGCGCACCAGGATGTTGCCGGGGACGACTTCTTGTCCGCCGAACTTCTTCACGCCGAGACGGCGGCCTGCCGAATCGCGACCGTTGCGCGACGAGCCGCCTGCTTTCTTATGTGCCATTGTCTATGCTCCTCGTATTTCCGGGTCAGGCCTGCGCTGCTGGGGCTTCCGCCTCAGGCGCTGGCACTGCATCGGCTTTCTTTGCTTTCGCCTGCTTCTCAACGGCGCCGATCGACACGATCTTCCGGATCGTGTGCTGCTGGCGGTGACCGTTGCGACGGCGATAATTGTGGCGGCGACGCTTCTTGAAAACGATGACCTTTTCGCCCTTGGCCTGCGCGATGATCTCGGCAGCAACGGTCAGCCCGTCGGTCGGCTTCAAATCGGCGCCTTCGCCAGCGAGCAACACATCGCCCAGCGTGATCGAATCGCCCTCTTCGCCGGCGAGCTTCTCGACGACGATCTTGTCTCCTGCGGCAACGCGGTATTGCTTGCCGCCCGTGCGCACCACTGCGAACATGGCTTTGGTCACTTTCCAATGAATCAGCCCACGCTCGGCACACCGGCGCGGAAAGAGGCGTCAGCTATGCGACGAGCACGCTTGTGTCAACCTTGAGCTGGGCACCGCGAGCATCCCGAACGTTGCATTTGTGCAATAGTATCGTCCTAAAAACGACATGAAAGGACGCTGAACGACTGTTTATGTGAGATCGAGGTTGCATTGCGAAACTATCTATGGCGCTCTTGCCAAGTTACAACATTAAATTCCCGGGGGGGTCAGCAACATCTACAGTCAGGTCACGGCAGTCGCCGGCCTTTTCGAAGGGGATTGGTATGTCCCACGATGATCGATGGGGTCTGCGTCTCAAGGGGTCGCACGCTGATGACTCTCGCTGATCACCAGGGATGCTGTTGTAACAAAAAAGGCGTCGAAAAATCGGCGTCGAGGGGATGCTGCGAGGGACGGTCGGCCAAGGCTGGATTCACAACGAAGGGGATTATGAATGACACGGTTTCAGCCACACGCGCGTCGACGGGCATTTTTTGCGTCGACGGCGGTACTTGCTTCGTTATTGCTCGCTGATGCTGCAAGCGCGCAGAGCGCTGCACAGGCCGCACCAACTGACGACGAGAAGGAGATTCTCGTCATCGGCACCCGCCGTACCGATCGCGTGGCGACGGATTCTGCATCTCCCATCGATATCATCAGTTCTGCAGAATTGTCGTCCCAGCCTGCGGGAAACCTGCTTGATGTCATCAAGAACCTGATCCCGTCCTTCTATGTCGGCCAGAACACGATCTCGGACGCGTCCACGTTCGTTCGCGCACCTTCGCTGCGCGGTCTGCCTGCAAGTGAAGTACTCGTGATGCTCAACGGCAAGCGCTACAACCGGTCGGCGCTCGTCCAGGTCTATGGCGGCAGCGATACCGGCCTTTCCTTCGGTTCGCAGGGCCCGGATATTTCAGCGATCCCGTCGCTCGCCATTGGCAATCTCCAGATCCTGCGCGACGGCGCGACCGCGCAATATGGCTCGGATGCGATTGCCGGCGTGCTCAATTATGGGTTGAAGGAAGTGTCTGGCCTCGAAGTTGTCGCCCGCTACGGCCAATATTACCAGAATGGCGACGGCAAGAGCTATCAGATCGCCGCCAATGCTGGCGTCAAGATTGGCGACATCGGCTTCATCAATGTGACCGGCGAATATAATAATGACGGCCAGACGAGCCGTGGCGTCACCCGTCCGTCGGCTGCAAATTTCGCAGCGCAGTTCCCCGCGCTCGCGCCACAGCTGCCGAATTTCCCCGGACCGGTCCAGATCTGGGGCTCATCGCCGGGAAGTGGCTACAAGTTCGTGGTCAATTCGGCCCTGAACGTGACGAGCAACAGTAAAATCTATTTCTTCGGCAATTATGCCAAAAGTACGGCGAACCAGAGCTTCAACTACCGCCCGCCGATCACCACCACGGCCGTCAGTACCGACGGCGTAACGCGCAATCAAACCGCCAACTCGTCGTTTAACACGATCTTCCTCACGCGCTGCCCGGCTGGTAATGCAACGTGCCCTGCCAACGGCTTCGTAAGCGATGCCAACACCTTCAACTTCAGGACGGTATATCCTGCGGGTTTCACGCCGCGCTTCATCGGCGATGTTGAAGAACTCTACGGCGTGCTCGGCTATAAAGGCACACTCCAGAACGGCCTTACTTTTGATGGATCGGTATCGCTCGCGCGCAACTCGCTCGACCTGTCGATGACCAATTCGCTCAACGCATCGTTCGGCCCGCAATCGCAAACCAGCTTCAGGTTCGGCAAGATCACGCAGGAAGAAATCAACGGCAATATCGATCTTACCTATCCGTTGGAAGTTGGCTTCGCCAGCCCGATCACCGTTGCCGGCGGTGCTGAATATCGCAAGGAAACCTACAAGCTCGTTGCCGGTGACGTGCAATCCTATGGCGCGGGTCCTTATGCTGGCGCCCAGGCGCTTTATCTGCAGACGGCGCCCGGCGTTTATGTGCGTAACGGTTCGTCTGCGGGCGTTTCCCCCGGGGCGAGCGGCTATGGTGGCACGAGCCCGGCATCGGCGGGCAATTTCAGCCAGAACAATTATGCGATTTACGGCGCTCTCGAAACCGACATCGTCAAGGCGCTCAGTGTCGGGGTCGCGGGTCGTTATGAAAACTACAACACTTTCGGCGGCTCGCTGGTCGGCAAGTTCAACGCGATCCTGAGGATCTCGGATGGCCTTTCAATCCGCGGCACGGTCGGCAGCGGCTTCCACGCTCCCTCACCAGGCCAGTCGAACAATTCGATCCTGACCACCGCGTTCAACCAGGGAATTCAGGTTCAGACCGGCACCTATCCAGTCAACAACGCCATTTCGCGCTTCTACGGCGCGGTGCCGCTGCGGCCCGAAAATTCGACCAACTACGGGGCGGGTTTCATCCTCAAGCCGTTGCGGGCGCTGACGATTACCGTTGATGGTTACATCATCGAAGTCAGCGACCGGATCGGCATTTCCCAGACGTTCAACGTCACGGCTGCCAATATTGCCGCCGAGCCAGCGCTTGCTGCGGTTGGTGCTGGCGGCGCTGTGACCTATTTCACCAATGGTTTCAGCACGCGGACGCGGGGCATCGATGCGGTGGCAACATGGCGTACGACGCTGAGCGGCACGCAGCTGAACTTCACGCTCGCCTATAACTATAACCTGAGCACAGTGCCCCGGTTCGATCCAAGGGTGATCAGCGCCAACCAGATCATCGACATCCAGCACCTGGCACCAAATCATCGCGCTATCTTTACCACCAACTGGGTTCGCGGGCCGCTGGCGTTTAATGTGCGCGAGAATTTCTACAGCTATTTCACGAGCGCTGTGGATTACGGCCCCAACCAGATTTTCACCTCGAAGTTCACGACCGACCTGGATGTGACCTATACGATCCAGAAACACTATACGATCACCCTGGGCGCGCAGAATCTGCTCGATAATCGCCCCGACAAGCTCAGCCCGCTGTCATCGCCGATTTATCCAATCACCGGCGGCACCTCCGATGGCCAGATCTATCCGCGTAACGGCGGACCGTTCGGCTTCAACGGCGGCTTCTGGTATGCACGCATCGGCGTGAAATACTGAGTTCAGCTTGCGGCTCCGGGGGAGCTCCTCGGAGCCGGTTACAGGTTGATTGGCTGACATGGACAAGGGCCGGCTGATCGCGTGATCGGCCGGCCCTTGTCATGATTAGCTGATATCACCAGAGTTTAGTGGCGATGCTCCGGGCGTAACGCGTAGCGCCCATCGGCATAGGCGTGGAACAGCCCCGAAATCGCAGGGTGATCGATCGGCTCCTCGCTTTGATCTAGGATCAGATTCTGCTGGCTGACATAGGCGACATAGCTGCTCTCAACATTCTCGGCGAGCAGGTGATAAAAGGGCTGGTCCTTGCGCGGTCGGATATCCGCCGGGATCGCGTCATACCACTCCTCGCTATTGGCGAAGACGGGATCGACATCGAAGATCACCCCGCGAAAATCGAACAGCCGGTGCCGCACGACATCCCCGATCGCGAAGCTCGCATGCGAGACGGCGGGCAGGACAATGCTGGTATCGGAGGGCAAAGCGGGGATGTGCGAACGGTGCATTTGATCAATCTAATGATTGTTGAGCGGGGCACAAGCACCGGCGCGCAGATAAGCATCGCTCGCGATCAGGGGGTGCTTGTGCGCCACGAGGTGTTGCGCTAGAGGCGCCGGCTCGGTCGATCGACGAACGCGCGTTTTCCCAAGCTGCGGTCGTGTGATTCCCTCGCGGAGAGGTGGCAGAGTGGTCGAATGTACCGCACTCGAAATGCGGCGTGGGCGCGAGCTCACCGTGGGTTCGAATCCCACCCTCTCCGCCACTTCGGAACAAAGCTGGGCACTGGGCCCGGCAGCGTTCCCGCTCCGCCTGCGGCGGCAAGCGTCCGCAACAGGTCGGACTTCGATCCCATGATGCGAAC
>JBBQAG010000160.1:0-2398 GCA_038315875.1 Sphingomonadales bacterium | reverse complement strand
AATGACGATGTCGATAGCGCCTGCGTCCATTCGCTGGACGAATTCTGCCGCGCGCGCTGGCGACCAGATCGTGTCCGATGTCACGATCGCGCGCTTCGCCTCGGGCCACAAGGCCGCTGCCTCATCTGCGATCCGCTCGACTCCTGGCCCGCACGCCACCAGCGTATCCTCGCCGCCGCATTCGGGGCATTTCTCCGGCACCGCCTCGATATGCCCGCAGTGATGGCAGGCGATCCGGCGGATCAGCCGGTGCTCGACCATCCAGGCGGTGCAATTGGGGCATTGGAAACGATGCCCGCAGGTCCGGCACAAGGTAAGCGGTGCGTAGCCGCGTCGGTTGAGAAACAGCAGCACCTGCTCGCCGCGCGCGATCGTCTCGTCAATCGCCTTTACCAGCCGCGGGGCGATCCAGCGGCCGCGCTCGGGTGGCTCGGCGATCAGGTCGATCGCCTTGATCGCCGGCATTTGCGCCGCGCCATAGCGGCCGGGCAGTTTCAGTTCGGCATAGCGGCCAAGCGCCACCTGTTGCCGCGTCTCGATGGCGGGTGTGGCGGAGGCAAGGATGACTGGACAGCCCTCGAACTTGCCGCGCATCACCGCGACGTCGCGGGCATGATAATGCACCCCGTCTTCCTGCTTGAAGCTCGTCTCATGCGCCTCGTCGACGATGATCAGGCCAAGATTGGCATAGGGCAGGAACAGCGCCGATCGCGCGCCGACCGTCACCAGCCCGTCTCCTCCCGCAATCGCCCGCCAGGCCCGCCGCCTCTGGGTACTGCGCAGCCCCGAATGCCAGGCAACGGGCGCGCAGCCAAAGCGC
This sequence comes from Sphingomonadales bacterium, assembly GCA_038315875.1. Lineage (GTDB taxonomy): Bacteria > Pseudomonadota > Alphaproteobacteria > Sphingomonadales > Sphingomonadaceae > Sphingomonas. Next base: position 1,578 of record JBBQAG010000160.1, on the reverse strand, counting down.
GCAGTGAAACGCTGCAGGAAGGGCTCGGTCAGCGCGATCTCGGGAAGTAGGACCAGCGTCTGCCGGCCTTGCCGGATGGCCTCTGCAATCGCCTCGAAATAGACCTCTGTCTTGCCCGATCCAGTGACGCCGTCGAGCAGCACTGGGGCAAAGTCGCGCGCCGCAACCGATGCGGTGAGCGATGCCGCTGCCGCCGCCTGATCCGCAGACAATGCGGGCACCGCAAAATCCGGGTCGGGGCGCGGATAGGGGGTGTCGATATCGACCTCGATCGCCTCGATCGCGCCGGTTTTCACCAGGCCCCTTATCACCCCGTCGGAGACGCCGGCCGCTTCGGCAAGCTCGCGAATCAGGCCTTGTCGGTCGCCGATCCGCTCAAGCGCCTGCTCGCGTTGCGGCGTCATTCGGGGTGGCACTTCGCCGGTCGCGCGATATTCGGTGGCGGTGCGGGCGCCCTCCAGCGCCGAGGTGGAGGGCATTGCCATCCTCAGCACGCTGGCCGGGGGCGCCAGATAATAATCCGCTGTCCATTCGATCAGCCGGCGTAGCGGCGCAGCGATTGGCGGCACATCGACCACGCCCACCAGGTTGCGCAGCCGATTGTCGCCAACCTCGCCGGGAGAGGGCATGCTCTCCTCTTCCCACACCACGCCCAAAAGCTGGCGCGGGCCGAGCGGCGCGACGACGATCGTGCCGGGTTCGACGCTCATGCCCTGCGGCACCCGGTAATCGAGTGCGCCAAGGGCTGAGTTGAGGATAACGACACGGGCACGAGACATGCCCTCATTTAGGGTGTCTCGTGCCCGCTCAACAACTGGCCCGTGAGATCGGCCAACGGATCCTAGAAATGGATGCCGTTGCGGCCACGTTCGCGGTTCTGCTTCATCTGGCGGATATGGACCTGTGCCCTGTCGAGCATCACGCCCAGGCGGCGCTCGTCACGCTCGCCCAGATTATTGCCGCGCGCGCGCAACCCTGCCTCCACGCTCGCGATGCGGCGCAACTCGGCGTTGAGCACGTTGCGTTCACGAATGCTGAGCTTGCCAGAGCGCTTGCCCGCATCGACCTGCCGCTGGAGATCGGCCTGGCGGGCATCGATCCCGATATCGGCATGCGCGACGCCGCCGATTGTCAGGGCGCTGAGTGCTGCTGCGATGAAAATCTTTTTCATGATAATCCTTTTTCTGAATTGGCCGCGAGCGACCGGTCCAGCAAGTGCAACGCACGATGCGCCGATTGGTCGCATCGCAAAGGCTCGTGTTGCGATCGACTTTGTCCTAAGGGCAAAAAAATGAGAAGGTTGCAGGATCACCATGAAATTCTTTGTCGATACCGCTGACACCGCTGAAATCCGTGACCTCGCCGATTCGGGGCTGGTTGACGGCGTCACCACCAACCCTTCGCTCATCGCCAAATCGGGGCGTAATTTCCTCGAAGTGGTCGCGGAAATTTGCGGGATCGTCGACGGGCCGGTCTCGGCTGAAGTCGTCGCGCTCGATCATGCCGGAATGATGCGCGAGGCCGAGATCGTCCGCAAGATCGCCGACAATATTGCCGTCAAGGTGCCGCTGACGATCG
>JBBQAG010000079.1:0-11257 GCA_038315875.1 Sphingomonadales bacterium | reverse complement strand
TCGGGCGTAGAGCGGCACGGCATGCTGACGCTTCCCAATCTGCTTACGCTCTCGCGAATCCTTGCCGTGCCGTTGCTGGTCGCGTTCCTGTGGTGGCCTGGCTGGGCGGCGGGCTATGCGATCGCGTTTGGCCTTTATGTGCTGATGGGCATCACCGATTATTTCGATGGTTATCTGGCGCGGGCGCAGGGCACGGTGTCAAAGCTCGGCATTTTTCTGGATCCGATCGCGGACAAGATCATGGTCGCCGCCGTCGTGCTGATCCTGGTGGGGACGCGCGATATTGCTGGGGTGCATGTGATCGCGGCGCTGGTGATCCTGCTCCGCGAGATCGCGGTTTCCGGCCTGCGGGAGTTCATGGCGCAATTGCAGGTGTCGGTCCCAGTATCGCAGCTGGCGAAATGGAAGACGACGCTGCAACTGGTCGCGCTTGGCGGGCTGATCCTGGCGGGCGCGCTCCCCGATCTCGGCTGGATCAAGCTGGCGGCGCTTGTCGCGCTGTGGAGCGCTGCGGTGCTCACGGTGATCACGGGCTGGGATTATCTCCGCGTCGGCCTGAATCACATGGACTGATCATGGCGGCGATCGAGATGCTGTATTTCGCCTGGGTACGAGAGGCGATTGGGTCCGGACATGAGCGGATAGAGCCGCCCGCTGATATCGCGACCGTTTCGACGCTGGTCGATTGGCTGGCGCGCCAAAGCGATGGCCATGCCCGCGCCTTCGCCGATCGCGATCGGCTGCGCGCTGCAGTCGACCAGCAGTTCGTGGCAATGGATTCGTCGATCGCCGGCGCGCGCGAAGTCGCCATTTTTCCACCAGTGACTGGCGGATGATCCGAATTGTCGTCCAGCCAACGCCGATTGACGCTGCCGCTGAGCTCACGCGGATCGAGGTAGCGGGTGCCGGCGGCGTCGCGTCTTTCACCGGATTGGTGCGCGGCGATGACGGTGTGACGATGCTCGAACTCGAGCATTATCCGGGTGCGACCGAGGCGTCGCTCGAACAGCTTGCGGTTGCAGCCAAAGCGCGGTGGTGTTTGCTGGCAGTCAACATCGTCCACCGCGTCGGGCCGATGACGCCTGGCGACCGTGTGGTATTCGTGGGCACCGCTGCCGCGCATCGCGGGCCCGCGCTAGAGGCGTGCGCCTTCCTGATCGATAAACTGAAAACCGAGGCGCCGTTCTGGAAACGTGAGACACGTAGCGGCGACAGCCGCTGGGTTGCGGCGCGAGAAGCCGACTCGTTGGCCGCAGACAGGTGGCGGGAGCAAGACTAGCAAAATTGGGATCGGGCCGGGGCTGCATGAGCAACCCCGACCCGATCCGAATCGACCAAGCTGCCGAAGATTAGTTGAGCTTGGGCACGAGCACGCCGTTCACGACATGGACGATCCCGTTCGACTGGCGGACATTGGCCGTCTCGATATAGCTCTTGTTGCCATTCACATCGGTGAGGCTGATAGCGCCGTTCAGGGCCTCGACGACCAGCGGTTCGCCTTCGACGGTCGTAAGCATTGCCTTGCCGCCGCCGGCCTTCACCTTGGCCAGAATATCGTCAAGCGTCAGCTTGCCCGAAACGACGTGATAGGTCAGCACCTTGGCAAGCGTAGCCTTGTTGGCGGGCTTCATCAGCGTATCGACGGTGCCCGGCGCCAGACGGCCAAAGGCATCGTTGGTCGGCGCGAACACGGTGAAGGGCCCCGGGCCGGACAGGGTCGCGACAAGATCGGCCGCCTTGACGGCTGTGACCAGCGTGGTGAGGTTCGCTGCAGCCGATGCGTTTTCGACGATCGTCTTTGTTTCGACCATTGCGGCGCCACCAACCATCGGGTTTGCCGGCATCGCTGACGACGTCGTGCTGGTGGAAGCCATCGGCGTTTCGCCTGTCATCGGCGTGGCGCTCGGCATCGGCGTTGCCATCGGAGATGGGGTGGCTGACGGCATTGGCTTCTTTGCCATCGCTTTGGCGGCAGCCTTCGTCTTGGCGGCGGGCATCGCGTCGGTTGACTGCGCGAAAGCGTCTACGCTGGCACCGGCGGCGAACAGCGCCGCGCCGAGCAGAAGGGGTGAAATGCGAAGATGGCGGTTCATTCGTTTCTCCTAAAAATCTTGAACGCCAGTTGCGGGCGTTTCACGTAAGAGACGAATAAGCCGCGCTTTGGTTGCCACCTGCGCTTCAGATCGTCGCTTCAGATCGTCGATCTGGCAGCGGCCAGCACCTTGGCCAGCAACTGGAAATCGCGTTCTCTGGGCGATGCTCGCCGCCATACCAGCGCGATACTGCGCATCGGGTGATCTGCCTCCAGCGGCCGTGCCGTGATCCGCGTATGCTCCAAAATACCCGCCTTGATCGCCATTTCGGGCAGCATCGTCACGCCAAGGCCGTTATCGACCATCTGGACGATGGTGTGGAGCGAGGTGCCGATCATCGTCGCCTCGGCGCGTAATTCGGGCCGATTGCAGGCAGCAAGCGCGTGGTCCTTCAGGCAATGTCCGTCTTCGAGCAGCAACAGCCGCTGCTCGTCGATATCGGCGGCACGGATGCTGGCTGGGCAGGGGGCATATTCGCCTTCGGGGAAGGCTACGAACAGCCGATCATCGAACAAGGGCTGGGAAGCCACCTCGCCACAGGCAAAGGGCAGCGCCAGCAGGACGCAATCGGTGCGCCCGTTCTGCAACCCTTCGCAAGCATAGCCGCTTGGCTCCTCGCGCAGATACAGCTTCAGATCGGGATAATCGGTGCGCAGCCGGGGCAGGATATGCGGGAGCATGAAAGGCGCGATCGTGGGGATGACGCTCATCCGCATGTCGCCCGACAATGGTCGCCCCGCAGCACGGGCCAGGTCGCCAAGCTCTTCTGCCTCGCGGAGAACCCGCCGCGCCTTGTCGGCGATGCGATCGCCCAGCGGCGTGAAACGTACGACGCGGCGGGTCCGCTCGACCAGGGTGACGCCGATCAGTGTTTCGAGTTCGCGCAGCCCTGCGGAAAGCGTCGATTGGGTGACGAAGCATGCTTCTGCCGCCCGCCCGAAATGGCCGTGATCCTGCAACGACACCAGATATTGCAGCTGCTTGAGCGTTGGCAGATAGGTTGACATCTAATCGCTCCAATCGATCAATCGGCTATAACTAAGCCAGTGGATTGATCAAGAGCAGCGCGTCGCATGTGGCGCTGAACCAACCGAGGCGGGGGGAGCGGCCCGCGATTGGTTCAGCGCCTTCCGGATCATGGGCCCCGATCCAGCGCGCCAATGACGACGCGCGGTATTCGGAAACGCCCCGATCAGGATGTCGATCAAGCAACGACGGGACCATTATGGCCAGCCTCGAAATACCCGACAAGATAGATAGGATTTATGCGCTGAAACGAAGCGGCGAGCTGGTTCTGGATTTCGCCGATCCGAGTTCCTAGATAGCTGCACAACCAAAGGGGACTTGGCCGTGCTTCAGCGTCTGACCGCCTATCTCGATTCGATCAAAGTACGCGACCCGGCGCCGCGTTCCCGTTGGGAAATCCTGCTCTATCCAGGCGTGCTCGCGCTTGGCCTGCACAAGATCGCGCATCGGCTCTACACAGCGGAACTGTTTTTCCTCGCGCGCTTCGTCAATCACCTCGCGCGTTTTTTGACCGCGATCGATATCCATCCCGGCGCGAAGATCGGGCGGAATTTCTTCATCGATCACGGCTTCACCGTCATCGGCGAGACGGTGGAGATCGGTGATAATGTGACGATCTATCAATGCGTCACGCTTGGCGGCACCAGCCCCGATAACGGCGTGGCAGGCAAGCGACATCCGACCTTGCTCGATAACGTCATCATCGGTTCGGGCGCGCAGGTGCTTGGGCCGATCACCATTGGCACTGGTGCGCGCGTGGGCGCCAATGCAGTCGTCACCAAGGATGTGTCACCCGGCGCGGTGATGGTGGGCATTCCGGCGCGCGCGACGATGGTCGAGGGCGGGCGGAGCGACAAGGCGTTCGTGCCCTATGGCACGCCGTGCAGCGAGATGTTTGATCCCGAGACGCAAAAACTGGAGCTACTCCGGTGCGAAATCGAAACGCTGCGCAAACGGCTCGACGCGTTGCTTGCCGATCATGAGGACCAGCGCGACCGTGCGTAATCAGCAAGTGCCGGGGGCCTGATGGGGACGGTGATGCCCTTTCCGGCGATTGCCGGGCGTGCGCCGAACCAGATCGGGTTCGAGCGCGCCGAGCTGACGCGTATCCTCGATCTTTACGGACGGATGGTCTTGGCAGGCCATTGGCGCGATTACGCGATGGATCTGGGGCGTGAGGCAGCGGTATTCTCTGCTTTTCGGCGCGCCACTGAACGCCCCGAATTCCGGATCGAAAAGCGGCCCGCGCTGCGCAACCGCCAGGGCATGTGGGCGCTGATCGGCGAGGGTGGCACGGTGCTGAAACGCGGGCACGAGCTTGCCGCCGTGCTTGCCCCTGTCGAGCGACGGATGATGAAGATCGTCGCTGAATAAAAAATCCCCCGGCGCGCGGGGTAGCGGCCGGGGGCAAAGGCTTCGAACGAGCCGACCGAGAATGGCGTCAGGCCGGCACCATCGTCTGCACAGGTGGCAGGCGATCACGAAGGCCACCAAGCATGCCGACGACAACGCCGCGCATCTGGTGCCAAAAGACGGACAGGGTAAGCAGCGCCGATCCGATCACGAAGGCGGTGAGCGCTGCGCTCAGTTCGACCGCGCCGGCGCTCTGCAGCAAGGCATATAGCGCATAAAGCACGTAGACGAGGCTCGAGACCAGCAACGCCCGGCGATCGACGGCCAGCGCCACAAAAGCGAAGACGAGATAGAGGCCGATCACGATCGCCGCTTTGGCGATCCCGACATCGGCATTGAACACGCCGAGCATCTGGAAGATCGGATGCGCGATCAGCGGGGCGGCGGCGAGGTGCAGCCAGAACGCGACATCGGACCGGCGGGTGCGGCGTTCCTTGTCAGACGTATCCCACCACATCGCGATCATGAACACCGCTACACCGGCGACGAGCGCGATTGGATAGATGGCGTCCTTAGCGGCCGGCACCGCAGCGAGCGTGAGCGCCATTGCGACGCCCACCAGCGCCAGTGCGCCTGCGGCAACGGTGATCGGCACCATGAAGCGGCGCCAGTGCAGCCAGGCAGCGCCTGCTGCCACCAGAGCGATGCCGGCGCCGACGATTGCCTCCATCCGGGGCGGGAGGTTTGGTTCGATCGTGGTGAGGGCGCCAATCAACGCCGCAGCAACCCCGCCGACAAAAGCGAGCAGCAGCAGGATGCTTGGCAGCGACATCCGCCGCTTCCGCGTGAAATATTCAGCGAGCAGCCAGGCCGAGACCGCAACGCCCGCGCCGCCAAGGCCCGGCGTCACCAGCGAACCAATCTGGGCGATCGCGGCAAGCGACAGGCACAAGGCGATCGACACGAAGATATCGTTGAAGCCCGTCAGCAGCTTGAAATGTTCTTCATCGACAGCCGGCGCCGATCGGCCCGATGCCACATAGTTGCGGAATGCGGCGGCCACCGTCGAGGGCATTACCCCTGCGGCCACCGCGCCATCCAGATCGCTTTCGCTATACATGCCGTCACTCCTGTTCGTGGAGCGCAATAGCACGGGTGTGTTATAGATTCAATACACTATGGCGCTGGGCGATGGCTTAGGGCTACACACGACTGATCAGGGCGGTGTGGGCTTGGCATTTCGCGGCCAATATGCGCGGCTGAGGGCGAACACAGCCGCGCCAGCCGCACCCGCCACCGCCAGCGACAGCCAGGATGAAGGTTCGCTGCCGGCGATCATCAACGCGCACGTGATCATCGCAGCGCCGATGACGGCAACGCCGCCAACCGATGCGTGCGTTCCGCCGCGCCGTTCGATAATCGGCAGCGCGGCGATGCAGCCGAGATAAACGATCAGCCGCGACGCGACGCTCAGGATGGCGAGCGCAGCGAAGCCGCCGCTGAGCGACAGCGCGGCAAGCAACAGCATGATGACGATCACCGCATTCCGCGGCACCGCATCGGCCGCATTCACGCGCCCCAGCCACGGCGGCAATCCTTTCAACGCCTCCATGGCTACGAGCCGGCGCGACAGGAACAGCATGTTGTTGAGGACATTGGCAAAGATCGAGACAGTCGCTGTCGCCAACATCAACGCCGCGCCGGCTGCCCCCATCAGCGCCGCTGCCATCGACGATAACGGGGCTTTGTCGGTCGCGCCCGGTACATAGGCAGTGACGACATAGCCCCAGACCAGCAGCGCATAGAGCAGCGCGACCCCGACAAACACCATCACCAACGCTCGCGGCAGATCGCGCCGGGGATCGCGGGCCTCCCCCGCCAATGTCAGCGCGCCCTCGAAGCCGACAAAGGCATAGGCCGACAGCAACGCCGCCTGCGACAGAGACCAATGCGTCGCCGGATGGGCCGCGCCGCCGCCCCCGACGATCATCGGCGTCGCCAGCACCACCAAGAGCGCCAAGGGCGCCAGCTTGGCGACCGACAACAGCCCAAGCGTCCGCGCCACGCCGCTCGTCCGGTTGAGATTGACGATGAGGATGAGCAGCAACGCGACCAGCACGATGGCGGTGTGGGCAATGGGGCCTGACGCTGCCGATCCCCAGCCGCGCAGGGCATAATCGGCGAGCAGATTGATGTTTGCGGCCACCGATGCGCTGGTCGACAGGATCTGCATCCAGCCAATCTGGAACGCCGCAGTCTCGCCGAACGCCGCCTCGACATACAGGATCGGCCCGCCGGTGCCATCGAACAGCCGGGCCAGACGCATCACGACGAAAACGATCGGCAGCATTGCTCCGCCGACCAGCAGCACGATCAGCGGCGACCATTCCCCGGCTTTGTCGGCAAGGGTCCCCGGCAGCCCGAAGATGGCTGCACCGACGAGCCCGTTTAGGACCATCGCAGCAAGCCCCCAGGGGCCGACGCTTCTAACGAGCTTGCCGGGGCCGGGGGCAGTGGGAAAGGCGGTCATAGAGCGACAGGGTTCGCATAAAAGAAGCGGGGCAGCAACGAAGGCTGATCGATGCTCCTTCGCCGATCGTTTGAAAAAATTGACATTGGCCTACTGCCATATCATGGCAGCAAGTGCTAGTTTGGATGACCGTTGGAGCAAAGCCGGCTTGTCACGCGCTCAGCGACTTCTCGACCTGATTCAGGTGCTGCGTGGTCATCGACGCGCGGTTGCGGGCGCGGTGCTGGCTGAGGAGCTCGGCATCTCCTTGCGCACATTGTACCGCGACATAGAGAGTTTGAAGGCGCAGGGCGCACATATCGATGGCGAAGCGGGCGTCGGCTATGTGCTGCGCCCGGGCTTCATGCTGCCACCGCTGATGTTCTCCGAAGACGAAATCGAAGCGCTGGTGCTCGGTTCGCGCTGGGTTTCGGAAAGGGCGGACGGGCTGCTGGGCAAGGCTGCACGAAACGTCCTCGCAAAGATCGGCGCGGTGCTTCCCGATGATTTGAAGGACAGCATCGATGCGTCTGGGCTGTTGATCGGCCCAGGCGAGCCAATCGCTGCGGGAGACGCCGAACTCCCGACGATCCGCCAGGCGATCCGATCCGAGCGAATGATGCAGATCGCCTATGCAGACGAACAGGGGAGCGCGACCAATCGGGTCATCTGGCCGTTTGCGCTGGCCTTCTACGATCGCGTGCGCGTCATCGTCGCATGGTGCGAATTGCGCGACGGCTATCGCCATTTCAGGACCGATCGGATTACCGCCCTTGATGTAACCCCCGATCGCTACCCCCGCCGCCGCGCTGCGCTCCTGAAGGAATGGCGCACGCTTCGCGGCATTCCCGAGCAACGAATGATGAATGTCGACTGCTGACATAAACTGACAGCATGATGCGATAACACTCTCCCTACCGGCGCTCGACTCCACGTGTCGCCGATCAGAGGAGACCTTTCATGCCAGAGTTCAGCTTCCTGCTTCTGCACGTCGAAGACCATGCAGCCAGCGCAACCTTCTACAACCAGCTGCTCGATATCCCGATCATCGAACAAAAAGACGATTTCGCGATGTTGCCACTTCGCGACGGCGTCATGCTCGGCCTGTGGGCCAAGGACACCGTAGAGCCGCAGAGCAGTGGCCAGTCGGGCGCGAATGAGGTGGCATTCACCGTTACCGACAAGGCTGCCGTCGAGGCGACGCATGCCGATTGGCGGGGTCGCGGTTTGACGATCATCCAGTCACCGACACCGATGAGCTTTGGCACCACCTTCGTCGCACTCGATCCCGATGGTCATCGCCTGCGCGTATTTGCACCGGATGCCGCCTGAGCCGCCAGCCCTCGATCCTGTCCGCGCGGCCGATCATTTTCTGGTCGGCCGCGCGAACGGGGCGGGATCGCGCGATGATGTTGGCGCATCGTGGTCACGAAAATGCAGCACGAAGTTTCCGCTATTGCCCCTGCAGTTTCTTCAGGATGCTCAGCGATTGCTCGCTGCCCGATTGCGGGGTCATTTCGCCGGTGCGATCGGTGATCTCGTCCCAATGAGCGGCGATGCCTTCGGGCGACAGATCGTCGCCGGTAAGCAGCTTGCCTGCCGTCAGCGTGACATAGGCGGCCTGGAACACACCGGCGCCCGCACCGATGATCATGTTGGTCGGCGCGTCTTCGGAGACCAGAAAGAGCGCGGCGGGAGCAACCTTTTCAGGCGCGAAGGCAGCAAATGCTTCGGCAGGAAACAGGTCCTCGGTCATCCGCGTGCCGGCGGTCGGCGCGATCGTGTTGACCTTGATGTTGTTCTTCGCGCCTTCGATGGCGAGCGTTTTGGTCAGGCCCGCAAGGCCAAGCTTGGCGGCGCCATAATTGGCCTGGCCGAAATTGCCGTACAGGCCGGTCGACGAAGCGGTCATCAGCACGCGGCCGTAATTCTGGCTGCGCATCGTTTCCCACACCGCCTTGGTGCAATTGGCAGAACCATTGAGGTGGACGTCGATCACGAACTTGAAATCGGCTGGCTCCATCTTGGCGAAGCTCTTGTCGCGCAACACGCCGGCATTGTTGATCAGGATATCGACGCGGCCCCATTTGGCCTTCGCCGCCTCGACCATTTCGACCATCTGGTCATATTCGGTAACGCTGCCGCCATTCGAGATTGCCTCGCCGCCAGCCGCAGTAATTTCCTCGACGACCTTCAGCGCCGCATCCGAATGGCCGGTGCCGTCGCGCGATCCGCCGAGATCGTTGACGACGACCTTCGCCCCGCGCCGCGCCAACTCAAGCGCATAGGCGCGGCCAAGCCCGCCACCAGCGCCGGTAACGATCGCAACCTTGTCGTCGAAACGGATAGTCATTCTTACGCTCCCTGAATTGTTGGAGCGCGGTTTAGGCGATCGGACACCAGAGGCAAGGCCCGGCGCGCGATTGGCGCGCCGGGCCTTGCCAGTTGTTTAGCCGCGGGGTGGGCGCGGCGTCGAATGAAGGCGAGCGCCTTGGGCGTTCGAGCGCTCCGTGCAGTGATCGGTGACGGTGCGCGAACACATTGGATAATCGCCGGTGGCCGGCATCGATCCTGCGGCAGGCATTGCACCGCTGTTGTTGGCATTGGTCGTCGACGTCGTATCGGACTGCATCGCCGGATCGGACGCGGTGGTTGGGGCTGGCGTGGCCATTGGCTCAGGCGTCGTGGTCTGGGCCAGTGCTGGGGTGGCGACGGCGGCGGCGAACGCGGCAATCATCATGAACTTCATCGTGCTTCTCCTGCGAACGGGCAACATAGTCAGCTGCTCGCAGGGTGAAACGCACCTGCCTCCTGATGGCTCCCGATTATCTTTACGCGCCCGAATCGAGGGCATAGCCCGCTGATCGAACCGTGCGGATGATATCGGGCCGATCGCCATTGTTGATCGCCTTGCGCAGGCGGCGGATATGGACGTCCACGGTGCGGCTCTCGATATCCGAATCATGCCCCCACACCGCATCGAGCAACCGCTCGCGCGAGAACACCCAGCCCGGATGCTCGAGGAAATGCTTGAGCAGGCGGAACTCGGTTGGCCCAAGCGGCACGACTTCGCCCGATCGACGGACCTTGTGGCCAACGGTGTCCATCTCGATATCGGCATAGGTCAGCTGTTCACCGGCAAGCGCGGGCCGCACCCGGCGCAGCACCGCGCCGACGCGCGCGACCAGTTCGCGCGGCGAAAACGGCTTGGTGACGTAATCGTCGGCACCCGTCTCCAGGCCGCGCACCCGATCTTCCTCCTCGCCGCGCGCCGTGAGCATGATGATCGGTACGTTCGCTGTCTCGGGCATGCGGCGCAATCGACGGCACACTTCGATCCCCGACAGTCCCTCGACCATCCAGTCGAGCAGGACGATATCGGGCGTCGCTTCTTTGGCGAGCAACAGCGCTTCCTCGCCATCCGGGGTTTGCTGGATATCGAAATCCTCGCGTTTGAAATGCCAGATCAGCAATTCAGCAAGGGCTGCATCATCTTCCACCAGAAGCATTTTGGCGCGTGCCATGTCGTTCCTCCGTTAATGGATCTGGGCAGCGCCGCGTTCGCGCTCCCCCATGTGGACGCCCGTTGCGGCGTAATAGACCATTTCGGCGACATTGGTCGCATGATCGCCGACGCGCTCCAGATTCTTGGCGATGAACAGCAGATGCGCGACCTGGCCGATGCTCGCCGGATTTTCCATCATATAGGTGACGAGCACGCGGAACAGGCTGTTGTAGAAGTCGTCGACGGCGCGGTCGCTGTTGCACACTTCGATCGCTGCATCGGCATCGCGCGCGGCAAAGGCATCGAGCACATCATGCACCATCTTGCTCGCCATCACCGCCATCGCCGGCAGCACCGATAGCGGCTCGATATCGCCATGATCCTCGATCGCGGAGACGCGGCGGGCAATGTTCTTGGCATAATCGCCGATTCGCTCGAGCACGCCGGCGATCTTCAGCGCGGCCACGACTTCGCGAAGATCATTGGCAAGGGGCGCGCGGAGCGCAATCAGCTGCACTGCCAGCCGCTCGACCTCCATCTCGATGGCGTCGATCTGCTTGTCGCCAGTGATGATCGCCTCTGCGGCTTCAAGATCGTGACGTTTGAGTGCCTCCATCGACGCGATGATCGCCTGTTCGGCAAGCCCGCCCATCTGCGCGATCAACCCGCGCAGCTGCCCGATATCGTCGTCAAACGCCTTTACTGTATGCTCGACCAATGCAGTTACCTGTCCAATGAAGAGGATGATCAGCCGTAGCGGCCGGTGATATA
>JBBQAG010000031.1:0-26131 GCA_038315875.1 Sphingomonadales bacterium | reverse complement strand
AGGAAGCGGGGCTATCGGGGCCTGAGGCCGAGCGCTGGATTGACCGCGAGCACAAGCTGCGTACGATCATTCTCACCCCTGCAATGCTGATTGTCTGGGTGCTTGGATTGGCCCTAGCGGCGCATCGTGGACTGTTCGATGGCGCGGCGGGACTTGGGTGGTTGCATGCGAAATTATTGATCGTGCTGCTTCTCACTGGCTATCACGGCTGGGCGGGCGGCTATTCAAAGAAGCTGGCGGCTGGCCGACAGACGCTGACGGGGAAGCAGCTGCGCTTGCTGAATGAAATTCCGGGGCTCGCTGCCGCGATCATCGTCGTGTTGGCGATCGTGCAGCCCTTCTGAAGCTTGCTTGACTTGAACCGGTGTCGGACCTAATTCGATCAGCAGTCACCATGCGCGGTTTCGTGCCGTGCGTCGGCCCTTCCTTTCAGCATCGTCGCATTTTCCTTCATGCGCCCCAACGATGTTTTCCCAACCGTCACGACCGGACCCAGATCCATGCATCTCGCTGACCTGAAAAAGAAAAAACCCGCCGAACTGGTGGAGATGGCCGAGACGCTCGGCATCGAGGGGGCATCGACGCTGCGCAAGCAGGATCTGATGTTTGCGATTCTGAAAATCCAGGCCGAGAATGGCGAGCAGATCATGGGGTTGGGCACGATCGAGGTGCTGCCCGACGGCTTTGGCTTTTTGCGCAGTCCCGAGGCCAATTATCTCGCCGGGCCCGATGATATTTATATTTCGCCCAATCAAGTGCGCAAATTCGGGTTGCGGACGGGGGACACCGTCGAGGGTGAAATCCGCGGGCCAAAGGACGGCGAGCGGTATTTCGCGTTGGTTCGACTGACATCGGTTAACTTCGATGATCCCGATGCAGTGCGCCACCGCGTCAATTTCGATAATCTGACGCCGCTTTACCCCGATGAGAAGCTGACGCTCGATCCGCACGACCCGACCGTCAAGGACAAGTCTGCGCGGGTCATCGATATCGTCTCGCCACAGGGCAAGGGCCAGCGCGCACTGATTGTCGCACCGCCCCGCGTCGGCAAGACGGTGCTGTTGCAGAATATCGCCAAGGCGATCACCGACAATCACCCCGAGGTGTTTCTGATCGTCCTGCTGATCGACGAACGACCCGAGGAAGTGACCGACATGCAGCGCAGCGTGAAGGGCGAGGTGATCTCCTCGACCTTCGACGAGCCGGCGCAGCGGCACGTGCAAGTTGCTGAAATGGTGATCGAAAAGGCCAAGCGCCTGGTCGAGCACAAGAAGGATGTCGTGATCCTGCTCGATTCGATCACGCGGCTTGGTCGTGCCTACAACACAGTCGTGCCGTCATCGGGCAAGGTGCTGACCGGTGGTGTCGACGCGAACGCCCTGCAGCGCCCCAAGCGGTTTTTCGGTGCTGCCCGCAATATCGAGGAAGGTGGGTCGCTGTCGATCATCGCCACGGCACTGATCGACACCGGCAGCCGGATGGACGAGGTGATCTTCGAAGAATTCAAGGGCACCGGCAATTCGGAAATCGTGCTCGATCGCAAGGTCGCCGACAAGCGCATCTTCCCGGCGCTCGACGTCGGCAAATCGGGGACCCGCAAGGAAGAGCTGCTGGTCGACAAGGGCAAGCTTTCCAAGATGTGGGTGCTTCGCCGTATCCTCATGCAGATGGGCACGATCGATGCGATGGAGTTCCTGCTCGACAAGATGAAGGATTCGAAGACCAACGAAGATTTCTTCGATTCGATGAACCAGTGAGCCGTGGCTAGCAGATGCTCTGGCTGATCGCGGCCGCGCCGATGTCGATGGGCGGGCTGCTCGCGCGGATCGGCGATGATATGGCGCATATCGGCAGCTGGTCTGCGCTGATTGCCTTTGCAACGGTCGTTCTGCTCGATGTTGCGCTTGCGGGCGATAATGCAATCGTGGTCGGCGCGCTTGCTGCTGGGTTGCCTGCGAACCAACGCAAGCAGGTGATCGCGGTTGGCATCGTCGCGGCGCTGTTGCTGCGGATTGTGTTTGCCGTTGCCGTGCTGTTCGGCCTTGAGCGGTTCAAGGAATATGGCTTGGTTTTCGGTGGTGGGCTACTGTTGCTGTGGGTCGCCTGGAAGATGTATCGCGAGTTGCGGCCGCGCGCCGGTACCGGCGAAGGCGGGACAGAGACCAGCGGGATTCGCGCGCCGAAAAGTTTTGCCTCGGCTGCGTGGTCGGTCGCAGCGGCCGATGTTTCGATGAGCCTCGACAATGTGCTGGCGGTTGCCGGCGCCGCGCGCGAGCACCCCGGAATCATGGTGATTGGCTTGATCCTGTCGGTCGCGCTAATGGGCTTGGCTGCAAATGTGATCGCCAAATATATCGAGCGCTATCGCTGGATTGCCTGGATCGGGCTAGCGATCATCATCTATGTCGCTGGACGCATGGTCTATCAGGGCGTGTTCGACATGCAGCCAATGGTGACCCAGCTGCTCTAGCGCGGGCTGGTCATTGACTGAGGTGGGCGGCGAAAAAGGAGGCGGTCCTCTGATCGGCGAGCTCGGCTGCATCTGCCGATCGTCGCTTGCCCGTTTCGGCAGCGAAGCCGTGATCCTCACTTGGGTAATCGAACAGCGTTACTTTGGGATGATCATCAAGCCCGTCATGCATGCGTTGCTGTGCGGCTTTGTCGACGAAATGATCTTCCTCCGGGATATGCAGCAGCACGGGGTGGGCAATTGCGTGCTTTTCCCCGAGCAGGCCATCAATGCCGACACCGTAATAGCCGACGCTCGCCTGGGCATCGGTACGGGCTGCCGCCATGAAAGCGAGCCGCCCGCCGAGGCAATAACCGACTACACCGACCTTACCGCCGCTTTTTGCGCGCGCAACGTGGATCGTTGCTTCGATATCTCGGACGCCCATGTCCTGATCGAACCGGCCCATCAGATCGAGCGCTTGCTGGAATTCGGCGGGGACATCTGGATCAAGCTCGACCCCGGGCTCAAGCCGCCAGAACAGATCGGGCGCAATGGCGAGATACCCATCTGCTGCAAGATGATCGCATTTCAGCCTTATGCCATGGTTGACGCCGAATATTTCCTGGATGACGATAATCGCCGCGCGTGGCGTACCGGCAGGCTCGGCACAATAGGCTTGAAAGCTGCCATTTCGGTCAAAAGTGTCGATGGTGATCATCCTGGCGGTCATCGGGTCTCTCCTGCAACATTGCGCTCATGCGATAACAGCCAGGCTTTTGTGTCGGGGCCTTCGCCGGCCGAATAGAAACCGAGCCGATCACCCGCTGACAGAACGCGGTGGCATGGGACGATGATCGGCATCGGGTTTCGCGCGCAGGCCTGGCCAATGGCGCGTGGACTCGAGCCGATCGTTCTTGCAAGCGCGCCATAGCTGATGGTCTTGCCATAGCCGATTGCGATCATCGCTTGTCGAAGCACGGCCCCGCGTGGAGTGGCGGCTGGGGCAAGCGGCAGATCGAAATCATGCCGTTCGCCAGCGAACCATTGTTCGAGTTGGGCAGCAGCATCGCGCCACAGATTCGACGTTCCACGTGGAACGCTGTGCTGGACGATGCCGACCGCGATCAGCCGGTCGCCCTCAACCGTCATGGTTACATGACCGATGGACGTTGCGATTCCGCCGTGATCGCGCAAAGACATGCCAGAACTATGCCTCCGGGCTGGTCGATGCTCAAGCGGAGTTGGATACGCGCCATGAAAATCAACGTCGAAGTCGAATGCACGCCCGAAGAGGCGCGCCGCGTGATGGGTCTGCCCGATTTTACGCCGATTCACGACAAATATGTCGGTACGTTGCTCGATTCGATGGATGGGACCGTCAAGCCGGAGATGCTCGAAGCGATGATGAAGAGCTGGGCGCCGATGGGTGAGGCCGGGATGACGATGTGGCGGACGCTGTTTGACGGGGCGATGAAGCCACGCGGCTAAACAGCGGTGGATACGATCTACGCCGTCGCCACGGGGGCGCCGCCGGCGGCGATCGCGATCATGCGGCTGAGCGGCGCCGGCGCGATGGATGCGGCGACTGCGCTGGCCGGTAACTTGCCGCCGGCGCATGCAGCGCGGCTACGCTCGCTTCGCCACCCGCAAACTGGCGTGCTGATCGATCGCTGTGTCGTTATTGTCTATCCGGGTCCGAATAGCGCGACGGGAGAAGATGTCGTCGAACTCCAGCTTCATGGCGGACGTGCTGTTGTCGCGGCGGTCGCGGATGCGCTTTCGGGGATATCCGGCTTGCGTCAGGCTGAGCCTGGCGAATTCACGCGCCGAGCGCTGATGAACGATCGCATTGATCTGGCGCAGGCTGAGGGGTTGGGCGATCTCCTTACCGCCGAAACCGAGACACAGCGGCGCGTAGCGATGGCGGCAAACGAAGGTGCGGTGAGCCGGGCCGTTGCTGCATGGAATGTCGAGCTGTTGGCGTTCTCCGCGATTGTTGAGTCGCAGCTCGATTTCTCTGATGAGGACGATGTTTCGGTAGCAGACACCAGCAGCGTGTCGCTGCTCATCGCTCGGTCGGTCGCCAATATGGCGGGAGTGTTGGAGACGCCATCGACATCGCGGCTGCGCGACGGTGTGCGGATTGTCCTGGGTGGCCCCCCGAACAGCGGGAAGTCGACGCTTTTCAATATACTAGCTGATCGTGAAGCAGCCATCGTATCGCCGATCGCTGGTACGACCCGCGACCGGATAGAAGCGCCTGTTGTTCATGATGGTGTCGCCTTCATCCTCATCGACACCGCTGGCTTAGCGCGCGATACCATTGACCCGGTTGAGCGCATCGGCGTTGAACGTGCCCAAGCGGCAATCCACGAGGCCGATATTTTGTTATGGTTGGGGGATGAGCCGCCCCCTGTCGAAGCAAGTCATGTCGTCTGGCTATGGCCGAGTGCCGATGGAGACCGCGCGGCGTCGCCGACGGGCCGGCTACCTGTCTCGGCGGTGAGCGGCAGCGGGATTGCACCGCTCTGGTCGGCAATAATGGCGCGCGCGCGATCAATGCTGCCGCGCGAGGATCAGCTGGCGCTCAATGATCGCCAGCACGCGTTGTGTCGCGAGTGCCTGTCGTCGCTCGAGGCAGCAGCGTGTGAGCCGGATCTGTTGCTGGTTGCTGAACAGTTGCGGCTCGCGCGGCGATCGCTTGATCGAGTGACTGGACGGAGCGATGTCGAGGCTATGCTCGACAGCCTGTTTGGCAACTTCTGCATCGGTAAATGACGTTCCACGTGGAACAGCAGCGAAGTAATCCTACCATATTTTGACAAGTGCCGGCCTGGGCCATAGCGCTGCGGGTATGATCAGCGATTATGATGTCATCGTCGTGGGTGGGGGGCATGCCGGCACCGAAGCCGCTGCTGCCGCTGCGCGTCGCGGCGCGCGCACCGCGCTGGTCAGCTTCGATCCAGCAAGGATCGGCGCGATGTCGTGCAATCCGGCGATTGGCGGGCTTGGCAAGGGTCATCTCGTCCGCGAAGTCGACGCGTTTGACGGGCTGATCGCTTGCGCCACCGATGCGGCGGGTATCCATTACCGGATGCTCAATCGCAGCAAGGGCAAGGCCGTACAGGGACCGCGCGTCCAGGCCGATCGGCGGCTTTATGCCCGTGCAATCCAGGAAGCGATTGCTTCCCAGCCGCTGCTGAGCGTCGTGGCAGGGGAAGCGGCCGCGCTGTTGATCGAGGGCGACCGGGTGACCGGGCTAGAACTTGGGGATGGCGTGCAGCTGCACGCGCCAGCGATAGTGCTGGCGACGGGCACATTCCTGGGCGGACGGCTGTTTTGCGGCGAAGACCGGGATGCTGGTGGCAGGATCGGTGAACGCGCGGCGACCAGGCTTGGTATTCAGCTGCGTGCACTTGATCTGCCGATGGCGCGGTTGAAGACCGGGACGCCGCCGCGGCTTGATGGCCGAACGATCGACTGGGCGCGGTTGGAGCGACAAGCGTCGGACGCCGAGCCGTGGACGATGTCGCCGATCACAGTCGGTCGGCGCCTGCCCCAGCTGTTTTGCGCGGTGACGCGAACCAACCCTCGAACGCATACGCTTATCCGCGACAGTCTGGGCAGATCACCGCTTTTTGCTGGTGACATTGAGGGGGCCGGGCCGCGCTATTGCCCCTCGATCGAAGACAAGATTCACCGATTTGCGGATCGGGACGGGCACCAGATCTTTCTGGAGCCTGAGGGGCTCGACGATCACATCATCTATCCCAATGGTATTTCGACCTCGCTGCCAGCAGATGTGCAAGTGGCGATGATCCGATCGATCGACGGGCTGGAAGCGGCTGACATTGTTACCGCCGGCTATGCAGTGGAGTATGATTTCGTCGATCCACGCTCGCTCGGCCATGATCTGCAATCGCGTGCGTTGAAGGGGCTGTTCTGTGCTGGCCAGATTAACGGGACGACGGGCTATGAGGAGGCAGCAGCGCAAGGGCTCATCGCGGGCCTGAACGCGGCGGGCGCTGCGCTGGGGTTCGGTGCCGTGGTGCTCGATCGGACGACGAGCTACCTTGGCGTGCTGATCGATGATCTTGTCCTCCACGGGGTGACCGAACCATATCGGATGCTGACCGCGCGCGCAGAATATCGGCTTCGGCTGCGCGCCGACAATGCCGAGACGCGGCTTGGGGAGCTTGCAAGGGCGGCGGGCTGCCTCGGCGGAGCGCGGCTGGCGCGGCTTTCAGCGAGAAGTGACGCGCGGCGTGCGATCGATAGCGCGCTCGATCAATCCGTGGGGGCGGCGGTTTTGGCGGGGGTGGTTGCCCAGGACGGCAGCCGGCGAACCGCGCGAGAATGGCTACGCTTTCCAGGGGTGACGCTGGCGCATGTGGCGCCATCGCTGAACCGAGATCATCACGATGGCGCGTTGCTTTCAGAAATCGTCGAGGATGCGCGCTATGCGCCGTATCTCGAGCGACAACAGACTGAAATCGATCAGCTTCACCGCGACGAGGCAGTGCCGCTGCCAGTGACGCTCGACTATGAGAAAATCGCCGGCCTATCGACCGAAATGGTCGAGCGGCTCAGCAGAGCAGCGCCGGGATCGCTGGCAGCGGCCGGGCGTATTCGCGGCATCACGCCTGCTGCGCTGTCCGCGATTTTGCTCCATGTACGGCGTCGAGCAGCGTGACTGAAGAAGAGGCGCGGGCGTGGATTGCCGACCGCTTTGGTGTTTCACGTGAAACAGTGATTGCGCAGTTCGTCGATATGGTCATCGCTGAATCCCCCAATCAGAATCTTCTGTCGATGAGCAGCATGGCAGCAATCTGGCGCCGGCATGTCGTCGATTCAGCGCAACTGATGTCGCTGGCTAGCAACCCATCGGGGAGCTGGATCGACATCGGCACCGGGGCGGGCTTTCCCGGTGTAATCGCTGGATTGCTGCGCGACGGAGAGGTGCTGCTAATTGAACCGCGCCGTCGCCGCGCCGAGTTTCTTGAGTCGGCGGTGCGTGCGCTTGGGATCGGGGGTCGGGTGCGCGTTGTCCAGAAGCGCGCCGAGCAAGTGAAGGCGCGAGCCGGCATTATATCGGCACGCGCGGTCGCCGCGCTTCCGGAATTGCTGGCGGCGGCAGCGCATCTGGCCGATAAAGATACAATCTGGCTGCTCCCAAAGGGGCGGTCTGCAATGGAAGAGGTGGTCGCGGCGCAACAGACGTGGCATGGTTCGTTCCACGTGGAACACAGTATCACCGAGCCCGGATCGCTCATCATCATTGCAAAGGGTGTGGCCCGCCGATGACGTGCATAACGATCGCCAACCAGAAGGGCGGGGTGGGGAAGACGACCACCGCGATCAATCTGGGTACGGCGCTGGCCGCAACGGGGATGCGGGTGCTGCTGATCGATCTCGATCCACAGGGCAATGCATCGACGGGGCTGGGTATCAACCGGGCCGATCGCGCGCGTTCCTCCTATGATTTGTTGATTGGCGATATCAGCCTGGAAGAGGCATTTATCCCCACCAAGGTCCCGGGCCTCGATATCGTGCCGGCGACGGTTGACCTGTCGGGCGCCGAAATCGAACTGGTGGAATTCGAGGAGCGGACTCACCGACTCGAAAAGGTGATAAGGCGCGCTGGCGATCAGTGGGAGGTGATCCTGATCGATTGCCCACCTTCGCTCGGCTTGCTGACGATGAACGCGATGGTCGCCGCCGATTCGCTGCTGGTACCGTTGCAGTGCGAATTCTTTGCGCTGGAAGGGCTGAGCCAGTTGCTGAGCACGGTCGAGCGGATTCGGACGCGGTTCAACCCCGGGCTGTCGATATTGGGGGTCGCGCTGACGATGTATGATCGGCGCAATCGGCTGACCGAACAGGTTTCGGACGATGTGCGCGCAGTGCTGGGCAGGGTGGTATTCGACACCGTTATTCCGCGCAACGTCCGCTTGTCCGAAGCGCCCAGCCACGGGCTGCCAGCGTTGATCTACGATCATCGTTGCCCGGGCTCCGAAGCCTATATCGCGCTCGCGCGTGAATTGATTGCGCGATTGCCACCGTCTACGCCCAAATCCGCCCCAGAATCTGCAAGAGCCGCATGACCGATCCATCCCCCGTTTCGACTGCCCCGATTTCCGCCGCCGCTGCGCCGCGCAAGACCCGACCTGGCCTTGGTCGCGGGCTGAGTGCGCTGATGGGCGATATCGAACGCGAAGAGCCCGTGGCCCCGGGGGCGCAGACCGCGCCTGGCCTGCGGATGCTGCCAGTAGGCTCGCTGACCCCGCATCCCGGCCAGCCGCGCCGGCGCTTCGAAGAGGCAGCACTTGAGGAGCTGGCCAATTCGATTGCGGCGCGCGGACTGATCCAGCCAATTGTCGTGCGCCCGTTAGGCAAGGGCTTTCAGATCGTCGCCGGCGAACGACGCTGGCGCGCGGCCCAACGCGCGCGGTTGCACGAAGTACCTGTAATCATTCGTGACTTCAACGACGCCGAGACGCTGGAAGTGGCGCTGGTCGAAAATATCCAGCGCCAGGATTTGAACGCGATCGAAGAAGCAGAGGCCTATGCTCGGCTGATCAACGATTTCGGCCATACCCAGGACGCGCTTGCCAGGATCGTCAATAAATCGCGCAGCCATGTCGCCAATCTGATGCGCCTGCTCGAACTGCCAGCGCCAGTGCAGGCGCGGGTGATCGACGGAACGTTGAGCATGGGACACGCGCGCGCGCTGATCGGCGCGCCCGATGTCGAAGCTTTGGTGGGCGAGGTGATCGCCAAGGGCTTGTCGGTTCGCGACACCGAAAAGCTGGCGCGGGTCGCCAAGCCCGATTCGAGCCGCAGCCACCGGCAAGTCGCAGACGGCACGGACCATGATGTCGCCGCGCTTGAGAGCCAGCTTGCCGATTTGCTGGGGCTCGCAGTGAAGATCGGTTTCGGTGCCAAGGGCGGCAGCGTTACGCTGACATATTCGACGCTCGATCAGCTTGACATGATCTGCCAGCGCCTGAGCGGCGAACGGCTTTAGCGCCGCGACCGACCGGCCCGTGCCACGGCAAGGCACGCCGCCTCGGCCAATATGGTGCCGGCGCTGCCAGAGCCCATCATCGCGCGTTCGCCCTGGCGCAAATGGTCGATAGCAGCGCTGATTCGCACTGGCGACCAGTTGCGCAGCGCGCGCGCGGTCGAGGCCTTTTCGCGGAAGAACACGCCGTTTCGCTCGATCACGTCGTTGATCGCCGCGCCACGATCGACCTCGGCGCGCAGGGCAGCGAGCGTCATCAGCCGCCGCACAAGGCCGCGTAGCAACGGGACTGGTGAAACATTGGCCTCGTTCAGCCGGCATAGCTCCAGCCCGAGCGCCGCAGAATCGCCGCCAATTGCGGCATCGATCGCCAGCGCCATTTCGGCCTCTCCCAGATCGGCGCCGATCGCATCGATCGCGGCATCGTCGAGCATCGTCGGCCGATCGGGCGCAGCATCGAGATACAGCGCGATCTTCTCAATTTCCCTCGTCAGGATAGCGCGATCGCCCCCACATGCAGCGACGAGGCGACTGGCGGTCTGGCCCGTAGTCCGCAGGCCGTGCTCGCTGGCGATGGCGGCGGCGAGCCGGTCTGCCTCGGCGGCGTCGAGCGGATAGCAGGCAAAACTCATTGCCGCGGGCGATGCAAGCGCCAGCTTGACGACCTTGCCCGAAGCCTTCAGCCCCGGTCCAATCGCGACCACGGGATTGCCCGTGCGCGCGGCGTCGAGCAGCATCGTCAGCGCCTCGAGGCTTTCCTCGCCAACGGCGGACACGCGGATGTGGCGAGCGCCGCCGAATAAAGAGAGCGACGCCGCCTCGGTGACGAGCCTGGCGGGGTCTCCCTTGAGCGACGCGCCGTCGAGATCGACACGCTCAGCCTCTGGTCCCAGCGTGCGTGCCAGCCGCTGCGCCCAGTCACGTGCGCCTGCTTCGTCGGTGCCGTGCAACAGATAAAGCCGGACCGCAGGATTGGCGCTGTCCAATGCAGCGCGCAACTGGGAGGCGTTCGCCTTCACGGCGCGGGCGTGCTCATCCGTTCGGCAAAAAGCGCCACGCGCGCAACGATCTGATCGGCGATGATGCCCGAAAGCCGATCTAGCGCGGTGTTTTCGGCGGCGATCGTCGCATATTCCGATCCGACGACATCGACGCCCGCATCGGAGCCAGCAGTCGCATCCAGCACAACAAGGCCGCTCGCCAGATCGATCAGCTGGTAGCGGGCACGCAGCGTACGCCGTTCGCGCGTGACGGTATCGTCGCCGCGCACGCCCAGCCCGGTAATCTTGTCGTCGAGCTTGACCTCGAGCCGGTAGAGCGGCGTTTCGCCGCGCCCGGCCGCCAGTTCATCCTTCACCGCATTGCCGACCAGATAGCCGGCCTGCCCAGCGATCGGCGCGACTTCGACATGGCCGAGCAGCGATGCGACCCGGCCGCCGCCGCCGCCGCTGTAAAGCGGGTGCAGGCCACAGCCAGCGAGCGCCAGCGCGAGCAGCGCGACGAGGGGGGAGAGCCGCATCATGCGACGAGGTTGACGAGTCGATCGGGCACGACAATCACCTTGCGCGGCGGCTTGCCGTCAAGCAACCGGACAATCTTGTCAGAGGCGAGCGCGGCTGCTTCGATGGCGTCCTTGTCCAGCCCGCGCGGCATCACCAGTGTATCGCGCAGCTTGCCGTTGATCTGGATCGCAATCGTTACATCGTCCTCCACCAGCAGCGCGGGGTTGACCTCAGGCCAGACGGCATCGGCGATCAGGCCCTCGCCCCCGGTCATCGCCCATACCTCCTCGGCAAGGTGCGGCGTCATCGGCGCGACCAGCCGAAGCAGCGTCATCACCGCTTGGGTGCGCGATGCCGATGGCGCCGCGCGTTCAATGGCATTGGCGAGTTCATAGATCCGCGCAACCGCCTTGTTGAACGAAAGGGCGTCGATATCGGCGGCAACACCGGCGATCGTCTGGTGCAGCTTGCGATCGAGCGCGATATCGTTGCCGGCTGCGCCGTGATCGGTGGTCTGGAATAGCCGCCACAGCCGCTGGATGAAGCGCCAGGCGCCTTCAATCCCGCTCTCGCTCCACGGAAAATCCCGCTCGGGTGGGCTGTCCGACAACATGAACCAGCGAACGGCATCGGCGCCATATTGATCGACGATTGGCTCGGGATCGATCGTGTTGCGCTTCGATTTGGACATCTTCTCGACGCGACCGACGATAATGGGAGCGCCATTTTCGCGTTCGACGAAACCACCGTCTCGGTCGACCACCTCGTCAGGCGAGAGCCAGTGACCGTCCGCCGATTTGTACGTCTCATGCGTCACCATGCCCTGGGTGAAGAGCCCGGCAAAGGGCTCTGCGACGTCGAGCGCGCCCATCCGCTGAAGCGCGCGCGTCCAGAAGCGCGCATAGAGCAAATGGAGGATCGCATGCTCGACCCCGCCGATATATTGGGCGACGGGCAGCCAGCTTTCGGCGACCGCCTTGTCAAACGGCTTGTTGGCCGGCTGACTGGCGAAGCGAATGAAATACCACGAGGAATTGACGAAGGTATCGAGGGTATCGGTCTCTCGCCGGGCAGCGCCACCGCAATTGGGGCAGGGCACATGCTTCCATGTCGGGTGCCGATCGAGCGGGTTGCCCGGCGCGTCGAAGGTCACATCTTCGGGCAGAATGACGGGCAGCTGATCGCGCGGCACCGGCACAATCCCGCAATCGTCGCAATGGATGACGGGGATTGGCGTGCCCCAGTAACGCTGGCGCGAAACCCCCCAATCGCGCAGCCGGAACACGGTTCGGCCATGGCCCCAGCCATCGTCTTCGGCACGGCGGATGACGGTGCGCTTGGCATCCTCGACATCCATCCCGTCGAGGAAATGCGAATTCACCAGCGTGCCGGGCCCGGTATAGGCCTCATCACCCAGAAACACGGGCGCTTCCTCATCGCCATCGGAGACGACACGGCGGACGGGGAGATGATATTTGCGCGCGAAATCGAGATCGCGCTGATCGTGCGCAGGCACGCCGAATACCGCGCCGGTGCCATAATCCATCAGCACGAAATTGGCGATGTAGACGGGTAGTTGCCAATCGGGATCGAAGGGATGCGCCGCGCGCAGGCCGGTGTCGAAACCCAATTTCTCCTGCGTTTCAAGCTCGGCAGCGGTGGTGCCGCCCTTGCGGCACAGCTCGATAAAGGCGGCGGCGTCTGTATCCTGTTCGGCAATCGCGCGCGCAATCGGATGATCGGCGGCGACCGCCACGAAGCTGGCACCGAAAATCGTATCGGGGCGGGTCGTGAACACCTCGACATGGTCGGTATCGGACAGCGACCCGCCGCCCGACAACGCAAAGCGAAAGGCAAGGCCCTGGCTTTTCCCGATCCAGTTTTCCTGCATCAGCCGCACCTTGTCGGGCCAATGTTCAAGGCCGTGCAGCCCTTCGAGCAGTTCCTCTGCAAAATCGGTGATCTTGAGGAACCACTGCGACAATTTCCGGCGCTCGATCAGCGCGCCCGATCGCCAGCCTCGCCCGTCGATC
Organism: Sphingomonadales bacterium; assembly: GCA_038315875.1. Lineage (GTDB taxonomy): Bacteria > Pseudomonadota > Alphaproteobacteria > Sphingomonadales > Sphingomonadaceae > Sphingomonas. Next base: position 13,120 of record JBBQAG010000031.1, on the reverse strand, counting down.
ACCTGTTCGTTGGCAAGCACGGTCATGTCGACTGGATCCCAATTGACCGCCGATTCGCGCCGATAGACGAGGCCGGCTTCGATCAGATCGAGGAACAGCGCCTGTTCATGCCCATAATAGCTTGGATCGCAGGTCGCGAGTTCGCGGCCCCAATCGAGCGCGAAGCCCAGCCGTTTCAGCTGTGCGCGCATCCGATCGATGTTGGCGCGCGTCCAGCCACCCGGATGCACGCCCTTGTCGATGGCAGCGTTTTCGGCGGGCATGCCGAAGGCGTCCCAGCCCATCGGATGGAGCACATCATGCCCGATCATCCGCCGATAGCGCGCCAGGACATCGCCCATCGTGTAATTACGGACATGGCCCATATGAATGTGCCCCGAAGGATAGGGGAACATCTCGAGAATATAGCTGCGCGGGCGCCCGGTTTCGTCGGTAGCGGAGCCGGTCGCGGCGCCAGTAGCCGGGCCGGTCGCGGCGCCAGTAGCAGCGAAGGTCTGCCGCTTTTCCCACACCGCCTGCCATGCCGCGTCAGCCTTCAGCGCGTTGAAGCGCGACGCCATGCGCTGTCTCCTAGCCGGTGATGGCAGCGCGGCGCAGATCGCGCGCGTGCGTGAGGATGATATCCTCCAGCTTTTGCGCGGTCGCGGCGCGCACCGGGGCATCGACCCACACGTCGCCGCGGTTGATCTGGCGCAGGACGGCAACGCGCACCGCATCGGCACGCAGATCCTGGTCGAGGATCGATACCGTCACCTTCATCCGCTCTGCGGGCGCTGCTGGATTGGCATACCAATCGGTGACCACTACGCCGCCGTTCGAATCGGTTTGCAGCAGCGGCATGAAGCTGAGCGTGTCGAGCGTCGCGCGCCACAAATAGCTGTTGACGCCGATCGTGGTGATCTTCGACGCTGCAAGATCACCGCGCGGACGGCTCTTTGAACCACCGCAAGCAGCGAGCGGGACGATCAGCGAAACCACGAGCGCGGTGCGCAACAAGCGGGTCATGGGCATCTTCCTGAAACAAATGAAATAGGGCCAGCGAAATCGAGCTAATGAAATCGGGCTGAGGGGCATCTATAGATGGTCTCGCGCAACCCGCAAGCGTGGCGGCGGCGCGGTTCCGCTGTGGGCAGAATGCAACACTCATTCGATAAAGCGATTCCTGCCAGTGGCATGCGAACCCGAAAGCGTGATAGACACGTTTGTCTGCATATGGAGATTGATGCTGTGAAGCGCCGTCAGATCGTTGGAAGCCTGCTCGGGGCGGCTATTGCCGTTGGAGTGATGGCGCCTGCTTTCGGTGCATTCGACGCGGGCGCGCGGGCAATGCCGTTCGATGCAATGCTCAAGACGCCGTCGATCACCAGCTTCACACCGGCGTCTGCGGATCCGAAACTTGCCGCACTGCTGGCACGCACCGGCATCAGCAAGTCGGCCTACCGTTTCACGCCGTCCGAAACAGCGCGGGTCGGCAGCCGCGCAGTAACGGTGGCGGTTCGCGTCCAGTCCTCGCTTGGCACGATTCAGGTAGAACCAATCGATCCGATTGCGCCGACGATAGAGATCGCGCCAATTGCCTATAATCTGGGCGCGTCGGTCGGCTGGCGGCGGTTTGCCTCGTCGGGCGATGTTGCAGCGATCGACATCACGACGCTCGGCAACCGCGATCGGCTCGAAATTGCCAAGCGCACGACGGTCCATGCGGCGGATCGTGGCATCGCAGGGCCTTCGCGGCTCGTCGTCGATGATAATGTGATCGATGCGGGTTCCTTCTCGCTGTCGCGTAATATCGATCTGACTGCCGGATCGCGCAAATCGGACAATAACCGGCTTGAGCGCCTGTCGAACAATCGTCGCGACAGCCAGGCTGTTTATATCGGCACCGCCCTCCGCTTCTGATCGTCACGCGCCGTTCGCCAGGAGCCGTTCGTCACAATCTGGTCGATGGGTTTAGCTGATCAACGCGTCGATTGCTGCCCAACCGTAAAATCCTGATCGATTGAGGCTCCGCGCGCGGCGTGCAGTCATGCCGCCGAGCGCGATGGCTTGTCGGGGCACAAGCTTGGCAAGGGCGGTCGCACGGAGAGGGCCAAGCGGCCGGCCGCCGGGATGCGACTGGCTGGCAAAGACGGGCGACAGGAAGAACAGATCGGCGCCGGCGCGTCGCCCAGCCACGACTTCGCACCGGTTATGTGCGGGCCAGGTCCGCAGCCCCTTCGTACGTGCGTTTGCACGACCATGCACCCCAGCCTCACCTCGACCAAGCCGCGCCGCACCTGCCCGGATCACGACCAAGCGCCGGCGTTTTGCGGCACGAACGACTCTGGCGAAGAGCGCGCGTCGCTCGGGCAGCGGGAGGCCATAGTGCCTGAAGATCACCCCGCTGCCCTTTGGCAATCGGGCAAGCGCCGGCCACAGCGCATCGCCCATCCGCTCGTCGGTCAACAGCCAGAGCCGGGGCGGGAAGGGGTGGCGAGGCGGCACGCTGCTGCCTATAGCAGCCGTGATGACCGCACGCGAACCCGCCGACCGCCTTGCCGATATCAATGACCATATTGCCCGCGCCGCGACGCTTGCTGGGCGCAAGCCCGAGTCGGTGTCGCTGATCGCGGTCTCCAAAACCCATCCCGCCGAATCGATTAAACCGCTGATCGCTGCGGGACAGCGCGTGTTCGGCGAAAACCGCGTGCAGGAAGCCGAACAGAAATGGCCGGCGCTGCGCGAGGGAGCCCCCGATATCGCGCTGCATCTGATTGGCCAGCTGCAATCGAACAAGGCCGATGCCGCCGTCGCGCTGTTCGATGCAATCCATTCGGTCGACCGGCCATCGCTGGTCACCGCGCTCGCCCGGGCGATCGACAAGGCGGGGCGGCGACCGGCGTGCTTCATTCAGGTCAATATCGGCGATGAGCCACAAAAGGGCGGCGTGCCGACTGCGGCACTTGCCGATCTGGTCACCCAGGCGCGAACGGCGGGGCTGCCGCTTGCCGGGCTGATGTGCCTGCCACCCGCCGATTTGGAACCCGCGCCCTATTTCGCCCTGCTGGCAAAGCTCGCGCGCGATCATGGCCTGGACGGTCTTAGCATGGGCATGTCGGGCGATTTCGAAACCGCTGTGACGATTGGCGCCACGCATGTGCGCGTTGGCAGCGCATTGTTTGGAGAACGCGGATGAGCATCGCCGGGATCATCTTCGATTTTGACGGCGTGCTGATCGACAGTGAATTCGTCGGCAACGCACAGATTGCCCGCTATCTAACGGCGGCTGGCCATCCCACCACAATCGAGCAATCGATGGCGCAATTCATGGGCCTTGCCGATCGCGATTTTCATGCCGCCGTCGAGCGCTGGATTGGTCGCCCGCTGCCCGATGATTTCCACGCTGCCCGCGCGGCGGAGGATAGCCGGGTGATGGCCGAAGGAATCGCGCCGATTGCCGGAGCGATCGATTTCGTGCTGTCGCTGCCCAATGATTTGCCAAAGGCGATCGCGTCTTCGAGTTCTACCCGGTGGATCGCCGGGCATCTCGATCATATCGGGCTGAGCGCCGCCTTTGGCCAGATGATCTTCAGCGGCAAGGAGCATGTTGTGCGGGGCAAGCCAGCGCCCGATCTTTATCTCCACGCCGCCTCGGCGCTCGGCGTGCCGATCGAACGCTGCGCGATTATCGAGGATTCACCTGTCGGGGCAACGGGCGCGGTTGCCTCAGGCGCCTACGTCATCGGCTTATGTGCAGGGGGCCACTGCGCGCCTGATCACGAGCATCGGCTGCGGGCGATTGGCGTCGATGCGATTGCGCATGATTTCGCCGAGGTCGCGCGGTTGATCGGTGCGCAAGACTAGCCTGATCCGGCTAGAATTGGTGGCCGGTGCGATCGCGCTTGGTTGCCAGATAGCGTTCATTATGCGGGTTGGCGGGCAGGATATGGGGCACCCGCTCGGCGACCTGGATGCCCGCCGCTTCCAATTGCGTCACCTTTTCGGGATTGTTGGTGAGCAATCGCACATTCTTTTGGCCGAGCAGCGAGAGCATCCGCCCCGCGACCGCGAAATTGCGCGAATCAACTGCAAAGCCAAGCCGGGTGTTGGCGTCGACGGTATCGAAACCCTGGTCCTGAAGGGCATAGGCGCGAAGCTTGTTGATCAGGCCAATGCCACGGCCTTCCTGGCGCAGATAGAGCAGGATCCCCCAGCCATTTGCAGCAATCGCTGCAATCGCGGCATCGAGCTGGGGCCCGCAATCGCATTTCAGCGATCCAAGCACGTCGCCGGTCAGGCATTCGCTGTGGAGACGCACCAGCGGTGCGGAGCCATTGGGCGCGCCGATCATCAGCGCGATATGTTCGCCGGGCATTTCGGGCGTGCGAAAGGCGATGATCTCGGCGGTCTCGGCACCGGCGACGGGCAGGTGCGCCCGGGTCGCGATTGTCAGCCGCATTGCATCTTCGTGCGCGTCGATATCGGCGAGCGACACGATGATATCGGCTGGGCCATCGTCGATCGCAAAGAATGCGGGGAGCATGCCCGCGAGCGTCGCCAACCTCAGCCCTGCACGCGCGGTTGGGCCATCGCGCGGGTCGATCGCGCGAAACGGGCCCTTGAACGGGGTCGCCAAATCGAGTTGCGGATCGGCAAGCGCGGTCGCTGTGTCGAAATCGAGCCACGGCGCCCGTTCCACGACGACCGGGCAATCGGGGGCCGCTGCCGCGCGCTGGTTGGCGAGCTTCAGCGTCACCGCGCGGCCTGAGGACAGCAGCACCGGGGCCGTGCCCGCGGGATCGAACGCCGCGAGCCGCTGAGGGTCCGCCGTTTCGATCGCCAGCAGCGCCAGCACGCCTGCTTCGCCGCGAATGCCGACGGGCCAGCCGCGCCGCAGCGAATCGATCGCACGGGCGACGTCGCGCGCGCTCACAGCGCGAACTCGGTCATGATCGGCACATGATCGGATGGCTTCAGCCAGCTTCGGCAGCTTTCGAACACCTGATGCGCCTGCGCCGTCTTGGCGACATCGGCGGTGGCCCACATATGGTCGAGTCGTCGGCCGCGATCCGATGCCGCCCAATCCTGCGCGCGGTAGCTCCACCAGGTGTAGAGCCGCTGCGGCGGCGGCACGAAGTGGCGGCCAAGATCGATCCAGTCGTTCGACCGGCGCAGGTCATCGAGCGCGGCGATCTCCACCTCGGTGTGGCTGACCACATCGATCAATTGCTTGTGGCTCCACACATCCGATTCGAGCGGGGCGATATTGAAATCGCCAACCAGCAGCGTCGGCACCCGCAGCTGCTCGGACCAGCGCGTCATCCGTTCGACGAAATCGAGCTTCTGGCCGAATTTGGGATTGGCCTCGCGATCGGGCAGGTCGCCGCCAGCCGGCACATAGACATTTTCGATCCGCATGCCGTTGTCGAGCCGCACGCCGATATGCCGCGCCTCACGGTTCGCCTGCCAGTCGAACCGATCATCGGCTGCGATCGGCACCCGGCTGATGATGGCGACGCCGTGGTGCATCCGCTGGCCGTGGACCATGATGTGGCGATAGCCCATCGCGTGGAACGCGGCGTGCGGGAAATCGGCATCGATCACCTTGGTTTCCTGCAGGCACAGGACATCGGGCGCTGCATCGCGCAGGAATTGCTCGACGATGCCGATCCGGAACCGCACCGAGTTGATATTCCACGAGGCGATCTTGATCGTTCCGGTCATGCCGCGATGTAGCCGCCCTCTCCTTGCTTCGCCAGACCCAGCCTTAAACCGGTACCTTGAACAGGGCATATCCCGCTGGCTGGTATGGAAAGGCCCTCGCTCCGGGGGCATGGAACGAGGGCCGACCTAGCGTTCGTCACGCAGGCAGAATGCGGATAAGCCGGGCAACAGGGGGGAAATCCCGGCCACCGCATTCGCCCTTCCTATTTATCCGGCCAAAGCTGTCGGCAAGATGAATGGATTGTCAGTTTCGGCGCGAACTTGGGCGTGGGTCGTTGAATTGGAACGACCGGTCCGAAATCGAGGCGTTGAACTGCTGATTCGACAGACGCACCGTCGTTCGATTGTTCTGTGCATCGAGCGCGACCCAGCCCTGCATCATCAGCCCGCCTGGCGATCCGGGAGATCGCGCGAAAACCAGCGTGATCCGGCCATATTCGGGATGCTTGGGATCGCTCGCCTCGACCGAGACGATTCGCGGGTCGAAGCCGGGGATGACCTTGGCGAATCGCGTCGCGTCGCGACTGGGATCGAGCAGCACGCCAAGCGGCGAATTGCCGATTGGCCAGCGTTGCTTCTGCCCGACGGAATAATCGAGAAACCACAAGCTCTTGCCGTCGCTGACGACGAGGATCGGCACGCCCTTTTCATATTGGAAGCGGATTTTGCCCGGCTTTTTGAGCGTCAGCACACCCAGGAGCGTCTTGCCGTTGCGATCGGTCTGGCTGAAATCGGCGGTCATCGTCTCGGCAGCGGCGAGATGCGCCTGCACGAGCGCGAGATCGCCCGTCGCGGGTGCGGCGATCGCTGCAGGCGCGGTGATCAGCAGGGGCAGCACGAGAAGGGGCCGGAAAGTCACGGCGACGTGTCTCCAAAATAGCATAAGCGGGCATCGCCGGCGCGGCTTGAACCTTCGCTGAACCCTTTGCTTGGCCAGGGGTTCAGATCGGTCGGCCTTCCTGATCCATCAGCACTTCGCGCCGGCCGACATGATCGGGCCTTGAGACGAGCCCGTCCTTTTCCATTCGTTCGATCAGCCTGGCGGCGCTGTTATAGCCGATGCGTAGCTGGCGCTGGAGCCATGACGTCGATGCCTTTTGGCTTTCGGCGACAAGCTGGCGGGCGCTCCGATATTGCTGATCCTCTGCGGAATCCTCGCCGTCGGGCGCACCGTCGAGCGCGAAGCCGTCCTCGGGCTCCTCGGTGACCGATTGGATATAATCGGGCTGGCCCTGGCCGCGCCAGTGATTGGCGACCGCCTGGACTTCGTCGTCGGACACGAATGGCCCATGAACCCGCGCAATCTGCTTGCCGCCGGGCATATAGAGCATGTCACCGCGGCCAAGCAGCTGCTCGGCGCCCTGTTCGCCCAAAATCGTGCGCGAATCGATTTTGCTGGTCACGTGAAAGCTGATCCGCGTCGGCAGGTTCGCCTTGATCACGCCCGTAATGACGTCGACCGAGGGGCGCTGTGTCGCCATGATCAGGTGGATGCCCGCCGCGCGCGCCTTTTGCGCAAGCCGCTGGATCAGGAATTCCACTTCCTTGCCCGCGGTCATCATCAGATCGGCAAGCTCGTCGACGATGATCACGATCTGCGGCAGTGGCTGGAAATCGAGCTGCTCTTCTTCGTACACCGGGTGGCCGCTGCCGGGATCATAGCCCGTCTGCACCTTGCGGCCGAGCGGTTGCCCCTTGGCCTTTGCTGCGCGCACCTTGTCGTTGAACGATGCCAAGCTGCGGACATTGACCGAGGCGAGCATCCGGTAGCGATCCTCCATCTGCTCGACCGCCCATTTCAGCGCGCGCACCGCCTTGGCCGGCTCGGTGACGACGGGGGCGAGCAGATGCGGGATATCGGCATACATCGACAGTTCGAGCATCTTTGGATCGATCATGATCATCCGGCACTGATCGGGGGTGAGCCGATAGAGCAGCGACAGGATCATGCAATTGAGCCCGACCGACTTGCCCGAGCCCGTGGTGCCGGCAACGAGCAGATGCGGCATTGGCGCCAGATCGGCGATCACTGGATCGCCGGCAATGTTCTTGCCCAGGATGATCGGCAGCTGGCACGCCTGATCCTCGAAGCTCTGGCTGCCGACGAGTTCGTGGAGATTGACCGTCTCGCGCTTGGCATTGGGCAGCTCGATGCCGATCACGCTGCGTCCGGGGATCGTCGCGACGCGCGCCGAAATCGCCGACATGTTGCGCGCGATATCATCGGCAAGCTGGATCACGCGGCTGGCCTTGATGCCCGACGCCGGTTCCAGCTCATACATCGTCACCACGGGACCCGGGCGCACTTCGACGATCGAGCCTTTCACATGGAAATCGTCGAGTACCGATTCGAGCAACCGGGCATTGCGCTCAAGCGCGGCCTTGTCGATCACTGGATTGCTCGTCGCCGGTGCCTTGTTGAGCAAATCGAGCGGCGGCAGCCGGTAATTGTCGCGCAGATCGAGCGAGGCCTGTTTCGTGCGCGGCTTGGCAATGGACGGCGCGACCGCGCGATCGGCGATGACGGGCCCCGGGCGATTTTCAGGCGCGGCGACCGCGCGCGGCACTGGCTTGCGCACTGGCTCGGCAGGAGGGTCGATGACATCATCATCGTCGTTTGTCAGCCGCGCGGGCAGCCGCGGCCGCCAGTTGCGCTCGCTCAGATCGATTTCATAGCTGAGCGCATAAATGATTACCCCGCCCAGCCCGAGCAGCGTGCCGATCCCCCGCTGAGCCCATAATATCGCGATCGGATCAGCGATCTGGGCAATCCCCAGCTGCAGTAATTCGGCGAGGCCAAGCCCAATTGCCCCACCATAGCCGGCAGGCATCGTATTGACGGCACCGCCCGCGACCAGCGCCAGCGTCGTCCCCATCAGCGCACAGCCGATCAGGGCTTTTGCAAGCATCCGCCGCCACCGCCCGACGGGCACGTCGCGCCACAACCGGCTCGCGATGAGCAGCGACAAGGGCACCAGCAGCGCGACTGGCCAGCCGATCAGCCCAAGCACCGCGTCGGCGATCAACGCTCCGCCTGTGCCCAGCAGATTGCGCGCCGGCCCGCCCGCGGCGGTGCTGAGCGATGGATCACCGGGATGATAGCTGACCAGGATCGCGGCGAGCGCGATCGTCGCCAGCGCCAGCGCCATCGCCCCGATCAGCGCGCCGCTGCGCCGCGCACCGTGTCGCATTGATTCTCGCCACAAGGACGGAGTCGCCCGGCTCGCCATCTGCCCTTCCTCGTCGATGTACGCTTGATGTTCCGGCGACAATCGCCCCTGCCGAGTCCCGCGTCAAGCCGAAGCCGTTGGCAGCGGCGCTGTGGGGCGTTAGGAAAGAGGAATGAATGAAGCACCTATTGCCACCGCGACCACCCATTCAGACGTGATCATTCTGGGAGGCGGGTTGGTCGGATGCAGCCTTGCGCTCGCGCTTGGCGCGCACGGCATCACCAGCATCGTTATCGATCCCGCCGATCCGGCAGTCATGCTCGGCGCCGGTTTCGATGGCCGCGCCTCTGCCGTGGCGAGCGCCAGCCACCGGATGCTCGATGCGATCGGCATCGGCGCGCTGCTTGCCGGCAAGGGATGCCCGATCCACTCGATCCGGGTGAGCGACGGCCTCGAGCCCGGTGCGCTTGATTTCGTGCCAGGTGGCGATGATGGCGCACTTGGCACCATGTATGAAAACCGGCTGCTGCGCACGGTGCTGCACCAGGCGGCGGCGGCCTCGGCTGTGATCGACCTGAGGATGCAGACGCGGGCGCAGTCAGTGACGCGGAGCGATGCCCGAGTCGAGGCGGTGCTCAGCGACGGCAGCACGGTCACCGCGCCGTTGCTGATCGCTGCCGAAGGGCGCAATTCGCCGACTCGGTCGGCCGCGGGGATCAACATCGCGCGCTGGTCCTATCATCACAACGCGATCATCACTGGGTTCGAGCATGAGCGGCCGCACGAAAATTGTGCGTACGAGATTTTCTACCCTGCCGGGCCCTTTGCGATCCTGCCGCTGCTGCCGATTGCGGGCGTCAATCGATCGGCGCTGGTGTGGACGGTCAGCGAGCGGGATGCAGCCGGCATGCTCAAGCTTGGCGATCGCGGCTTCCTCGCCGAGGCAGAGAAGCGGATGGGGGGCTTTCTGGGGAAACTAAGCGGCCTTGCACCGCGCTCGACCTATCCGCTTGGCTTCCATCATGCAGCGACAATCACCGCGCAGCGCCTCGCGCTCGTCGGCGATGCGGCGCACGGCATCCATCCAATTGCTGGCCAGGGGCTCAATCTGGGCTTTCGCGATGTCGCGACGCTCGCCGAAGTACTGGTCGAGGGCAAAAGGCTGGGGATGGACCTGGGCGATCCGCAATTGCTCGCGCGCTATGAGCGTTGGCGCGGGATCGATACGCTGATGGTCTCGGTCGCGACCGATGGGCTCAACCGGCTGTTCGGTATCCCTGGCAAGACGGCAAGCGCGGTTCGGCGCTTGGGTATTTCGGCAGTGAATGCGGTGCCGCCGCTAAAGGCGCGCTTCATGGCAGAGGCGCGGGGTGAATCGGGCGATTTGCCCAGGCTGTTGATGGGGGAGCCCGTCTAGCTCACGCGGTCTCGTCATCGCGAAGCGTGCGCGCTTCCTCGATCAGCATCACTGGCACGCCGTCGCGAATTGGATAGGCGACGCCGGCGGCATCCGAGATCAGTTCCTGCGCATCCACATCATAGCGCAGCGGCGTGCGCGTAACGGGGCAGACAAGGATCGACAGCAGCCACGGATCGAGCGGTGGCGGTGCGCTGACTGGCGCATCGCTCACTGGAGCGTCACCGAATCCTCGCCGTCGTGTCGGCCGAAAAACTGCATCAGCTGGACGATCAGTTCGGCGCGATCCTCAAGGCTCTCCGATTCGAGCAGCGCCTGCTTGGCTGCGACATCGAAGGGGGCGATTTGCGCGACGCCATTGACAAGCGATTCGTCGTCGAGCCGGCCAACTGCCTCCCAATCGACGGCATAGCCCTGCGAATCGGCAAAACGACGCGACTCCATTTCCAGCGCTGCCCGCCCGCTAAGCGACAGGATCTCGTTCTCTGGCGAGATCGGCAGCAATTCGGCCTCGACCTGGCGGAACGGCGTCGGCACATCGAGCTCGCGGACGATGCGGAACAGCGACAGCCCTTCGAGCACCAGATTGTAGCGGCCATCGTCGAGTGCTTCGAACTGCGCGATCTTGCCGACGCAGCCAATCTCGAACAGCGGTGGCGGCGTGCCATTGCCGCGTGGCTGGACCATGCCGATCCGTCGGTCGCGCGCCATCGCATCGCTCATCAGCGCCTTGTAGCGCTCCTCGAAAATGTGCAGCGGCAAGTGCATCCGCGGAAACAGCAGCGCCCCGGGCAACGGGAAGACCGACAGGCGGGTGGTGGTGCGGATCGTGTTCATCCGAACAGGATCGCCGACAGGCGCCGACGCTGCGCCGAAACCCACGGATCCTCCAGGCCGACGACATCGAACAGTTTGAGCAGGCGAGACCGGGCAGCGCTTTCGTTCCAATCGCGATCATCGGCAATCATCGCGAGCAGCGTATCGGCAGCTGCATCGCGGTCGCCTGCCGCCATCTGGCCGCCAGCGAGTTCATAGCGCGCGTCCATATCCGCTGGATTGGCGGCAGCCCGCGCGGCAAGCCCGGCCAGGTCGTCGACAGGCTTTGCCTCGCGCGCCAGCGCCAGCGCCGATTGCGCGCGGCCGATTTCGGGCAGCTTGGCGACATCTTCGGGCAGCGCGGCAATCGCCGCCTCGGCCTCATCAGGCTGGCCGTTGGCGATCAGCGCGCGAATCCGACCCGACAGGACAGCGGGATGATCGGGCGCCATCTCGACGAGTTGATCGAAGATCGACAGCGCCCGCGCGCCGTCGCCGTTCGCCAGCACGTCTTCGGCCATCGCGATCAGCGGCTCGATCTCGGCCTCGGCTTCCTCGGCCGCGCCCTCGTCGCCGGTAACGGGCAGCTGGCGCAGGATCTGGTCGAGCATCGTCTTGAGCTGCGATTCGGTGCGCGCGCTGGTCATATCGGCGACCAGCTGGCCCTGGAACATCGCATAGACGGTCGGGATCGACTTGATCTGGAATTGCGAGGCGATGAACTGGTTTTTATCGGTATCGACCTTGGCCAGCACGACGCCCTTGTCGGCATAAGCGGCGGCGACCTTTTCGAGCACGGGCGTCAGCGCCTTGCACGGCCCGCACCATTCGGCCCAGAAATCGATGATCACAAGCTTCGTCATCGACGGTTCGACGACATCGCGGCGGAAGCTTTCCACCGCGTCGCGTTCGGCAGCGCTCATCCCCAGAGTAGCCAAGTCTTGCTCCTGTGCCGTTCGGCGATTGTTATGGTGCGCCAATCATGGCGCGGTTGTCACTGTGCGCCAATCCTGGCGCGTCGCTCATCGAGCGCCTTATGTGGGCGCTGGCGGCGCGAAGCCAACCCTTTTGTTGCAGCGCGCATGCGGGCTTGCCGTTGTGCCACGCCGATGCTAACAGCCGCCGCCTTACCCCGCCTGCATCCGTTGCAGGCGACAGGCGCCAGAGCGGGCGTAGCTCAGGGGTAGAGCACAACCTTGCCAAGGTTGGGGTCGAGGGTTCGAATCCCTTCGCCCGCTCCAGCACGATTCGTGCGCCGTCCTGCAAGTTTCGGGAGGCGGCGCGCCCGTTCCAGCGGTACACCAGCTAGCATGACCAAAGCAGCGATTCGCATCGGCATTGGCGGGTGGACCTATGAGCCTTGGCGCGGCGTGTTCTACCCCGACAAATGGCCGCAAAAGCGCGAGCTCGAACATGCCGCGTCGAAACTGACCGCGATCGAGGTCAACGGCACCTATTATAGCGGCTTCAAGCCGGCGACATTTGCCGGCTGGGCGAAGGCCGTGCCTGATGGCTTTGTCTTCACGCTCAAGGCATCGCGCTATTGCACCAATCGCAAGGTGCTTGCAGACGCGGGTGACTCAATTGCGCGGTTTGTCGACCAGGGGATTGTCGAGCTTGGCGACAGGCTGGGGCCGATCCTGTGGCAGTTTATGGCGACCAAGAAATTCGATGCCGATGATTTCCGCGCGTTCCTGAAGCTGTTGCCGGCATCGCATGAGGGCGTTGCATTGCGCCATGCAGTGCAGGTGCGCCATGCGAGCTTTGCGGTCCCCGAATTCGTCGCGATGGCGCGGGCGGCAGGCGTGGCGATCGTATTTGCCGATTCGGCTGATTATCCCGCGATTGCCGATGTGACGGGTGGTTTTGTCTACGCACGGCTCGAAAATGCGCAGGACGCGGTGGTGACGGGATATGCGGATGCAGCGCTTGATCGCTGGGCAGATGCCGCGCGGGACTGGGCGGCGGGCGGCATGCCGGCAGGATTGCCCTATGCGTCAGCCGACATCGCGCC
>JBBQAG010000065.1:0-14235 GCA_038315875.1 Sphingomonadales bacterium | reverse complement strand
TGGATCCAAAACAGGTCGGCACGTACGCGATAGCGGTGGCAGGCGGGCTTTTTGTCAGCGGCCTGGGCGGCATCGCGCTTGGCCAGTTCGCGCTTGCCGGCATAGATCCGCAACTCGCCGACACCTATCGCCAGAATTATGTCCAGCAAATCGCCTCGCAAGACCATGACCTGATGGGTCAGGTGACGCCGGTGAGCGATGCGCTGTTCGATTCTCCGGGGAGCGACAGGGCCCATGCCGAGCCAGTCGCCTTTGCGAGCGACGACGCCTCCTATCCCTGATCAACCACGATACCCGCCGCCATCGATCATGGCGGTGCGCGGTTGCCGTCGAGCGGGGTCCCGTCTATCCCCGGCGCCGTGCTAAAGCTCATCATCGGCAACAAGGCCTATTCCTCCTGGTCGCTTCGCGGCTGGCTCGCGTGCAAGCATGCCGGGCTGCCGTTCGAGGAAGTCGTCGTCCCGCTATACGATGCCGATTGGGACAAGCGCCGCGAGGGCGATGAGTTCGCCCCTTCATCGGGCAAGGTGCCGATCCTGTGGGATGACGACATTGTCGTCTGGGACAGCATGGCAATCATCGCCTATCTCGACGAAAAGACCGGCGGCGACAAATTCTGGCCGAAAGACAATGCCGCCCGGGCGATGGCGCGATCGATGGCGGCGGAGATGCATTCGGGTTACGCCGCGCTTCGCCGCAAGCACGGCATGAATATCCGCCAGATTTTCCCAGCCCAGAAGCCCGACGAGGATGTCCTCGCCGATCTCGCACGGATCATGGAGCTGTGGGCGCAGGCCCGCGCGCGCTTTGGCGGCGAGGGGCAGTTTCTGTTCGGCGAATTCGGCGCGGTGGACATCATGTTCGCGCCAGTCTGCACCCGGATCGTCACCTATTCACTGCCGATCGCGCGCTTTGCGCCCGCCTATCTCGACGCGATGTTCAGCCACCCCTTCATGCAGGACTGGATCGCGGCGGCGCAGGAAGAAGAATGGGTGATCGAACAGTTCGAGCAGCCCGTTAAGGCGTGATCCCCTAGCGCAACCGTTCGGTTGGATAGGGCGTGCCGTCCTTGCGCACATAGCCGGCATCGGTGAAGCGCATGTCGATATCCGAATAGCTGCCGCTTGATGGCCGGGTTCCGGCCCCGACGGCGATTAACACGCAATCCTCAGCCGATCGGTTGACCAGATGATGGCCGTTGGCGGCGGCCATGGGAAATGCCGCGCAGTCACCAGGCTTCATTGGATGCTCGCCATCATCATCGATCAACACCGCCTCGCCGCTGACGATCACGACGAATTCGTCTTCGTCCTCGTGCCAATGCCGCTGCGACGACCAAGTGCCGGGTTTGAGGGTGACGTGACTGATGCCCATTTGCGTCAGCCCGCTGGGCGGCGAGAGTCGCCGATACCAGCGATCCGCCACCGGCGCATCGAACGGCGCTGGATAGCCAGTGGCATTGGTCTGGGGGATTGTCTCGAGGTCCAGCTTGGGCAATGTCGCCTCCCATGATGATGCGTTCTACTCTGCCCGATCCGATTGCGCTGACCAAGGCCCTGATCGACTGCGAAAGCGTGACGCCGGCGCGCGGCGCGGTGTTCGATGTGCTCGAAGCGGCGCTGATCCCGCTCGGCTTCGACGTCGACCGGTTCGTGGCAGGCGAAGCGCCCGACGGCCCCGTTGAAAATCTGCTCGCCGTCCGCGGCTCCGGCGGTCGCCATTTCGCCTTTGCCGGGCATCTCGATGTCGTGCCCCCCGGCACCGGCTGGACAGGCGACCCGTTCACGGCGGAAATTCGGGGCGGATTGCTCCACGGGCGCGGCGCAGTCGACATGAAGGGCGCGATTGCGGCGTTTGTCTCGGCTGTCGCACGGTTGCCCGTCGACAGCGGCACGATCAGCCTGATCATCACGGGCGACGAGGAAGGCCCGGCCATTTTCGGCACCCTCGCGCTAATTGATCGGATGGCGGCGCGCGGGCTGAAGCCCGATCTGTGCCTGGTCGGCGAGCCGACCTCGGTCAATCGAACGGGGGACATGATCAAGATCGGCCGTCGCGGCTCGGTCAATATCTGGATCGCCGTGCCCGGGCGGCAGGGCCATGTCGCCTATCCGCATCTGGCCGACAACCCGATCCCGAAGCTGGTCGCGATCCTGGTCGAGATAGAGGCGATCATGCTCGATCAGGGGACTGACTGGTTCCAGCCTTCGAATATCGAGATCACCGATCTGAGCGTTGGCAATCAGGCGACCAATGTGATCCCGGCGCTTGCCGGCGCCAGGCTGAGCATCCGCTTCAATGATCTGCACCGCGGCACCGATCTTGCCGAGCGGATCGAGGCGATTGCGCACCGCCATGCGCCCAACGCGAAGGTGACGGCGCGGATTTCGGGCGAGGCCTTTCTCACAGAGCCCGGCGCTTTCTCGACGATCATCGGCGATGCCATCGCCGCGCGGACGGGCGCGCGCCCTGAATTGTCGACAACGGGCGGCACCTCCGATGCGCGCTTCCTGTCGAAACTATGCCCGGTGGTGGAATTCGGGCTCGTCAACGCGACGATGCACAAGCTGGATGAGGCGGTGGCGATCGACGATCTGCTGCTGCTGGCCGATATCTATGCCGATATCGCCACAGCGGCGCTTCAGCCCACCAGCGCCTGACGCTTTTCGGTGCGCGACCAGGCGATGAAGTCTTCCTCGTCCATTGGCTGGGCGATCGCAAAGCCCTGAATAACGTCGCAGCCGATCACCCGCAGCACATCGGCCTGCGCCTGGCTTTCGATTCCCTCAGCAACTGCTTCGCAGCCAAGTCCGTGGATCAGGCCGATCACGGCATGGACGATCGTGCGTGCCTCGGGCTTGACGGCGATATGCTCGATCAGGCTGCGGTCGAGCTTCACCCGATCGACGGGCAAATCGCGCAGCCGGGCGAGATTGGAATAGCCGGTGCCGAAATCGTCGATCGCGATCGTCGCGCCATCGGCGCGCAATGCGGCAATCGCCTCGATCACTTCCTCACTGCAGTGCATCGCGAGCGTTTCGGTGATTTCGAGTTCGAGCAGCCGCGCAGGCGCATTGGCGGCCTTCATCGCTTCACGCAGGCGCCGGAAGAAGCCGAGATGATCGAGCTGGCGTGGGCTGATGTTGATCGCCAGCCGCTGTTCGATTCCCATCGCGCTCCAACGGGCGATCGTATCGGCCACCGTCGCGATCACCCATTCGCCAATCTCCACGATCAGGCCGGTTTCCTCGGCACGCTTGATGAAGGTGCCGGGCAGCCGCAGGCCGAACCGCGGGTGGCGCCAGCGCAGCAAGGCTTCTGCTGCGACGATGCGTCCTTCCTGCACGCTGACCTGCGGCTGAAACACGAGCGCGAACTGGTTGCGCTCGATTGCCTCTCGCAAATCGCTTTCAAGCTGCGCACGGTCGGCGATCTCGCTCGCCAGGCTATCGGAGAAATATTCCGCCCGGCCCCGGCCCATCGCCTTGGCATGGTACATTGCGGCATCCGCAGCGCGCATCAGATCGGTCAGCGTGGAACCATGATCGGGGCGCATCGCGATGCCGATCGAAGCGCCGATCTCGACATCATTGCCCACCAAATCAAAGGTCTCGCCAAGCGCAAACAGCACGCCCCGGCTAATCCGGCCGGCCTCGCTCGGATCGGCAAGATCGGGAAAGAACATGGTGAACTCATCGCCCGCGAGCCGGCCGATCAACGGCTGTGGCGCGCCCGATTCAACGGTAACACGATCGGCGACTGCGCGCAGCCGGTTTGCCACCATGCCAAGCAGCATATCACCCATCGCATGGCCCATCGTATCGTTGACGGTCTTGAATCGATCGAGATCGATGAAGAACAACGCGGCATTGGTGCCGATCGGCATTTCGGTGAGCATCCGCTCGCAGCTGCGACGGAAATTGGTGCGGTTCGGCAGGCCAGTGACTGGATCGAACATCGCGAGGCGGTGAACGCTCTCCAGATTGGCCGCGATCTGATGAAATAGTTGCTCCATCGCTTGCGCCAGCTGGGGCACGTTTTGCCCTATTTCTGGTGGGATAGCACCTTCCAGATCGCCATGGGCTGCCCGCGCCAGCCGGGCAATCGCTGCATCGATCGCGGCTGCGGTCGCGGCGATCGATCGCTCTGCCGATGCCCAGCACATCGCTGCGCAGACGATCGCCGGGATCAGCGCGCGCGAAACGCTGCCTGCATCCCGCCGACCATTGGAAGTGGCGACCAGCGCCAGAATGAAGGCGACGGCGCCTGCGGCCATGGCGAAGCTGACAGCCCGGCTTTTGAGCGTAACGCCTTCCATCGCGGTGCCAGAATCCCCCTTGAAGACAGACGCGCAGCGCCCGGGTCAATTGGCGGAATTTGCCAGCAATAGGTTAATATTTCTGTTCGTCACGGCGACGCCTGAGGATGATGTAGAGCGCGCCGGCGCCACCGTGGCGCGGATGCGACGCGCGAACGGCGGCGATATGCCCGGCATGGCGCGAGGCCGCCAGCCAGTCGCCAACCGCCGCGCGGATGCGCCCGCGCGCATGGGGCCGTTCGCTTTCGGGGCGGGGCGGCTTGCCCGTAATCAGCAACAACACCCGGTCACCGCGGCGAATGGCCTGATCAAGCCCCCGGTCGAGCGCGACATAGGCGGTATCGAGCGTATGATCGTGCAGATCGATGCTGCTATCGGGAACCACCTGCCCGCCCGCTAACCGCCGGTCCCAACTGCCGTCAAGCGTCACGCCAGGGGTAGGCCGCTTGATGGCAACCGGCTTGGCGGGCTTGGGCGATGATGGCTTGGACACCGGCAGCTTGGGCGGTGCCGATGCCGCCCCCGCCTCTGCTTTTACCTTGGCGTTTGCTTGCTGCCCGGCCGGGAGCGATTTCGGCGCCATCGCTGGGGGCGCCGTGCGGGCTGGACGGACCGTGGCCATCACCCGCTGCCAAAGCGCCGCCTCGTCAGCGCTGAGCCGCCGCTCCACCACCGCTGCCCCCTGCAGAGAGCCGGGCAAGCGTGCCGATCGGGAGCATCACGAAGGCCGTCCCGCGCGCGGCCATGCCGCCGGCGATGGCCTGCGCCTCGTCGCCTGCCCCCCAAAAAGTATCGAATCGATTGGCGCCGCGAATAGCCCCGCCGGTATCCTGAACGATCCACAGCCCGGTCGCATCGGTCCGGTCGAGCGACAGGAAAACCGGCGCGCCCAACGGCACGAATTTGGGATCGGCAGCAGCGCTGGTGCCGCCGGTCACGGCATAACCCAGCGCGCCCTGCGGTGGCCCCTTCTGCTCGCGAAAAAACACGAAGCTCTTGTTCTCGCGCATGATATCGCGGCCCTCTTCGGGGTGGGCGTGCAGCCATGCGACGATCCCCTGCATCGACGTCTGCCCCGGTGCGAGGAGCCCGCGATCACGCATCAGCACGCCGATGCCAGTATAATCGCGGCCATTCTGGCTGTCATAGCCAATCCGCATCACCGATCCGTCGGGCAGGCGCAGCCGCCCTGAACCTTGGATTTGCAGGAAGAAAATCTCCGCCGGGTCCGCCGCCCAGGCAATGATCGGCGCGGCGCGATCGATCGCGCCTGCTTCGATCGCCCCGCGATCAAAATAGGGGACGAATGAAGTGCCATCGACGCGACCACGGATGCGCTTGCCCTTCAACGCATCCGAAAACTGGCCGAGATCGACATCGACCAGATCGCTTGGGCGGCCATAAATCGGCACGTCATACCCTCTCGCGCGCGTGCGCGACCCGCGGATCTCAGGCTCGTAATAGCCGGTTGCAAAGGCGCGGCCATCGCCGACCTGGACCAGCTCGAAAAATCGGATGAAAAAATCGCGTGCCTCGCGATCGGCAGCGGCATTGGCCGCAGCGCAGGCGGGCTGCCAATCGGCGCCACGCGTCAGGCCGCTATTGTCTGTGCGCCGGATCAGCGTTGGGCACGATAGCCGAAATGCCGCAAGCGCGCGCGCTGCCTGATCGGGCCGAAGCGGGAGCGAGTCGATCGAGGGCCCGGCGACCACGCCGGCCGCGACCGCGAGCCCGGCAATCTCGGTCCCCGCCTTGGGCACAATCGGCATTGGCGCCAACGGCCTGGCTGCGACCGGTTTGCGCGCTGGCGCTGGCGCAGGCCCATTCGACGGTGGCACGATTCGGCCGCCGCATGCCGAGAGCAGCACCGCCAGCGCCAGCAGCCCCCACCCCCGCTGCACCGATCAGACCTCGTCGGTCTCGGCGAGCTTCCAATTAGGATCGGCGCTTTTCAACGTCCGGGTGAACGTCCAGATTTCCTGGGTCTCGACAGCGTCGCTCATCGATCCAGCAACAAGATTGCCTTCTGCATCGCGCGTGACAGCCGCGATATCGGCTTCGATCCGCACGCTGATCCGGGCCGCACGTCCCTGCAGCGAAGCATCGGTGATCACCGCGCGCTCAATCGACACCAGCCGATTGTCGAGCACATGGCCGGCAGCGGCGCGCTCGGCAATCGCATTGGCAAAGCTTTGGCGGACCTCATCCTCGACAAGCCAGCCAAGCGCTTCCTCATCGCCCTTCCAATAGGCTTCAAGGATCATTCGATAGGCGGATTTCGCGCCCTCCAGGAAACGCGCCATGTCAAAGCTCGAATCGGCAGCAATCACGGCGCGGATGCCGGCTTCGGCACCTGCCTCGACATTGCGGCTGGCGATCTCACGCGTTTCGGGCAGCGCCTCTACGGGGCGCGGCATTGGCTGGGCGACCAGCCGCTCCTCGGCAGGTTTCGGCAGGGGTTGTTCATGGCCGGTGCGCTTGCCCAGAACCATGTACAGCCTAAGCGCCAGAAACCCGGCCACCATTGCGAGCAGAACAACGTATACCACTATGCCTCCAATTTTCGGCGAACGCCTGATATAGGCGCATTATGCTGTTGTTTCAAATGCCCGAGCGTCGCGTCCGATCCGTCGCCGTTGAAGTGTTCCCGGCTGCCTGCTAGGCGCCGTCCGCACCAGGCGGCGGGCAATCGCGCCGCTACGGCCAGATGACACACCAACGGGGCGCTGCTGCGGCACCTGCTGCCGGCACGGCTTGACAGACGAGACGAGGATTATTTTCGATGGACGACCAGGATAATGGCACCGCAACCGACGGCGCCCCGCTTGCAAATGGCCATGACGAGCTACCCGCCGTCGGCATGCTCTCGCAATATGTGAAGGACCTGTCGTTCGAAAATCCCAATGCGCCGGCGATCTATCAGAGCCAGTCCCAACCGCGCATCGACGTGCAATTCAACATCGGCGCGACTCAGGTAGGCGAGGATGTGCATGAAGTGGTGCTGAAGATCGAGGCACGATCGGACGTCGACGACACCGTCGCCTTCGTCGTCGATCTCAGCTTTGCCGGGCTGTTCGCGCTGCGCAACATCCCCGAGGATCAGCTCCAGCCCTTCCTGCTTGGCGAAGCGCCACGGGTGCTGTTTCCCTTTGCCCGCCGCGTGCTTGCCGATGCGGTGCGCGATGGCGGCTTTCCCCCGCTGATGCTTGAGCCGATCGATTTCGGCGCGCTTTATCTGCAGCAGGCCCAGGCGCGGCTCGACGGCGAACAACCGATCACGGACATCGGCCACGCCTGATCCCTGCCAGGAGGGGGTGGGACGATGAACCTTGCCCGCGCGCTTGGCTCGGTCGGCGGATTGACGCTGGCCAGCCGCGTGCTCGGGCTGGTCCGTGATTCGCTGTTCGCACGGTTCGTCGGCGCCAGCTTTGCGTCGGATGCCTTTCTGATCGCATTCCGCCTGCCCAACATGTTTCGCGCCCTGTTTGCCGAAGGCGCATTCAGCGCCGCCTTCATCCCGATGTTCAACCGCAAGGTGGCTGAAAAGGGCGGCGGCCTTGCCGCGGGCATCAGCTTTGCCGAGGATGCGCTATCGGTGCTGCTGCCGCTGCTGATCGTGATGACGATCGTGGCGGAACTGCTCGCCTGGCCGATAACCTGGGCGCTTTCCGGCGGGTTTCGCGGGGCGAGCGCGGCGCAGTTCGATTATGCAGTGTCGCTGTCGCGGATCACGCTGCCCTATCTGCTGCTGATATCGCTGGTATCGCTGCTGGGCGGCATCCTCAATTCGCTCCAGAAATTCTGGGTCAATGCAGCCGCACCGATCCTGCTCAATCTCACCCTCATCGTCGCGCTGCTCGCCTTTCACGCGGTCGACCCATTGTTTACCGCGCGCAACCAGGCAATCGCGGTCAGCATATCGGGCGCGTTGCAGCTTGGCTGGCTGGTGATCGCCTGCCGCAGCAACGGCGTGCGGCTGCGGTTGAAGCGTCCGCAGTTCACGCCCGAGGTGAGGCGCCTGATCGGGCTGATCGGCCCTGCAGCAGCGGGTGCGGGCGCGGTGCAGATCAATCTCGTCATCTCGACTGCGCTTGCTGCCAGCCTGCTGCCCGAAGGATCGGTCTCGTATATTTACTATGCCGACCGGCTGAACCAGTTGCCGCTTGGATTGATCGGCATCGGCCTTGGCACGGTGTTGTTGCCGACGATATCCCGCTTGCTGGGCGCGGGCGAGGATGCCGAGGCGATGGAGACGCAGAACCGGGGAATGGAGCTGGCGCTGTTCTTCACGTTGCCGGCGACCGTGGCGCTGATCATATGCGGCGTGCCGATCGTCGCGGCGCTTTTCCAGCACGGCAAGTTCACCCCGACAGATACCGTGCTGACGGCGCAGGCGCTGGCCGCCTTTTCGATCGGCCTGCCCTCGTACATCCTCGTCAAAGTGCTGACCCCGGGCTTTTATGCGCGTTCAGACACCAAGACGCCGGTTCGCCTCGCGACGATCGCGATCGGGCTGAACATCGTCTTCAACCTCATCCTGATCCTGCCCTTGCGTCATATGGGCCCGCCGCTGGCGACCGCATTGTCGAGCAGCGTCAACGTCTTCATGCTCTATCGCGCGTTGCGCGCGCGCGGCCATTTCGTGCCCGATGCGCGGTTGCGCCGGCGGGCGTTGCGGCTGGCGGGCGCCGCCCTGTTGATGGGGCTGGCGATGTATTTCCTCAACGATCGCTTCGCGCCCTACACCACCGGGCCGGGCATCACCCGCTGGGCGGCGATGCTGGTGCTGGTGGCGACCGGCGGCGTGGTCTATGCCGCCGCCTGTTTCGCGCTTCGGGCCTATCTGCCATCCGATCTGCGGGCGATGTTTACCAGGCGCCCCCCTGCCCCCGACAAGAAAGCCAATTGATGCGCGTCGTCTCCGGTATCCAGCCAACCGGCAATC
Organism: Sphingomonadales bacterium; assembly: GCA_038315875.1. Lineage (GTDB taxonomy): Bacteria > Pseudomonadota > Alphaproteobacteria > Sphingomonadales > Sphingomonadaceae > Sphingomonas. Next base: position 4,972 of record JBBQAG010000065.1, on the reverse strand, counting down.
TTCACCTGGGCAATTATCTCGGCGCGATCAAGCAATGGGTGGCGATGCAGGATGCCGTGGCGACAGGCGGCGGCGATTGCCTGTTCTTCCTTGCCGATCTGCACGCGTTGACGCAGCCAGTGATCCCGGACGTGCTCGCCGCCAACACCATCGAGATGGCCGCGACCCTGCTCGCCTGCGGAATCGATCCGAAGCGCGCGATCCTGTTCAACCAGGCGCGCGTGCCAGCGCATAGCGAGCTCGCCTGGATTTTGAATGGCACCGCGCGGATGGGCTGGCTCAACCGGATGACGCAGTGGAAGGATAAGGCGGGAAAGGACGGCGCTGGCCAGAGCGTCGGCTATTTCGGCTATCCCGTGCTTCAGGCAGCCGACGTGCTGCTCTACAAGGCGACGCATGTGCCGGTCGGCGACGATCAGAAGCAGCACCTTGAGCTCGCGCGCGACATCGCGACCAAATTCAACACCGATTTCGCGGTCGATCTGTTCCCGCTGCCCGAGCCACTGGTGAGCAAGGAAGCGCCACGGATCATGAGCCTGCGTGACGGCACCTCCAAGATGTCGAAATCCGATCCGTCCGATCTGTCACGGATCAACCTGATCGATAGCGACGACGCGATCGTCCAGAAGATCAAGAAGGCAAAATCCGACGCCGAGCTGCTGCCCGAGACGATCGACGCGCTGGCGGGCCGCGCCGAGGCGTTGAACCTCCTGACGATCTACGCCGCCCTTGCCAACACCACCCCACAGGCAGTGCTGAGCGACTATGCCGGCAAGGGTTTTGGCGCATTCAAGCCCGCCTTGGCCGAGCTGGCGGTGGCGACCCTCAGCCCGATCCGCGATCGGTTAACCACGCTCCTTGAAGATCGCCGCGCAGTCGCCGATATTCTTGTCGAGGGCGCGGGTCGCGCCGCCCAGCTTGCCGCACCGACATTGGCCGCGGCCCAGCGTGCGGTCGGCCTGCAAATCTGAAGAAGCGGCCGTCCGACGAAGCGATCGCCGGTCACGTTCAACTGCTATTCACAATCGCCGTGACAGTATAAGAAGCCGTTGATCCAGGTTGCAATCGTCGGTGTTAGCCAAGGTATGTTTGCGATGAAGAAGCCGTATTTCGCCGTGGCCGCCCTGGTGGCGCTTGCCAGTTGCACGACACCATTTCAGGCGAAGGTTTCGCGCTTCCAGGCGCTGCCAGCCCCCAATGGGCAGACCTTCATCGTCCAATCATCCGATCCGCGGCTGCAGGGCGGGATCGAATTCGGCCAATATGCGCAGCTCGTCGTCGGTCAGCTCTCGCGCCAGGGCTATACGCCCGCAGCTGATCCGTCGCGCGCCGATCTCGTCGTGAAGCTGGCATACCGGGTCGATGCCGGCCGCGAAAAGGTTCAGTCCTATCCGGGCGGCTATGGCGGGTTCGGCTATGGCGGTTTCGGGGGCGGCTTTGGTGGCTATGGCGGCGGCTTTGGCGGCTATCGGGGCGGCTATGGCGGTTTCGGTTATGGCGGCTTTGGCTACCGACCCTATCTCTACGGTTTTTACGATCCGTTCCTGTTTGGCGGCTATGGCGGCTTCAACGATGTCCGCAGCTACACCGTGTACACCAGCGAGCTAGACCTTCAGATCGACCGGACCGATAACGGGCAGCGTGTGTTCGAAGGGACGGCACGGGCAATGTCGAGCGACAATGATCTGCCGCATCTGGTGCCCAATCTGATCGACGCGATGTTCACCGGCTTTCCCGGCAATTCGGGCGAAACCGTGAAGATCACGATCGCACCCCCGCCAAAACGCTGAACATCAAGCCGCGCGTGGATCATCGTCCACGCGCGACGTTTCAGCCTTCCAGATCGCGCAGCAGATGGCGCACCGCGCTGTCGACATCGGTATCGGTGTCGCGCAGTTGCTCGATCCGCCGCACGGCGTGGATCACCGTCGAATGATCGCGCCCGCCGAATTTGCGACCGATCTCCGGCAGTGATCGCGTGGTTAGTCGCTTGGCGAGATACATTGCGATCTGGCGTGGCCGCGCCACCACCCGTGCCCGCCGCGCGGACACCAGCTCAATCGGCTTCAGCTCGAAATAGGTCGATACGGCGCGCTGGATCTCATCGATCGTGATCCGCTTTTGGGCACCACGCAGGGCATCGCCCAGCGTCGCGGTGGCAAAGTCCATGTCGATCTGGTCACCCGTCAACTGTGCATAGGCAACCACCCGGCTCAGCGCGCCTTCGAGTTCACGGATATTGGCGGAAATGCGCGTCGCGATTAGATCGAGCACGTCTTCGGGCACGTCAGCGCCGGGCATGTCGGCCAGCTTGCGCAACAAAACGGCCCGGCGCAACGCAACCTCTGCCGGCTTGATATCGGCGACGAAGCCAGTCGAAAAACGCGACACGATCCGTGCCTCCACGCCGTCAAGCGCCTGCGGGCTGCGATCGGCACTGACGACAAGCCGCTTGCCCGCCGTCATCACCTCGTTGATCGTGTGGAAGAATTCTTCCTGGGTCGCATCCTTGCCGGCGATGAAGTGGAGATCATCGACCATCAGCAGATCGGCGGACCGCAGCCGCGCCTTGAAGGCAAAGGTATCGCGCGCGCGCATCGCCTGCACAAATTCGAACATGAAACGCTCGGCCGACATGTAGACGACCTGAGCGCCCGGCTGAATCGCCAGGAAGGCGCTGCCGATCGCATGCATCAGATGCGTTTTGCCCATGCCGGTCGATCCGTGAAGAAACAACGGGCTGAAGCGGGGTGCGCCAGGCTCGGCCAGCGCGCGGGCGGCATTGAATGCGAGCCGATTCGAGCCATCGACCACAAACCCGTCAAAGCTGAAGCGGCGATCAAAGATCGGTACGGTTGCAGCGGGCTTGCTGATCGCGTCGGGCGATTCTCCAGCCGCAGGGGCGATCGCGATCACCTCCGCCTTCATCACAGGCAGCGCGGCGGCATGGGCCGTTTCGATCACGACATGCTGGACCTGCGGCATCAGTGCCCGGAATTCCTGCAACAGCCGCTCGGCATAGTTGTTGCGCACCCAATTGGCCATGAACGCCGATGGCAGCGTCAGCTTGATGGTTGCAGAATCGTCGCCAGCGGCCAGCGTCAGCGGCTTCAGCCACTGATCGAACAGGCGCACGCCCGCCGATTCACGCAAATGTCCGCGAATCCGCCCCCATGCACGCTCGGCCTCACTCGTTCCAATCACTGGCTGGGCATTCGCATGCGTCACGCAACTCTCTCCACTCAGCCGAATCATTGCGTCGGCCGCCCAGTTTCGTCAGGCAAATGCTCCCCCCAGCCGGAATCGCATCCGCCTGCCGATGAAGCTGGTCTGAAACCGCAACGATGAGCTTCGCTGCGGCGAGTTCCGATTATGAAGACCTTGGCGAGTCGGGCAAGAGCCCAGATGTCAAGAATCTGAAATAAACTCCATTGACTCGCGCTTAAGCAAGGAAACGCGTCATATTTCTTTTAAGTCTATGATTAGTAGTAATAATAAAAATGTCACTGATCTGACATCTTGCCGAATCGCGGCGAATCCTCACTTTTAAGAAGCGCGGTATGCCCGTGGGCTTAATGCGTGCTTCACCATCTTCAGAACCAGCCGCGCTGTGCCGGTGCCGACGACAAAAAGCCCGCCGGAGATGTCTCCGGCGGGCCGTCTATCTTCGAAACCCGATTGCTCAGGCGAGTGCGGTGAGTCGCTTCGTCAGCCGCGCGAACTTGCGCGATGCGGTATTCTTGTGAAGGACGCCCTTGGCAACGCCACGCGCAAGCTCTGGCTGCACCGCGGCCAACGCAACCGTTGCTGCGTCCTTGTCACCAGCGGCAAGCGCCGATTCGGCCTTCTTCACGAAGGTGCGGATGCGACCGACGCGGTTCATGTTGATTTCCGCGCGGCGATCGTTCCGCCGGATACGCTTTTTCGCTTGTGGCGTATTCGCCATGCCGTCCTCGAACCTTTTCAATGAAAAAGGGCGTGGGAACGAAGTCCCGTTCGCCCTTCGAAAGCGCGCCACATAACTGGGGACACGGCCTTGGTCAACCATTGAGGACGGGATTTAGCGTTGGCAGATGCTGCACCAGAAGGTCGACCGGCCACCTTCGGCGCGGCGCCTCACCACCGCGCCGCAACCGCATGGCTGCCCTTCGCGACCATAGACCAGCCATTGCTTCGAGAAATAACCAAGCTCGCCGTCAGGCCGGGCATAATCGCGCAGGGTCGATCCCCCCGCCTCGATCGCCGCTGCCAGCACGGTCCTGATCGCGCTCACCAGCCGTTCGAGCCGGGCAGGCGCGATCCTGCCCGCCGCGCGCGACGGCGCGATACCGGCCATGTGAAGCGCCTCGCAGACATAGATATTGCCAAGCCCGGCCACGATTCGCTGATCGAGCAGTAGCGCTTTTACCGGCGCGATTCGCCCTTCGAAGGCGCGGCGCAGATGGCCGGCGCTGAAATCGGGGCCCAGCGGCTCGGGGCCCATCACGACGAAGGGGGGATAGCTGGCAAGCGCGCTCGTCTGCACCAGATCGACCGAACCGAATCGCCGGGGATCGTTGAGCGCCAGGCTGTGTCCTGGCGTTTCGATGATCAGATGATCGTGAATCAGCGTTTCGCTGGGGTCGACTCGCCAACGGCCCGACATGCCGAGGTGAAAGATCATCGTGTCACCGCGATCGGTATCGATCAGCCCATATTTTGCGCGCCGGCCGAGCCGCGTCACCACCGCGCCCGTCAGCCGCTGGCCAAGATCGACGGGAAAGGGGCGGCGCAGATCGGCGCGGCGCAACAGGACGAGGTCGATCCGTGCGCCCTGAAGCACAGGCGCCAGGCCCCTGACGGTGGTTTCGACTTCGGGAAGTTCGGGCATCGTTCATCAGCAGCTAGGTTGGGTTTGCCCCGCCCACAAGGCCAAGCTAGAGCGAGCGGCATGAGCGACACCGTTTCCTTTGGTTATGAAGACATAGCCCCC
>JBBQAG010000041.1:0-20660 GCA_038315875.1 Sphingomonadales bacterium | reverse complement strand
GCCTATCTCGCGAGCATGCTGATCGATCTGCCCGCATGGGGGACGGCTCGACGCCAAGGTCGGAGCAACCCTCTTTGTCACCATCGTCGCCGATAATGAGGTCTTGGTCGGGCAGGCGTCCGATGGTCCCGGTCTCGATCGTCTCAAAAAGGCGGCGGCCGATGATTGCGCCGAGCAGGAGCGCTGCCTCTCCCCCAATGTCTACCGGTTCCGCGGTGGCCATTGGGTGATCGCCGACTAGCGCCCGTCGCGCTATCCGCCATTCCCCCCTCCGCTTGCCCGAATCCCTCAGTCGGCATAGCATCCCACTTCTCCACCGGGGGCATGCGGTGACAATTGGCGATCGGCTCAGGGCTTTCTTCTTCCGCAAGCGGCGCTGGCAATGGGTGCTGGTCGGCGTCGCGATCGTCGCGGTCGGGCAGTATCTCGATGCGCACAAGGTCGAGCCGAAGAGCGCTGCCGAGGCGGGGGTCCGGCTGACCGAGCGGCTCCATCAGCGGCTCGCGTCGGTGCAGCCACAGACGATCGCCGATCTCTATGGCCGCGCAGGTGCCGGGCGCCACGGCATCGGCTTTTGCGGGCCAACTGCGGCGACGGGGCCGCTGCGGCTCAAGCCAACGCACCTGAAGCGCCGCGTTGCGCCGGCCTCGGTCCCGTGGATCGAACGCGCGCATCTGGCGCCCGTGACCCCGCTCGATGGCGCGATGGCGCCGCTCGAACGCGTAGCCGGTCTGCCGACGCCGCGCCCGACGATCGATCTCGCCGAGATACTCCGCCGGGAAGCGATCGAGCATCCCGCACGCGCCGGCGATAAAAGTGCGCTTCTCACTGGGCTCAGCGAGTCCCGCGCGCCAATCGGTCTGCCCGAAGTCCCGGCTCCGACAGCAAAGGCCAGCTGGGATTGCGCGCGGGGCTGGCTCGGCATCGCCGATTCTGCGGCGCTGACGCTGCGGGTCACGCCCGAGGTCGGCTATGCCGTCTGGGCCGAGGGCGGGTGGTCGACGACGATCCTCTTCGCGCTGACCTTGCTGGCGATGACGGTGCTGCTGATGACATTATGGGGCGACAGCGAGAAGATGGGATGCGCCGTCTTCCCGGTCACGCTCGTCATTCTGGCGACAGGGCCGGTGGCGACGGGATTCGTCTTCTGGGGGATGCTCTGGCTGCTGCTCGGGCTGACGCTCGCGCTGGGCAAGGTGTTTGCCGGGTTGGCGATCGTGCTCGCGTGGATCGCGACGGGGTGGAAGCTGGCGATGCTCGGGGTCGAGGCGCTCAGCCGCGGCGACGATGCGAAGGAGAATCTGGAGACGCTGCAGGCATCGCTCGGTCGCTCGCCGCCGCCACCGTTGGCGTGAGCGGGGACTAGCGGGAGCGCGCACGATGCGTCATGCGTTGGGCCAGCCATGCGTGCCTTCGCCAACCTGCTCGATTCGTTGATCTACACCCGCTCGCGCAATGCCAAGCTGAAGCTGATCGCCGATTATCTCGTCGCCACCCCCGATCCCGATCGTGGCTGGGCGATGGCAGCGCTGACGGGGGATCTCGATATCCCGGCGATCAAGCCCGCCGTGATTCGTGCGCTGATCGAGGCGCGGGTCGATCCAGTGCTCTACCGGATGAGCCGCGATTATGTCGGCGACAGTGCCGAGACGGTGTCGTTGCTATGGCCCAATCCGCCGGGCGGCGCGCAAGGCCAGGCGCCGCTCGGGCTTGGCGAGACGATCGACAGGCTCGCCGGCCTCTCCCGCGCCGATGCCTCGGCGGCGCTGGCGGCGATGCTCGACCGACTGACCCCGGCAGAGCGTTTTGCGCTTTTGAAGATGGCGACGGGGGCGCTTCGGATCGGCGTATCGGCGCGGCTGGCGAAGACCGCGCTGGCGCAGGCCTTCGCGCTCGATGTCGATGCAGTGGAGGAGGTGTGGCACGGCATCGATCCGCCCTATGCTGCGCTGTTCGATTGGGCGGAGGGGCGGAGCGAGGCGCCTATCGCGGCCGATCTACCGCTGTTCCGCCCGTTCATGCTCGCGCACCCGCTCGAGGATCTGCGGGTGACCCTCGATGACTATGTTGCAGAGTGGAAATGGGACGGAATCCGCGTCCAGATCGTCCGTGTCGCGAACGACGCTGGGGGCGAAACCCGATTATACAGCCGCGCGGGCGACGATATCACCGCGAGCTTCCCCGATGTCGCCGGCGCCTTCACTACACCCGGGGTGCTCGACGGCGAGCTGATGGTGAAGGGCGCAGCGCAGGGCAGCGATGATGAAGGCGGGGCGGCGGCGAGCTTCAATGCGCTCCAGCAACGGCTTGGGCGCAAAATCGTGTCGGCCAAAATGCGCGAGCAATATCCAGCGTTTGTGAGGCTTTACGATATCCTGTTCGACGGCTCGGACGATCTGCGCGCGCTGCCATGGACGATGCGGCGCGAACGGCTCGAGCGGTTCGCAACCGGGCTCGATGCCGATCGGTTCGACGTCAGCCGGATCATCGAGGCAGCCGATTTCACTGCCCTGGAGGGAATCCGCGCCGGCGCCCGCGATGCCGCGATCGAAGGCGTCATGCTGAAGCGACGTGATTCCAGTTATATCGCGGGTCGCCGCACCGGCCTATGGTATAAATGGAAGCGCAACCCGCTCACCGCCGATTGCGTGATGATGTACGCCCAACGCGGCAGTGGCCGGCGCTCTTCCTTCTATTCCGATTACACCTTTGGCTGCTGGACCGAGGGCGGCGAGCTGCTCCCCGTCGGCAAGGCATATTCAGGCATCACCGATGACGAGTTGAAGATGCTCGACAAGTTCGTCCGCGATCACACAGCCGCGCGATTCGGCCCGGTCCGCGAGGTCGAGAAATCGCTCGTCCTCGAAATCGCGTTCGATTCGATCCATCTGTCGAAACGGCACAAATCGGGGGTGGCGATGCGTTTTCCCAGGATCGCGCGGATCCGGACCGACAAGCCCGCAGCCGAAGCCGACACGATCGATGCGCTCAAGCGGCTGGTGACATAAGCTGCTTCTGGAGCACGACAAAGGCGAGATCGCTCAGCTGCGGCAGGCCGAACCGTTCATCACCATAGGGAAAGGGGCGCGTCTCGCCGGTCAGCGCATAGCCGCGCCGCTCATAATAAGCGATCAGCTCGGGTCGCTGGCGGATCACCGTCAGCTCGATTCGCTCGGCGCCGAACAACGCGGTCGCTCGCGCCTCGGCGGCGGCGATCAGCTGTTTGCCGATCCCCGCGGCCTGGCAATCGGGATCGACCGACAACAAGCCGAGATAGCCAAGGCCATCGCCGAGATCGCTGATCTGGACGCAGCCGATCAACGCGTCTGTCCCATCAAGTGCAATCAGGATGCGGTGATCGCTGGCGCGGAGCGTTTCGCGAATCGCAGCTTCGTCGGTGCGCTGGCCGTCGAGCAAATCGCTCTCGTGCGTCCAACCGCCCCGTGCCGCCTCGCCGCGATAAGCGCGCTCGATCAGCCGGTGGAGCGCAGCTGCGTCGTCCAGCGTCGCTTCTCGCAAGGAGACATTGGTATCCAGGTGATCCACAAAAGGTCCATCATTGGAGATGCCGGCAGAACGCGCGCTGGCTGGCATTAAAAGAAAAACCCGGCGCGCATCGAAGCGGACCGGGTTCTACTTCGTCGGCTGACTCAGCGCCGCGCTTATTGCTGCATCGGCGCCAGATTAACCGCTGCGAACTTGCCGCGACGATCGACTTCAAGCTCGAACTCAAGCCGGTCGCCCTCGTTGAGGGTCGGCATGCCGGCGCGCTCGACTGCGCTGATATGGACAAACGCGTCCGGCTGTCCATCATCACGCTGGATGAAGCCGAAGCCCTTCATTGCATTGAAGAACTTGACCGTCCCGGTTGCCTTCTCACCCGTCAGCTGACGCTGTGGGCCTGCGCCGGCACCAGCGCCACCGCGGGGTGCGCCAGGGCCAGCGTCGCGTTCACGCGGCGGGCCGCGATCCTCGACCGGCATTGGCTCGCCGTCAATTTTCAGATCGGTCGCCGAAATCCGACCGCCGCGATCGACGAGCGTGAAGCCAAGCGGCTGGCCTTCAGCAAGGCCAGTCATCCCGGCCTGTTCGACCGCGCTGATGTGCACGAACACGTCTTCGCCGCCATCATCGCGAACGACGAAGCCGAAGCCTTTTTGCGCGTTGAAGAATTTGACGATGCCGGTGCCCTCGCCGACGACCTGGGGGGGCATGCCGCGGCCTGCGCCGCCGCCGGGCGCGCCGCCAAAGCCGCCACCACTGCGAAATCCGCCACCGCTTGGTGCGCCGCCGCCGCCGAAGCGATCGCCCCCGCCGCCGCCGAACCTGTCGCCGCCACCACCGCCGAAGCGATCGCCACCGCCACCAAAGCGATCTCCACCGCCGAAGCCGCTATCGAATCCGCCTTCGCCGAAACCGTCGCGTTTGTCTTTGCCGCGCCCGCCGCGATCACCGCGGCGCCCTTTATCGAAACTCATGCCCTGTTCGTCTTCCCGGTTCGCCCATAACATTTGCAAGTCCCAAGCGCCGGACGACGAACGCAGGTCTTCGGGCGCTCCTCTGCTGACGCCGCCGCCACGGCATACCGCAAAACCCTTGGCGCTGCGAACAAATTCGTCCTACTCGCCATATCGCCCTGACATTGCGCTTGTGTCTGCGCCCGCCCAGCGGCAAACGTGGGGCCATGGCGCTGCTTTCGTTGTTGACCGACCCCGCTGCTTGGTTGGCGCTGCTGACGCTGATCGTCCTCGAAGTCGTGCTTGGCATCGACAATCTCGTCTTCATCTCGATTTTGTCGAATAAACTGCCCGAGGCGCAACGGTCCCGGGTACGGCGGATCGGCATCGCTCTCGCGCTCGGTCTGCGACTGGCTTTGCTGTCGGTGATCACATGGATCGTTGGGCTGACCGCGCCGGTATTCGATCTTGGCATCGCCGGCATGATCGATTCGCACGGCACCCCGGCCTTCGAAACCGCCTTTTCGGCGCGCGACCTGATCCTGATCGCAGGTGGGTTATTCCTGCTGTGGAAGGCGACCAACGAAATCCACCATAACGTCGATACCGACCAGTCGCACGAACTGCTCGACAAAAAGGGCGGCGATGCGGTTCTGAGCGTTGGCAGCGCAATCACGCAGATCCTGCTGCTCGACCTGGTTTTTTCGATCGATTCGATTCTGACCGCGGTCGGGATGACCGATCAGCTGCCGATCATGATCGCCGCCGTGATCGTCGCTGTCGGGGTGATGCTGCTGGCGGCCGATCCGCTCGCCAATTTCATCGAACGCAACCCGACGGTGGTGATGCTGGCGCTGGGCTTTTTGCTGATGATCGGCGCGGTGCTGATCGCCGATGGCTTCGGCGTTCATGTCCCCAAAGGGTATATCTATGCCGCGATGGCATTTTCGGCGGGCGTCGAGACGCTCAACATTCTGGCCCGACGGTCGCGACAGCGCGCCCGGACACGTAGTGGGAGCGGCGGCGGCCCGAGCCCGGGCCATTGAGCGCAAGAGCGTTCGCGGCTAGGCGGGCGGGATGACGGTATATTTCCACGAAGAAGACCTGCCCCCGGGCGTATTTGCACCCGGCGCATCGATCGCGGTCGATACCGAGACGATGGGACTGGTTACCCAGCGCGATCGGTTGTGCGTTGTCCAGTTGTCGGATGGAGGGGCTGATGAGCATCTCGTTCGCTTCGCGCCGGGCAGCGATTATGCAGCCCCCAATCTGCGCGCGGTGCTGAGTGATCCCGATCGGCTTAAGCTCTATCATTTCGCGCGCTTCGATCTGGCGGCGATCCGCCATTATCTGCAGGTGACGGCGGCGCCGGTTTATTGCACCAAGATCGCCTCTCGACTGATCCGCACCTACACCGATCGCCACGGGCTGAAGGAACTGGTGCGCGAGCTGCTTGGCCAGGAAGTGTCCAAAGTGCAGCAATCGTCCGACTGGGGCGGCCCCGAACTTTCGGATCCGCAAAAGGATTACGCCGCATCCGATGTTCGCTTTCTCCACGCGATGAAGGCCGAACTCGATCGCCGTTTGGTGCGCGAGGGGCGGATGGCGCTGGCCCAGGCCTGTTTCGATTTCCTTCCCGCGCGCGCCGAGCTCGATCTGGCCGGCTGGCCAGAGATCGACATCTTCGCGCATGTCTGAGGTTGCCGCCCGGGTTCGCTCCGAACGCCAGATCTGGGCAGCGCCCGGCAGCAGTCATGATCGGCTGATGGCGGCATCGCGTTTTTTGTTGCCGGTGTTCATCGGCATCCTCTCCGCCTTTCTGGTCACGGCGCCGCTGACGATGCAGGGCGATGTCAGCTTCCTGCTCGACAAGACCAAGGTAGAGGTTGCCAAGGAGAGGATGCGGATCCAGTCCGCTGTCTATCGCGGCGCAGATGCGAATGGCCGCACGTTCACGCTTTCGGCTGGGTCGGCGGTGCAGAAGTCTTCGCAGGTGCCCGTCGTCCAGCTCAATCAGCTGGCAGCGCAGATCGCGCTCGCCGATGGGCCTGCCAATCTTCGCGCCGACAAGGGACGCTACAATATCGATACCGAAAAGGTGCAGATCGATGGGCCATCGCGGTTCCGCTCTTCCGGCGGCTATGATCTCGACACGCGCGACGCGACTGTCGATCTGAAGACCCGTCGGCTGACCAGCCAGGGCGGTGTCACCGGCAAAGTGCCGCAGGGCCGGTTCAGCGCAGATAGCATGAGCGCGAACCTCGAAGATCATGTCGTGACGCTCAACGGCAATGCCCGCTTGCGGATCGTGCCGCGAAGGACGAAATAGCCGCGCATGCGACACCATAGCCTCATCGTCCTGATCGCGCTGGCGAGCGCCTCGTCCGCTGGCGCGCAAAGCCGGCACGATTCGACCGCGCCGATCGATTTCGGTGCCGATCATATCGAGCTGCAGGACAAGGCAAATCGCGCGATCCTTTCGGGCAACGTTGCCGTGCGCCAGGCCGAAATGACGCTGACAGCCGCACGAATGACTGTCGCGTATACCGGCGAGGTGGTGGATGGATCGCCGCAGGTATCTCGGCTCGATGCGTCGGGCGGCGTTACCGTCACGCGCCCGGATCAGACGGCGCGGAGCCAATATGCGGTTTATGATCTCAATCGTCGGCTGGTGACGATGATCGGCGCGGTGACGCTTTTGCAGGGCAGCAATGTGCTCAACGGCGGCCGTGCGACAATCAATCTCGATACCGGCCGGGCGACGATCGACGGCTCGGCCGTTGGCGGCGAGGCCGCGCCGGGCGGTACCAGGACGATCAGCGGGCGCGTCACTGGACGGTTTTCGGTGCCCAAGCGCGACAAATAGCCGCGTTTTCGGGCAGGACCGAGTCTCCAGGGCTATCGCCACTGCGTGCGATGCGGCATGGTTTTTTGCGGGCTGGCGCACGTTTTCAGAGCGCGCTTATTCAATGCTATGCACAAAGCCTGCCAATTGGCTCGCCTGAAAGAATCCGGTAACCATTTTTCCGTAAGTTTGGGACCTGCGATGGACGATATCACCACCCTGGCTGCTGCGCCCCCGATCGCCGAGGCGCCCTTGAGCGATGGGCTGGCGCTGGTGTCGATCGCCAAGGCCTATGACAAGCGCACCGTGCTGTCGGACGTGTCATTGTCGGTGCTCCGCGGCGAAGTGGTCGGGCTGTTGGGGCCCAATGGCGCTGGCAAGACGACCTGCTTCTATTCCGCGATGGGGCTGGTGAAGCCCGATTCGGGCCGCATCATGCTCGATGGGGACGATATCACCGGCCTGCCAATGTATCGCCGCGCGATTCTGGGGCTTGGATATCTGCCGCAGGAAACGTCGATCTTTCGCGGGCTATCGGTTGAAAAGAACATTTTGACGGTGCTCGAATTGTCGGAGCCCGATGCAGGCGCTCGCACCAAGCGACTGGAGCAACTGCTCGACGAATTCGGGCTGGCGGCGCTCCGCGACGCGCCGGCGATGGCGCTGTCGGGGGGCGAGCGGCGCCGCGCCGAGATCGCGCGCGCGCTGGCGGCGGACCCCTCGATCATCCTGCTCGACGAACCCTTTGCCGGGATCGATCCAATCTCGATCGCCGACATCCGCGATCTCGTCTGCCAGCTCAAACAACGTGGCATCGGCGTGCTGATTACCGATCACAATGTGCGCGAGACGCTCGAAATCGTCGATCGTGCGTACATCATCTATGATGGCCGGGTGTTGTTTACAGGCTCGCCAGACGAGCTCGTTGCCGACGCCAATGTCCGCCGGCTGTATCTGGGCGAAGGGTTTTCGCTGTGAATTTCGGGTCGGCGCCGCGCCCCTGACATGAGCCTTGCCCCCCGCCTCGATCTGCGACAGTCGCAATCGCTGGTGATGACGCCGCAGTTGCAGCAGGCGATCCGGCTGCTGGCGCTGTCCAATCTGGAGGTCGAAGGCTTCATCGCCGAGGAGATCGAGCGCAACCCGTTGCTCGATGCCAGCGCGCCTGACGATGACGGGCCTATCCAGGAACGCGAAGCAGCTCCCGAATTGCCGAGCGAGCCCGCCAGCGCCGATGATCTGATCATGGGGGGCGACACTGCCGGCGAACCGGCGCTCGATGTCGATTTTGCGACCGAGACCTTCCATCACGACAGCGTCGCCGATGGCGCGGGGATGGACGGATCGCTTGGACTGAACGGGGCGACGGGCGGCGGCGCTGCCGGAGACGAGGGCCCGGATTTCGACAGCTTCGCCGATACCGCGCTCAGCCTCGCTGATCACCTGCTGTCGCAGGCGGGCCCAGTGATGAGCGGTGCCGATGCCTTCATCGCCGCGCACCTGATCGATCAGATCGACGAATGCGGCTATCTCGGCGTGCCGCTGCTCGAGATTGCCAACCGGCTTGGCGTGCCGCTGGCCCGCGTTGAGACCGTGCTCGGCATCATCCAGACTTTCGACCCGACTGGCGTCGGCGCGCGCAACCTGTCCGAATGCCTAGCGCTCCAGGCCAAGGAGGCCGATCGCTATGATCCGGCGATGGCGCGGCTGATCGATCATCTCGATCTGCTCGCACGGGGGGAAGTTGGGCGGCTGAAGCGGCTGTGCGGCGTCGACGACGAGGACATGGCGGACATGATCCGCGAACTGCGCAATTACGATCCCAAGCCCGGCTGCCGCTTTGGCGGCGAGGCGGCGCAGGCAGTCGTCCCCGATATCTTCATCGCGCGGCGCAAGGAAGGCTGGGCGATCGAGATCAACGCCGCCACGCTGCCCCGCCTGCTCGTCAACCGCAGCTATTATACCGAGCTGTCGACCGCCCCGCAGGACAAGGCATCGAAGGCGTGGCTCTCCGATATGCTCGCCAGCGCCAACTGGCTGGTAAAGGCGCTTGATCAGCGGCAGCGCACGATCATCAAGGTCGCGACCGAGATCGTGAAGCAGCAGGAGGCTTTTTTCGTGAACGGCGTCGCGCATTTGCGCCCAATGACGCTGAGGCAGGTGGCCGATGCGATCGAAATGCACGAATCGACCGTCAGCCGCGTCACCAGCAATAAATATCTGAGCTGTGATCGCGGGCTTTATGAACTCAAATATTTCTTCACCAGCGCGATCCAGTCGTCGGATGGCGGGGATGCCGTGTCAGCCGAAGCGGTGAAAAATGCGATCCGCGCGCTGATTTCAGTCGAAGACGGCAAGGCTATCCTGTCCGACGACACGCTGGTCGATCTGTTGCGCGCCAAGGGGTTCGATATTGCGCGGCGTACCGTCGCAAAATATCGTGAAGCGATGGGGATCGGCAGCTCCGTCCAGCGCCGCCGGCAAAAAACGCTGGAGGGGGCATCATGATCATCGTCACTGGCAGCGTCGTCGCGCGGGCAGAAAGCTTTGCCGCAATGCGCGATGTCAGTCTGGCGCATGCCCGTCGATCGCGTGCCGAGGACGGATGTATCAGTCACGCCGTGCGCATCGATACCGAAAATCTTATGAAGCTGGTGTTTTTCGAGGAATGGCGCGACGTCGCCGCGCTAAAAGCGGATTTTCAGACGCCCGGCGTCCGCGAGCTGATGGCGGCGATCAAGCAGCATAGCGTGTCGAGCGAGCCAATTAGCGTCTTCGACGCAACGCCGGTCAGCCTATGATCGGCATCGCTGGATGGCGCGTCAGCCAGCGATTCGCCCGAATGGCAGAAGCTGCCGGGATTTTGCCTTGATCGCTGCGCCGTTGCCGGTTTTCAGCGCGATCAACAATTCGGTGGCGCCTTTTTGCATGATCCGGTCGATCGGGGTTGGCGTTGGCGCTTTGACGGCAACTTCGGCGAGCGACTTTGCCCGGGGATCGGTTGGATCCAGCTCGGCCCTAAGCAATGCTGCAAGCCCGGCAAACATCGCCCGGTTTCCACCAAGCGCGACCGCGCGGTCGAGCGCTGCAAGCCCGACATTGCGACGCGCACCAAGCGCCATCCGCCCAACCATGCTACCAAGCGTCGCCAATGCCTCGACATGCCATCCGCCAAGCGCTGCCTGCGCCTCGGCGTTGCCGGCATCGTCTGCCACGAGTTTTTCGAATAGGTCGCGTGCGGCGAGGGCATCGCCGCGACTGTTGGTCAATTTGGCACGATAGCTTGCGGCAATCGCGCGGGTGATCCGCGCTTCCTGATCGGCCGGGCTGTGCTTCAGCGAAGCAAGCGATTGCGCCTCGGCGGCGTTGACCCCGGCCAGCGCGGTCGCCCTGCTGCTGGTGAAGAAGGCGGCCTCTGTCAGCGATTGCCGCGCGGTTTCCGCAGCGGCGCCGGTTGCCGAAAGGCCCAGGCTCGCTGCGGCGGCGATCACCAATATCATGGCACGTACCATCCAACCTCCAACAAACGGTCTCAAAAACCGACCGAGTACCGTCCTGTCAAGCGCAGCGCGGTCAATCGCCGTCTTCCTCGTCGCTGGCCAATGCCAGGGCATCAACGCTCAAATAATTTCCCGCTGACCAGAGCAAAACGCACCAATCGACCGTAAGCCCCGCAATCGACGAGAAATATTTCGGCCGGTTCGGGTCGATCGTTGAGGCTCGATCGAATGGGTCAGGCTGTCTTTCGATCCAG
This sequence comes from Sphingomonadales bacterium, assembly GCA_038315875.1. Classification (GTDB taxonomy): domain Bacteria; phylum Pseudomonadota; class Alphaproteobacteria; order Sphingomonadales; family Sphingomonadaceae; genus Sphingomonas. Next base: position 9,604 of record JBBQAG010000041.1, on the reverse strand, counting down.
CGACGCTGAGGTACCGTTTCCAGAGGGCATCGGACTGGATCAGTCGTCTTCATCCTCATAGCCAATCAGCGCCAGCGCGCGCGCCTTGATCTGATGCGTCTGGCACCAGTGTACCAGCGCTTCTTCGCGGCCATGCGTTACCCATACTTCGCGCGGCGCTATTTCGGTGAGCGTGTCGGTCAGCTCGTCCCAATCGGCATGATCCGACAGGATCAGCGGTAGTTCGACCCCGCGCTGGACCGCGCGCTGGCGCACGCGCATCCAGCCGCTTGCCATCGCGGTGATTGGATCGGGCAGGCGGCGAGACCAGCGATCCTGGAGCGCAGACGGCGGCGCGACGATGATGTGCCCCATCATCTCGGCCTTGCCTGCCACGGTTGCGGGCCGCAGCTCGCCCAGATCGACGCCATGGGCGACATAGAGATCGCACAGCCGTTGCATCGCACCGTGGATGTAGATCGGCGCGGCATGCCCGCGATCGCGCAATTCGCGAATCACCCGCTGTGCCTTGCCAAGGGCATAGGCACCAACGAGCACACATCGATCGGGATTTGCGTGGAGGGCAGCCGTCAGCTTGTCGATCTCGTCCCCGGTTTCGGGATGGCGGAAAACCGGCAAGCCAAAGGTCGCCTCGGTAATGAAGATATCGCATTTGACGGGCTCGAACGGCGCGCAGGTAGGATCAGCGCGACGCTTGTAGTCGCCCGAGACGACGATCCGCTCGCCGCGATGCTCAAGCAGGATCTGGGCCGAGCCAAGCACATGGCCGGCAGGCACAAAGGTTATATCGACCGCGCCGAGCGTGATGCGTTCGCCATAGCCAACCGGGTGGGCGGTCTGCTGGCCGTAACGCGCGTCCATGATCGCCAGTGTTTCGGGCGTCGCCCACACCGCCCCGTGGCCGCCACGCGCATGATCGGCATGCCCGTGGGTCACCAGCGCGCGGGGGCGTGGCGACGCAGGGTCGATCCACGCGTCCGCCGCCGCCACATAGATGCCGCCGGGCTGCGGATCGATCCAGTCGCCGAGCTTGGTCATCGCGCCTATATGGCCGAGATGCAGCAAAGTTCCCAGCCAGTCCTTCCCCAACCGCTGACCGACTGGTTCGCTGCCAAGGGATGGGCGCCGCGTGCGCACCAATTGGCGATGCTGGCGGCGGGGCGCGCGGGGCGGCATGCGCTGCTGGTGGCGCCCACTGGCGCGGGCAAGACGCTGGCCGGATTCATGCCGACGTTGGCGGAATTGATCGACAGCCCGGGAGAGGGCCTGCACACGCTTTACGTCTCGCCGCTCAAGGCGCTGGCGGTGGATGTGCAGCGCAACCTGATCAACCCGATTGCGGAGATGCAGCTCGATATCAGGGTCGAAACGCGCACCGGCGATACGCCGAGCGACCGCAAGGTGCGGCAGCGCATCCGCCCGCCGCAAATATTGCTAACGACCCCCGAATCGCTCTCCTTGCTGCTCAGCTATCCCGATAGTTTCCTGATGTTTGCAGGGCTGAAAACGATTGTGGTTGACGAGGTTCATGCCTTTGCCACGCAGAAGCGCGGCGATCTGCTCGCCTTGTCGATGGCGCGGTTGCAGGCGATTGCCCCGGCGGTGCGCAGGGTCGCGCTATCGGCGACGGTGGCCGACCCCGACGGCTATCGCGCCTGGCTCGCCCCCGATGGCGATATCGATACGGTGACGATGGTGCAGGGCGAGCCCGGTGCCGAGCCCGATATCTCGATCCTGCTGCCGCAGGGGCGCGTGCCGTGGTCGGGCCATTCGGGGCGATATGCAGCGGAACAGGTGATTGCCGAGATCGAGACGCACAAGACGACGCTCGTCTTCTGCAACACCCGCGCGCTCGCCGAACTGATCTTCCAGGATCTGTGGAAGGTGAACGACATGCAGTTGCCGATCGGCATCCACCACGGATCGCTGTCGCTCGAGGCACGTCGCAAAGTGGAGGCGGCGATGGCCGATGGCAAGTTGCGCGGCCTGGTGTGCACCGCCAGCCTGGATATGGGGATCGACTGGGGCGATGTCGATTGCGTCATTCAGATGGGGGCACCCAAGGGCGCCTCGCGGTTGTTGCAGCGGATTGGCCGCGCCAACCACCGGCTCGATGAACCATCGGAGGCGATCGTCGTCCCCGGCAACCGATTCGAATATCTGGAGGCGCGTGCCGCACTCGATGCGGTCGCGGATCGGGAGCTCGATGCCGATATATTCCGTGCCGGTGGGCTCGACGTCTTGGCGCAGCACATCATGGCCTGCGCCTGCGCCGCCCCGTTTCACGAAGTCGATCTGCTCGGCGAGGTGCAATCGGCGCTGCCCTATTCGGCGCTGACGCCCGAACAATTCGGCCATGTGCTCGGCTTTATCAGCGACGGCGGCTATGCGCTGAAGGCCTATGACAAGTTCAAGCGGCTGGCGCTTGACCCTGACGGCCGCTGGCGCGTCAGCCATCCCAAATTCATCGCTCAACATCGCCTCAACGCGGGCATCATCGTCGAGGCGACGATGCTCAAGGTCCGCTTCAAGAACGGCCGGCAACTGGGCCGGGTTGAAGAAGCGTTCGCGGCCACGCTCAGCCACGGCGACACGTTTTTCTTCGCTGGGATGAGCCTTGAGGTCGAGAAGATCGACACCGAGGACCTGATCGTCCGCGCGACCGCCCGCCCAGCGCGAATCCCGAGCTACGGGGGCGCGCGGATGCCGTTAACGACCAATCTTGCCAACCGCGTGCGCGGCTTTCTTGCCGATCCAAGCGGCTGGCACCGCTTTCCCGATGACGTGCGCGAATGGCTCGACATCCAGTCGCGGCGCTCGATCATGCCGCAACCGGGCCAACTGCTCGTCGAAACCTTTCCGCATGAGGGGCGCCATTATATGGTCGCCTACAGCTTCGAGGGGTGGAACGCGCACCAGTCGCTTGGCATGCTGCTCACCCGGCGGATGGAAACGCAGGGCCTGAAGCCGCTGGGCTTTGTCTCGAACGATTATGCGCTCGCCTGCTATTCGCTCGATCCAGTGACCGATCCAGCAAGCCTGTTCTCCGCCGATATCCTGGAGGATGAATTTGTCGACTGGGTGCAGGGATCGCACCTGCTCAAACGCGCCTTTCGGGAAGTCGCGGTGATCGGCGGGCTTGTCGAGCGCCAGCATCCCGGGAAACGCAAGACCGGCAGGCAGGTCACCTTTTCGACCGACCTCATCTATGACGTGCTGCGGCGGTACGAGCCCGACCACCTGTTGCTCAAGGCAGCGTGGGCCGATGCGCGCAGCAAGCTCACCGATGTCGGCCGCCTCGCCGATCTTCTCGATCGTGCGGCAGGTACGATGCTCCATGTGACGCTTGATCGGGTCTCGCCATTGGCAGTGCCGGTGCTGGTGATGATCGGGCGCGAAAGCGTGCCGCAGGGGCTGGCCGACGATGCGTTGCTGATCGAGGCGGAGGCACTGGCGACAGAGGCGATGCGGCTCGACTGAGGCGGCTATTGTGGAAGCGATTGCGCAGGCGTAATGTCCTTTGCATGCGCGGCCTTTTAGCCCTGTTTCCAGTGTTGATGCTTATCCCGCAGGCGACCCTTGCCTCTGAGGAATTGCCCCAGCCGACGCGCGCCGATGTCCTTGGAATCGGCACTGATATTCCCGGTAGAATGACCGTCCCTGTCACGATCGGCAGCAATGGCCCGTTTCCCTTCACCATCGACACGGGTGCTGAACGCACGGTGATTTCGCGCGAACTGGCTGGTTTGCTCAGGCTGGCGCGGGGCCCCGGCGTTCGAGTGACGGCGATGACGGGGACGAGCAATGTCGGCACCGTTGTCATCCCGTCGCTCAGCGTCAGCACCGCTGGCGCCGAACGGATTGAGGCGCCCACGTTGGAGGGCAAGGATCTGGGCGCGCCGGGGCTGCTTGGGATCGATTCGCTCAAGGGCCATTCGGTCGTGATCAATTTCGACAGCAACGAAATGTCGGTCACGCCATCTCGCAAGCGGCGCTTTCTCGCTTCAGCCGCGGCGCCTGATGAGATCGTTATCCAGGCCAGGAGTCTGCTCGGCCAGCTGGTCGTCACCGACGCTTTTTATCGCGGCCAACGGGTGCGGGTGGTGCTCGATACCGGCTCGGTCGTCAGCATGGGCAATTTTGCGCTGCGTCGTGCGCTGTTGAACCGCAAGGCCACCTTGAAGCCGATTTCGTTGATCGGCGTCACCGGCGATTCGATGAGTGCTGATTATACGCAGATCGGCGAAGTGAAGATTGGCGGCGTCACTTTTCAGAATCTGCCCGTCGCCTTTGCCGATGCGGCGCCATTTGCTCGACTTGGCCTCAAGAACAAGCCCGCGTTGCTTCTCGGCATGGATGCCCTGCGGCTGTTTCGGCGGGTCGATATCGATTTTGCCAATCGCGAAGTGCGGCTGTCGCTGCCGCGTAACCATCTTTGATTTGCGGCCAATGGTTGCCAGCCCGCGATAAAGCCTATCTATTCCCCTGCAATGATGATGTTCGGAGAGGGGACGGCAATGCGCGCGGTCAATCATGTAATCGGTATAGGTATCGGCTTTGCGGCAGCAGGTGTGTTGCTCCCAATCGCGACATCGGCGCAGGACCGCCCCGATCAAAAGGCGTTTTTCGGGCTCTACAAGGAACTTGTCGAAACCAACACGACGCTGTCGTCCGGCAGCTGCACTCTGGCCGCCGCGCAAATCGGCACGCGGCTGAAGGCGGCGGGCTATACAGATGGCGACATCACCTATTTCTCCGTCCCCGATCATCCCAAGGAAGGCGGGCTTGTCGTGGTGCTGCAGGGCACCGACAAGCAGGTGAAGCCGATGTTGCTGCTCGGCCATCTCGACGTGGTGGAGGCGAAGCGCGAGGATTGGGTGCGCGATCCCTTCACGTTGATCGAGGAGGGTGGCTATTATTATGCGCGCGGCACCGTCGACGACAAGGCGCAGGCATCGATCTGGGCGGACAGCATGGTCCGCTTCAAGAAGGACGGCTACAAACCGAAGCGCACGATCAAGCTGGCGCTGACCTGTGGCGAGGAAACCACCTTCGCGTTTAACGGTGCCGATTGGCTGGCGAAGAACAAGCCCGAGCTGATCGCCGCCGAATTCGCGCTCAACGAAGGCGGCGGCGGGCGCTATACGCCTGAAGGCAAGCGCCAGGTGCTGGCGATCCAGGTCGGCGAAAAGGCATCGCAGAATTACAGCTTCACGGGCACCAATCCCGGCGGGCACAGCTCGCAGCCAGTGCCCGATAATGCGATCTATCAGCTGGCAGACTCCCTGAAAGCGGTCGCCGGCTATGACTTCCCGGTGAAATTCACCGACACGACCCGCGCCTTTTTCACCGCCTCTGCGCTATCGATTGGCGGTGCGATGGGGGGTGCGATTACCAAGCTGCTCGCCGACCCGCAGGACAAGGCGGCAGACGCGATCGTCAGTCGCGACAAGGCGATGCACTCGACGCTGCGTACCACCTGCGTTGCCACGCTAGTCAGCGCAGGCCATGCCGAAAATGCACTGCCGCAGCGCGCGACGGCCAATGTCAATTGCCGCATTTTCCCCGGCGAGACCGTGGACGGGACGCTGGCAAAGCTGCAGGAACTGGCTGGCCCCAAAGTGAAGGTAACGGCCAACTCGCCTGTTCGTCCAACCGCGATCCCGCCAGCGCTCGATCCCAAGATCATTGGCCCGATGAAGGCGGTCGCCGCCAAGCATTTCCCTGGCATACCAGTGCTGCCGCTGATGTCGACGGGCGCGACCGACGGCATTTTTCTGGAGGCGATCGGCATCCCGGTTTACGGGGCGCCGGGCACCTTCATCGATCCCGACGGGAACGGCACCCACGGCCTGAACGAACGTATCCGCGTGGAATCGATCTATGCGGGCCGTGACTATCTGTTCGACTTGGTGAAGGCTTTCGCGGCGGGCTAGGGAACGAGCGCGTTGCCGACGATCCAGGTCGACGATCAGCTGCCCTTAAACGGTCACCTGCTCGCCTAGCTCGAGCACCTTGCCGGGCGGAATACGAAGGAAATCGGTTGGGTCGCTGGCGTTCCTTTGCAGGAACATGAAGATGCGATCCTGCCATAGCGGCATGCCTTCCTCGGCAGACGCTTTCAGCGTGTTGCGACCGATGAAATAGCTCGTCTTCATTGGCTCCACCGGCATCATATCGGGGGTGCCGTTCTGCGCCAGGTCATGCGGCACGTCCGGCGTCTCCATAAAGCCATAGGTGAGCACGACGCTGGTAAAGTTATCGTCGACGCGCATCACCTTGAAGCGCTCCTCGGGCGGCACGACCGGCCGATCGGCCGTCCGCACGCTGGCGATCAGGTTGCGCTCGTGAAGCACCTTGTTGTGCTTCAGATTGTGGAGCAGCGCGCCGGGCGTGTTGGCGGGGTTCGCGGTCAGGAACACCGCTGTTCCCTCGACGCGTTCGGGCGGACGCTTGGCAAGCGCGGCGGCCAGATCGGCGAGCGGAATGCTCTGGCGCTGTTCGAAAGCACTCACGATCCGGCGACCGCGCATCCAGGTCGCAATCATCAGTCCGATCGCGGCGGCGACGACCAAAGGCACCCAGCCCCCCTCGATCACACGCAGGATATTGGCGCCAAAAAAGATCAGGTCGAGCGCAAGGAACGGCACGATCAGCAAGATCGCGCGCGCACGGGGCCAGCCCCAGCTGTGCCGTACCACCAGATAGGCAAGGCACGTCGTGACGACCATCGTTCCCGTCACCGCGATACCATAAGCCGCCGCCATTGCCGATGAATTGCGGAACTGGACAACGAGGATCAGCACGCCTGCGAGCAGTAGCCAGTTCACCGACGGGAGATAGATTTGCCCCGAATGCGCCGCCGATGTCTGGCGGATGCGCAGCCGTGGCAAAAGGCCAAGCTGGATCGCCTGCTGGGTGAGCGAAAAGGCGCCTGTGATGACCGCCTGACTGGCGATGATCGTGGCGAGCGCAGCCAGCACGATCAGCGGGATTCGAACCGACTCGGGCGCCATCACAAAGAACCAGTCCTGATTGGCAAAGGGCTGGTGCCCCGAAGCTGCGATCTCCAGGGCATTGAGAGCGAACGCTCCCTGGCCCAGATAGTTGAGCGTGAGCGCAGGAAAGGCGACGGCAAACCAGCCGAGCTGGATCGGCACGCGCCCGAAATGCCCCATGTCTGCCGTCAGGGCCTCCGCACCCGTTACCGTCAGGAACACCGCACCCAGCACGAACAGGCCAAGCACGCCGTGGCCGATCAGGAAGGTGATCCCGTACGTCGGCAAGAACACCCGCAGGATCGTTGGTTCATCAAGGATATGGTACACGCCGAGCCCGCCGATTGCGATGAACCATAGCAGGCAGACCGGCCCGAACAGCCGGGAAACGCTGGCGGTGCCGCGCGACTGGATCATGAACAGTGCGACCAGAATGACGATCGTCAGCGCGATGATCTCATTCTCGCCGAAGATGCCGCTCGCGCCGGGAATGGTGCGCAGCCCTTCAATGGCCGAAAGCACCGACAGTGCCGGCGTGATGATCGCATCGCCGTAAAAGAGCGAGGCGCCGATTGCCCCCAGCACCAGCGCAATCACCGATCGCCGTCCAGTGGCGTGCCGGGCGAGCGCTGTCAGCGCCAGCACGCCGCCTTCGCCCTGATTGTCGGCGCGCGTCAGGAACAGCACATATTTGACGGAGACGATGAGGATGAGCGCCCAGACAGCGAGGCTCAGCACGCCCAGTATCTCGCCAGGATCGATGCCGTCGCCGGCGGTTTGCTGAAGCGCCTCACGAAAGGCGTAGAGCGGGCTGGTGCCGATATCGCCAAACACCACACCCAGCGCGCCGAGCGTCAGGATCAGGTTGGCGGGATTGCGCCGCGGTGCGCCGTCAAGCGGCGGTTCGGTTGCGGACATGGGCTTTGGTGCTCTTCGATGGACGGCGCGCTTTACGCCTGTGGTCTGCCCACGCAACTCATTTCATCGCAACCCATGTTGGGATTGCTAGAGCGGCTGACTGGCGGCATAGCGGTGATGATGGTTCCCTTTTCGTTCGCTGGGCATTCACTTGCCGCGCTCTCTGAGGGCGCGCTGTTCTGGCTGGATCGGCGTGCGCTGCTGGTAGCGGATCTTCACTTAGAAAAGGCGAGCTGGTTCGCCAAGGGCGGCCAGATGCTGCCGCCGTACGATAGCATTGCAACGCTTGCTGCTTTGACGGTGCTGGTCGATCGGATTTCTCCGGTCGAAATATGGTGCCTGGGGGATAGCTTTCACGATTCGGCAGGGTGCGATCGCCTGCCAGAACGGGCGCAGGCGATGCTGCGGGGATTGACCGAGCAGACGCGCTGGACCTGGATCACGGGCAATCACGATGCCGCAATGGTCGATCGCTGTGGCGGCGACGTCGTCTCAGAGGTTGTCGTCGATGGGGTGGTGCTGCGGCACGAAGCCGACCCAGCGGAGCAGCGACCGGAACTATCGGGGCATTTCCATCCCAAGCTGCGGGTGCGGTTGCGCGGGCGGCAGGTGTCGCGGCGTTGTTTCGTCGCTTCGGCGACCAAGCTCGTCCTGCCTGCCTTCGGCGCGTTGACGGGCGGGCTCGATGCCACGCATCCCGAAATTACGCGGGCGGTCGGCCGCCGGGCCGAAGCGCTTGTGCCGTTGGAGGATCGGCTGTTGCGCTTCGACCTGGTGGCCTAGCGGGATTATTGCTTGGCGATCGGGCCGAACGCCGCCTTGAACGCGGCAACCTTGGGCTTGTCGAAGCGCACGATATAGGGGTGGTAGGGGTTCCGATCGAAGAAATTCTGGTGATATTCTTCGGCTGCGTAGAAATTGCCGCTCTGGATTTTGGTGACGATCGGGCCCGCAAAGGCATGGGTCTTGCCAAGCTGCGCGATATAAGCCGCGGCCACGGCCTTCTGGACGGCGTTTTGGGGAAAGACCGCCGAGCGATAGCTAGGGCCGCTATCCGGACCCTGACGATCGAGCTCGGTCGGGTTGTGCGCCACCGAAAAATAGACGCGCAGCAATGTCGCATAGCTGACGACCTTGGGGTCGTAGACAATCCTGATCGCCTCGGCATGGCCGGTCGTCTCGCTGCTTACCTGATCATAGGTGGCGGTGGTCGCGCTGCCGCCGGCGTAGCCCGCGGTAACCGACTGGACGCCCTTCACATGTTCGAAAACGGCTTCCATGCCCCAGAAGCAGCCGCCGGCAAGAACGGCGGTCTGCAGACCGGGGGTGGCGGGCACGTCATGCGCGGCTGCAGGAATGACGACCGCACGCTCGGCGCTGGCGGTGCCAGTACCAAAGGCGATGGCGGCGAGACCGGCGAAGCCGGCGGTGGCAATAAGCATACGGGTCATGATCATCCTCTTGGTTCTCCAACCTCGCTTACGTGCCGGACGACGCGGGGGTTACACCGCCCGCCCGATTTGTGCCGAAGATCGAACGATCCGGACGATCAGTGCTGCGCGGCGGCGACGATCGGTGCGCCATAGTCAAGTGTGGCGGCATTGGCTGGCTGCAACACGAGCATACCGACAGTGCCAATCACGAAACCACCGGTCAGCTGCCACAAAAGGCTCGATTTCAGAATCTTG
>JBBQAG010000098.1:0-9650 GCA_038315875.1 Sphingomonadales bacterium | reverse complement strand
AGGACGATCTGCGCATCCGCCGCTTCGAATCGCGGGCCGAGGCAGTGACGATCTTTGCGGTAGATGCGTCGGGTTCGTCGGCGCTGGCGCGGCTGGCCGAGGCGAAGGGCGCGGTCGAACTGCTGCTGGCAGAGGCCTATGTGAAGCGCGCGCAGGTGGCGCTGATCGCTTTCCGAGGGACGAGCGCCGAACTGCTCTTGCCGCCGACGCGCTCGCTTGCACGGGCCCGCAAATCGTTGGCGGCGCTGCCGGGCGGGGGCGGGACACCGCTTGCTGCGGGTCTTGAGGCGGCGCTGGGGTTGGCGGAGGCGGCACGCAAACGCGGGCGCACGCCGTTCATCGTCGTGTTGACCGATGGCCGCGCCAATATCGCCGCCGATGGCCGCGCGGTGCGCCAGATGGCCGAGGATGACGCCGAAGCTGCAGCCAGGGCGATCGGGTTGGCGGGTATCGGCGCGGCGTTTGTCGATACCTCCCCCCGGCCTCGGCCTGAGGGTGCCAAGATCGCGGCGGCGATGCGCGCACGCTATCTGCCCTTGCCGCGTGCAGATGCCCGCGCAATGCACACCGCCGTGAAGGATGCCCAGAATGCTAAGTGATCGCCCGCGCTGGGAGAAAGAGGGTATTGGCTGGCCCAATCGCACGGCCAGCCGCTTCATCAATGTCGGCCGATTGCAGTGGCATGTGCAAGTGATGCCGCATGCCGACCCGGCCGCGCCGGTGATGCTGCTGCTCCACGGCACTGGGGCGGCGACTCACAGCTGGCGCGATTTGATGCCGTTGCTTGCGGAAAACTTCACGATCGTTGCGCCCGATTTGCCGGGGCACGGCTTTACCGCTGGGCGTCCGAGCGGCGGGCTGGCGATGCCGGCAATGGCACGCGCGGTGGCTGACCTGATGGCAGCGCTCGAACTCCAGCCCGCGGTGATCGTCGGCCATTCGGCTGGCGCGGCGATTGCCGTGCGGATGGCGATCGATACTGCGCAAAAGCCTGCGGCGGTGATCGGTCTCAACGCAGCGCTGATGCCGTTTCCCGGGCTCGCCGCGAAGATTTTCCCGACGCTTGCCCGAATGCTGTTCGTCAATCCGTTCGCGCCGCATATCTTTGCCGGCATTGCGCGGCAGGCGGGCGAGGCAGGGCGGTTTCTGGCGCGGAGCACGGGATCGACGATCGATTCGGCGGGGGCCGATTTCTACGGTCGACTGTTTGCGACGCCGGGCCACTGCGCCGGCGCGATCACGATGATGGCCGATTGGGACCTCGAGAGGCTGGCGATCGATCTGCCGGGCCTTTCGGTGCCGCTGCGGTTGATCCACGGCGAAGCAGACGCTGCAATTCCGGTATCCAGCGCGCGCGCGGCGACGGCGCGCGTGATGGGGGCGACGATCGAAACCTTGCCGGCTCTTGGCCATCTGGCGCATGAAGAAGACCCGTCCCGCGTCGCTGCATCGATCGAGCGTATCGCGCGAGAGCGGGGCGTCATCGGCTGAGGAGCACGGGGATGATCGGCAATAATCTGGGCGTCATCGAGATGGTCGTGTCGGGCGGGCTGATGCTCGGTTTTTGCGCCTGGCAATATTGGTCGATGACGCGATCGATTGCGCGCGACAAGAAAGAGCGTGACGCCTTAGCCGATCGCGCGCGGCATCCGGAAAGGGAGCATCGACTGGACGATCGGTGAGCGGAAACGCCCGAGCGACAGGCTTTCATGCACTGCGCGAACATCTTCCCCGAACAGCCGGGTGTCGAGTGCCGAGCGGGCATAGAAGGGCGCGTCGATCCAGGTCTTGGCGACTTTTGGGGAGCTGCCGGCATCGGCGCGGGTGATCCGGTCGATCCGCCAATTGGTGCGCGGCAGCCTGGCGACGGGCGGCGGCGCGACATCGTGCCAATGCCCCTGCCTGTCCATCCTGAGCGCGAGATCGAACGGCATGCCGTCGCTGCGCCGCCCTTCATACAGCACGGCGACATCGTTTTTCAGATGCGCGCGAGACCAGTGCCAATCGTCGAAACCGTCCTCGAGCGATTCCTCGCCGAAGTTCGAATCGAAATAGCCGCCGCCGCTCCAGCTGATGCCGGGGCGATCCATCTTCACCTCGACTCGCGCGCGCGGTGCGACGGGGTGCCAGCGATGCTTGCCGGCGGGATCAAGGTTGAACCCTGTCGTGCCGATCATCTCGGGATAGACGCGCACTTGCCCGCGCACTGGATAGGGCAGCGGTGCCGATGTCTCGTTGATATCGATCACCAGCACGTTGCCGTCCCAATGCAGCGCGCTGGGTCCGACAGCCAGGGTATCGGCGTTGCGGATCACCTGCGCTTGCGGGCGCTCCGTCATCGCCCAGGCGCTGCCGCGCGGGCCAGTGAGCGCGACGTTGATCGCGCAATGATTTTCGGGATGGCCCCTGCCACTCAGCTTGTAATAGGGCGAGAAGACACTGCCGATGAACGCGATGATCGTGAGGCCGTGCTTCCCGTCTTCGCTGCAGGCGTCGATATACCACCAGGCATAGCCGTTGGCATCGACCGCGACATCGAAGCGCGGTCCTTGAGCAGGATATCGACGGCAAGGCCGCCGCTGAGCGCTGCCATCGGCACGCCGGCGCCCGGGTGCGTGCTCCCGCCCGCGCAATAAAGACCAGGGATCCGTGTCCGGGCGGCGGGCCGGCGGAAGGACGCCGCCCATCCGTGCGAGGCCGGTCCATAAAGGGCTCCACCCGTCGAGGGAAACAGTGCCTCGAATCCGGCTGGCGTCGTCAGTGTCGTGGCCGATGGCGGCAGTGCCACCGAGAGGCCGGCCGCTCGCAAACTCTCCAGCATCCGCGATTGGCATGTATCGATCTCCACTTGGGTGAATCCGGGGCCGTCGCCGATGGCGGGGGCGTTGACGAGAATCTGCAGGCGTTCCGGGCCGTCCGGCGCATGACCGGCATCATCGCGGTCCTGCGCACAGACATAGACGGTTGGGTCGGCAGGCAATCGCGACCCAGCGAGATCGATGAACTCGGCAGGATAGTCGTTTGAAAAGAAAACATTGTGATGATGAAGCGGGAAGCCCGTCGTCCGGCTTTGGGCGGTCCACACCATTGCGCCAAGCGACCGTCGGCTGGCGGGCATGCCGGGGACGGCGCTGCTGACGGCGGCACCGAAGCGACCATCGGCAAGCGCCGCCGGATCGGCGTTGCAGATGATCGATCCCGCCATCAGCCGTTCTCCGCCTGACAACACCACGCCACTCGCGCGCCCCTCCTCGACAAGAATTTCGCCCACCGGCGCATCATAACGAAAACGTGCGCCGCGCTCGGTTGCGAGCCGCTCGAGCGCGCGGGCGAGCGCGTGCATGCCGCCTTCAAGAAACCACACGCCGCTCGCCTCGACATGGGCGATGAGCATGAGTGTTGCCGGGCATTGGAAGGGGGAGGAGCCGCAATAGGTGGCGTAGCGCCCGAATAATTGCCGCAGCCGGGGATCGCTGAAATGATTGCCAAGCGCCTTCCAAAGCGTCTCGAACGGTCGTTTGGTGATAAGATCGCGCGGATTGGCGAGACCCATCTTCCAAGCGAGTTTCATCGGCGACCCGCGCTGGCTGCGCATGTACGGCGAGTCGAGCGCGGTGAATATCTGCTGTGCTTCTGCACAAAATGCGCGGTATCCGCGCGCATTGTCGGCACCGGCGAAATCGGCAATGGCATCGGCACTGCGATCGCGATCGGCGTAAAGGTCCAGCCGCTCATCCCCCCAGGCGTGACGCGCGAGCGTGGCGGCGGGATGAAGCGTCAGATAATCGTCGAGGCTGGCGCCGCATGTCTCGAATATGTCGTCGAACACATCGCGCATCGTGAACACGGTCGGCCCGCCGTCGATCAGCGTATCGCCGGCCGCCACCCGCCGCATCTTGCCGCCGGGTGCAGATGCCGCCTCGAGCACGGTCACGTCGAGCCCGTTCGCCGCGAGCAGCGCCGCGCTGGCAAGCCCACCGACCCCGGCGCCGATCACGATGACCTTGTCGCGCTGCATAACTGTCCTTAACCGCAATTGACGGCCCTTTGCTGACCGTCCAATTAATTGGACATATGAGACTGTCAGAAAACAAAGACAACAGCGATTGGCGGGAAAAGTGGATCGGCTGGCGCAATCGCTTGCTGGCGGATCCTGCTTTCCAGCGTTTTGCCGTACGGTTCCCGTTGACGCGCGGGATTGTGCGGCAAAAGGCGCGCTCCATGTTCGACCTGGTGGCGGGCTTCACTTATTCTCAGGTGATTGCGGCGTGCGTAGAGCTTGGCTTGCTCGATTTGCTTGCCGAAGGGCCCCAGGAAATCGAGTCAATCGCGACACGGATCAATTTGCCGCTTGAGGGCGCCGATCGGCTGCTCCGCGCGGCCGCCGCGCTGAAGCTGGCAGAGCGGCTGGGACCGACTCGCTGGGCACTCGGTGCCGATGGCGCAGCGCTGCGCGGTAACCCGGGCATCACCGAAATGGTGGCGCATCACCGCCTGCTTTATGCCGATCTTGCCGATCCGGTAGGACTTTTGCGGCGCGGCGCCGGCGGCGGGCAATTATCCAATTACTGGACCTATGCCGAACAGGCCGGGCAGGGAGGCAGCGATGAAGTCGCTGCCTATTCGCGACTGATGGCCGCCTCACAGCCGTTGGTGGCAGAGCATGTCATCAACAGCTACGATTTTACGCGGCACCGGCGGATGCTCGACGTCGGCGGGGGTGAAGGCGCCTTTATCGCTGCCGTCGCGAACCGCACCCCGGGGCTGCATTTGTCGCTGTTCGATTTGCCGGCGGTTGGTGATCGCGCCAGAGCCGCACTTGCAGCGGCGGGGCACGGGCCACGCACAACAATCCACAGCGGTGATTTTCTCGCAGGGCCGCTGCCAACGGGGCATGATCTCGTGACGCTGATTCGGGTATTGCACGATCATGATGATGCGCCGGCGCTGAGGCTGTTGCGTAACATTCACGCGGCACTGGCGCCCGGTGGCCGGCTGTTGATCGCCGAGCCGATGGCCGAATCGAAGGGCGCCGAGCCAGCGGGCGATGCCTATTTCGGTATGTATCTCTGGGCAATGGGCTCAGGCCGCCCCCGCAGTCTTCGCGCTATTGCAGAGCTGCTGCGCGCCGCAGGTTTCAGCCGATCACGGACGGTTTCAACGCCGTTGCCGCTGACCGTTAGCGCGATTGTTGCGACGCGGTGACACCTAGACCGTCCAAATCAGTTGACAACAATTAGTGTCAATATAGACTGACAACCATGGCGCAGGGTCTCCTGATGGGACGGCGCCAAGGGGAGATGTCGTGGAGACGCTGGCGGTCATATTGGAGGCACCCGAGACGCTCTCGTTGCGTCCGTTGGCGCTTAACCCAATGGGGCCGGGCGATATCCTCGTTGAAGTGGCCTGGAGTGGGATTAGTTCGGGCACTGAAAAGCTGCTCTGGTCGGGTCGGATGCCGACCTTCCCCGGTATGGGATATCCCTTGGTGCCAGGGTACGAATCGGTTGGTCGAGTGGTCGATGCTGGCGCCGAAGCGCGTAGCCGGATCGGCGAATGGGTGTTCGTGCCCGGGGCCAATTGCTACACGCAGGCGCGCGGATTGTTCGGGGGCACGGCGCGTCGCGTCATCCTGCCGGCGGCGCGGGCCATGCCTGTCGATGAATCATTGGGCGAGGCGGGCATTCTCGTCGCGCTCGCTGCCACGGCGCATCATGCGATCGTCGCGGGCGCCCCGCCCGAGTTGATTGTCGGACATGGCATATTGGGGCGACTGATCGCGCGGATTACCGTGGCACTTGGCCATTCGGTGCCAATCGTCTGGGAAACCGCGGCGGAGCGTCGCCGTGGAGATTTCGGTTATCCAGTGATCGATCCCTCGGTCGACGAGTGCAAAAGCTATCGCACGATCTGCGACGCGAGCGGCGCGGGCAATATCCTTGATAGCCTGATCGCTCGACTCGCCAAGGGCGGCGAAGTGGTGCTTGCCGGTTTCTACGACAAGCTAAGCTTCACCTTTCCGCCCGCCTTCATGCGCGAAGCGCGACTAAGGATCGCGGCTGAATTTACCGTGGACGATATTCGAGCCACCGCCGCACTCGTCGATGAGGGGCGATTGAGCCTGAGCGGGCTTATCAGCCACGTGCGGCCCGCAAGCGATGCTGCAGAGGCCTATCCTGCAGCCTTTGGCGATCCCGATTGCCTCAAGATGGTGCTCGACTGGAGAAGTGAATGACGATGCTTGAGCATGGGCTCGATCTAGGCGCGCTCCGCGATGAGGCGAATCAGGAGCCCGATCCTGTACACACGGGCCCGGTGACCAAGGAAACCCAGATCATTGCCATTTACGGCAAGGGTGGATCGGGCAAGTCCTTTGCGCTCGCCAATCTCAGCTACATGATGGCGCAGCAGGGCAAGCGCGTTCTCTTGATCGGCTGCGATCCCAAGTCCGATACGACCAGCCTGTTGTTCGGCGGCAAATCGACCCCGACGATCATCGAGACGAGTTCGAAGAAGAAGCTGGCGGGCGAGGAAATCGGCATCGAGGATGTCTGCTTTCAGCGCGACGGTGTGTTCGCAATGGAGCTTGGCGGTCCCGAAGTCGGTCGCGGTTGTGGCGGTCGTGGGATCATCCACGGCTTCGAAACGCTCGAAAAGCTGGGCTTCCACGAATGGGGCTTCGATTACGTCCTGCTCGATTTCCTAGGCGACGTGGTCTGCGGCGGCTTCGGCCTGCCGATCGCGCGCGACATGTGTCAGAAAGTCATCGTCGTCGCTTCGAACGATCTGCAATCGCTCTATGTCGCCAACAACGTCTGCAAGGCAGTCGAATATTTCCGCAAGATGGGCGGCAATGTCGGCGTGGCCGGGATGATCCTCAACAAGGACGATGGCACAGGCGAAGCCAATGCGTTTGCCGAAGCCGTTGGCATTCCGGTGCTGTGCGCGATCCCGGCGAACGAGGATATCCGCAAGAAATCCGCCAACTATCAGATCATCGGCAAGCCAGGTGGCCAATGGGCCAGCCTGTTCGAGGAACTTGCGATCAACGTCGCCGAGGCGCCGCCACTCCGCCCGACGCCGCTCGATCAGGACGGCTTGCTCAATCTGTTTTCGGCCGATGTGACGGGGGCCGATTACACACTGCGGCCAGCGTCTCAGGCGGATATGCGCGGCGCCGAGTTCGTCGTGAAGCCGTCGCTCGAAATCGTGTACGATACGGTCTGATCGGTGGATCTGGAAAACCCATCCCGCGAAACCGATCGCATCGACCTTGGCAGTCCCGAGGCGGAAGGCGGTGGCTGCCATGCCGGTGCGTCAACGATGCACGAGGCAGCTGCCAAGGCGGGCAAAAGCGAAATTCTCGATCGCTATGCCGCAGACTATCCCAAGGGACCGCATGATCAGCCGCAATCGATGTGCCCGGCCTTTGGCTCGCTGCGCGTCGGCTTGCGGATGCGGCGCACGGCGACGGTGCTCTCCGGTTCTGCTTGCTGCGTTTATGGGCTGACGTTCACCAGCCATTTCTACGGCGCGCGCCGCACGGTAGGCTATGTGCCGTTCAGTTCCGAAACGCTCGTCACCGGCAAGCTGTTTGAAGATATCCGCGACGCGGTCCACGACCTTGCCGATCCGGCGCTGTACGACACGATCATCGTCACCAACCTCTGCGTGCCGACGGCCTCTGGCGTGCCGCTGCAATTGCTGCCCGATCAGATCAACGGCGTTCGCGTGATCGGTATCGATGTTCCCGGCTTCGGCGTGCCGACGCATGCCGAGGCAAAGGACGTGCTGGCCGGCGCCATGCTCAATTATGCGCGCAAGGAGGCCGAGCAGGGGCCAGTCGCCGCGCCCAAGACGCGCCCCGATCGGCCAACGATCACGTTGCTTGGTGAAATGTTTCCCGCTGACCCACCCGGCATTGGCATCATGCTGGAGCCGCTCGGTCTCGCCGCTGGCCCCGTCGTGCCGACGCGCGAATGGCGCGAGTTGTATTCGGCACTCGATTGCGCGGCGGTGGCGGCGATCCATCCCTTCTATACCGCTAGTGTCCGCGAATTCGAAGCGGCGGGGCGCAGCGTTGTTGGCTCCGCGCCTGTTGGGCGCGATGGCACCGCGGCGTGGCTCGACGCGATTGGCAAGGCATGTGGCATTGCGCAGGACAAGGTCGACGCATCGAAGAACAAGTTTCTTCCGGTGATTGCGGCTGCCTTGGCGGCCAAGCCAATCAAGGGACGGATCACGGTTTCGGGCTATGAAGGCTCCGAATTGCTCGTCGCGCGGTTGCTGATCGAAAGCGGCGCAGACGTGCCCTATGTCGGCACGGCGTGCCCGCGTACGGTCTGGTCCGATCCCGATCGCGAATGGTTGATCGCGCGCGGGGTGCGTGTGCAGTACCGCGCGAGCCTGGAACAGGATATGGCTGCGGTCGAGGAGTTCGGCCCCGATCTTGCGATCGGCACGACGCCGGTTGTCCAGCATGCCAAGCAGAAATCGATCCCGGCGCTTTACTTCACCAATTTGATTTCGGCCCGCCCGCTGATGGGCCCGGCAGGCGCGGGCAGCTTGGCGATGGTGGTCAACGCCGCGATGGCGAACAAAGACCGAATGGAGCGGATGACGGCTTTCTTCGAGGGCGTCGGCACGGGGCACACAGCGGGCATCTGGGAAAAAACGCCCGAGGATCGCCCCGAGTTCAAGGCCAAATTCGCCGCCAAGCGCATCGCGATGGCCAAGGCCGAGGAGCACATCGGCACATGACGCTCCCTCGCACTCTCCTCAACCGTCACCCTGAACTTGTTTCAGGGTCCACCGCGCCACACTGGATTTCGGCTGCGGTTGCACGGTGGATGCTGAAACAAGTTCAGCATGACGAATTTGGTTCGGTGGGGGCAGCGGCATGACGCTCGTCCTCGATCATGATCGCGCTGGCGGTTACTGGGGCGCGGTTTACGCCTTCACTGCCATCAAGGGCCTGCAGGTCATTATCGACGGCCCGGTCGGTTGCGAGAATCTGCCGGTCACGTCGGTCTTGCATTATACCGACGGCTTGCCGCCCCATGAATTGCCAATCGTCGTGACGGGATTGGGCGAGCAGGAGCTTGGCCGCGATGGCACCGAAGGCGCGATGAAGCGCGCCTGGGCAACGCTCGATCCTGATTTGCCTGCGGTCGTCGTCACGGGATCGATCGCCGAGATGATCGGCGGCGGCGTGACGCCCGAGGGCACCAATATCCAGCGATTCCTGCCGCGCACGATCGATGAGGACCAGTGGCAATCGGGCGACCGGGCGCTGACCTGGCTGTGGACTCAGTTCGGCCCGAAAAAGGTGCCGAGCCTGAAGGAACTGCGCGAAGGGGAAAAGCCCCGGGTCAACCTGATCGGGCCAATGTACGGCGTGTTCAACATGCCCTCCGATCTGGCCGAAATCCGGCGTTTGGTGGAGGGTATCGGCGCCCAGGTCAACATGGTCTTCCCGCTTGGCAGCCATCTGGCCGATGTCAAAAAGCTCGCCAATGCGCACGTCAATGTGTGCATGTACCGCGAATTCGGACGTGGCCTGTGCGAGGCGCTTGAACGGCCCTATCTGCAGGCGCCGATCGGGCTCGAGAGCACGACCTTGTTCCTGCGCAAGCTTGGCGAACTGACCG
>JBBQAG010000027.1:0-27648 GCA_038315875.1 Sphingomonadales bacterium | reverse complement strand
GCTGATGATCGATACCGCCTATGACCCGACCCGGTCGATGGCGACGACTCTGCTGAAGCGGATGGGCATCGCTACGCGCTTTTTCGATCCAATGATCGGTGGCGATATCGCCGGGTTGATCGGCGACAAGACCCGCGCGATCATGCTCGAAAGCCCCGGCAGCCTTACCTTCGAAGTGCCCGATCTGCCCGCCATCATCGCTGCGGCCAAGGCACGGGGCGTAACGACGTTGCTCGACAATACCTGGGCTACGCCACTGCTGTTTCCAGCGATTGAAAAAGGGATCGATCTGACGATCCTTGCGTGCACGAAATATATCGTCGGGCATTCGGATGCCATGCTCGGATCGGTGACGGCGGGGCCCGGCCATTTCGCGGCGCTGCGCGATACCAGTTTCCAGCTCGGCCAGATCGCCAGCCCAGACGATTGCTGGCTCGGCTCACGCGGGCTTCGGACAATGGCAGTGCGGCTTGCCCAGCATGATCGCAGCGCACGGCTGATTGCCGAGTGGCTCGGCACCCGCGCCGAAGTGGCAGCCGTGCTCCACCCCGCCTTTCCCGATTGCCCCGGCCACGCGCATTTCCTTCGCGATTTCAAGGGCGCATCGGGGCTGTTCGCGTTCGTGCTCAACGGCGGCGGCGATGCCGCGCGCACCGCGCTGATCGATGGACTGGACTTGTTCGGGATCGGCTTCAGCTGGGGCGGTTTCGAAAGCCTGGCGGTGCCCGTCAATCCAGAGCGCTATCGAAGCGTCACCAGCCGCAGCGATGCCGGCCCGATCGTGCGCCTCAACATCGGCCTCGAGGATCCCGACGACCTGATCGCCGATCTTGCCGCCGGGCTCGATCGCTTCCGCGCCTCCTGCTGAGCCGCTGTTGCGTGCTGGCAACAGTACAGCAACAACCAGCAAACCGCCTTTTCGTTTTTTGTTGTGCAATGCAGCAATAGCACGCATGGTGACATTTGGAACGACAGGCTGCGCACCGCCCCGGCGGAAAGAACGGCTCCGGACCGAGCAGGCAGGGACATCGCATCTCATTTGAAAGGGAAACGATGCGCCTAAAGATATTCAGCCTCAGCGCGCTCATGCTCGCCACGGCCACGCCAGCCTTTGCGCAGGACACCGCCCCGCCGAAGGACTTCACGCTGAACGGCAGCGTTACCGGAACGACCGATTACCGCCTGCGCGGCGTATCACAATCGGATACCAAGCCGGCCATCCAGGGAACGATGACGATCACGCATAAAAGCGGGATCTATGGCGGCCTGTTCGCATCGAACCTCGCTGGCTGGGGCACCTTTGGCGGCCCCGATCTCGAACTCGATCTGATCGGCGGCTTCAAACACTCGCTTGGCAGCGGCACGGTCGACGTCGGCCTGACCTGGTATATGTATCCAGGCGGCGCGACGGTCACCGATTTTGGCGAACTCTTTGCCCGCTATAGTCATTCGCTCGGGCCGGCGACCATCACGGGCGGCGCCTATTATGCGCCGGAGCAACGTGCCCTGGGCAATTACACCAACACGCCGCAAAGCCGGATCGGCGATACCGAAGACAATCTTTACGTGACGGGCGATGCCGCCGTCGGCATTCCCAAGACGCCGTTCACCCTGAAAGCGCATATCGGCCACAGCTGGGGCAATCCGGGGCTTGGGCCAAACGGCACCAGCGTCACCCCGACGGGCTCCTATACCGATTATGGCTTCGGCTCCGATGTCACCTGGCATCAGTTCACGTTCAACGTGTCCTATGTCGGCACCGACATTACCCCGCGCGGTTCCGCCTATCTGCAGCCCAATTTCAGCAAGGGGCAGAATGGCAGCGGCGAGATCGCCAACGGCACAGTGGTGGCGTCGCTTACCGCCGCCTTCTGATCGCCATCACAGCAAAAAAGGGCCGCCCCTTCAGATGATGAAGGTGCGGCCCTTTTTTTGGTTTACGTGGGTGTTATTTCGGCGTGCTTGTCGTCGCGTTCTGGCCATCGCCTTCTGGTGCTGCGACCACATCGCGGGTTGTCGCGCCCTTGTCGACGACGACCGTCTTCGGATCGCCCACATCCGAGCGAACACCTGGCGCGATGCTGTCGCCGCCCGCCTGCGTCACCACGGCGGTTTCGGAAGCACTGCGCGCCGCGGCGCCCCCGAACAATGCCTCGAGCGCCAGCGTGTTGGGACTGGTATCCTGCGAGCGGGCAGCACCCGGGCGCGGCGGTGCCAGCGCATAATCGGGCGGGATCACCAGAGGCGCCTGCCGCGCCACCGCAAACTCATCGGGCCGATTGCGGTTGAGGCCACTGCCACCACCACAGCTGCTCAGGAAAACGGCAAGCCCCACGCCGATTGCTGCGGCAGATACCTTGCGCGCCGAAAACTCAAACATTGCCATTCTCCGTTGAAACCCCAGGCTCCGGCTTATCGCGCTCCGGCTTATCGCGCACCAGCAGCGCGCGCACCAACAGCACGAGCACCCCTATCGTAATCGCCGCATCGGCGAGATTGAAGACCAAAAACGGGCTCCACTCGCCAAAGTGCAGATCGGCCCAATCGACGACATAGCCAAGCCGGGCGCGATCGAGGATATTGCCCATCGCCCCGCCGAGCACCAGCCCCAGCGCAACCTGGTCCTGCCGATTGCGTTCGCGCAGCATCCATATCAGCACGCCGGTCGCGATCGCCGCCGTCATCGCGACGAGCAGCCACCGTGTCAGGTCGCTGTCCGCTCTCAACAGGCTCAGTGACACGCCGGGATTGGCGAGGAAGCGCACGCGAAAAATCGGCACCAGATCGATCGGCTCACCGGCCAGCTTGTCGAGCGCCATCGGCCCAGTGATGATCCACTTGGCGAGCTGATCCAGCGCGAAGATCACCATTGCCGACGCCAGGCCCATCAACGGCAGCCGCCTCACGACACCACCTCGGTGCAGCGATCGCACAACGCTCCGTCTTCAGCGACATCGGGCAGCAACCGCCAGCAACGACCGCATTTGGCATAATCGGTACGGGTCACATGCAATGCATCACCCTTCGTCACTGAAGCAACGATGAATATCTCGGCCAGCGCTGTCGCGCTCAGCGGCAAGGTCGGCACGACCACATCGGCCTCTAGGCTCGATCGGATGATCTTGTCTCGCCGCATCGGCTCGATTGCTTCGGTCACCTGTTGGCGCAGCGCGCGAATGTCGGCCCAGGCGGTGGCGGGGATGTCATCGGCCGCAGGCCGCGGCAGGTCGGGCCATTCGAGCAGGTGCACCGATCCGTCCTCGCTTGGAAAGCGCGTCTGCCACACTTCTTCAGCGGTGAAGACGAGCACCGGCGCGGCATAGCGCACCAGCGCGTGGAACAGCAGGTCCATCACCGTCCGGCAGGCGCGGCGCGCGGTCGAGGCGGGCGCATCGCAATAGAGCACGTCCTTGCGGATATCGAAGTAGAAGGCCGACAGATCCTCATTGGCGAAATCGCTCAGCAGCCGCACATAGCCGTTGAAATCATACGCTTCGATCGCGGCGCGCAGCTTCATGTCCATATCGGCGAGCAGCCAGAGCATATAGCGCTCGAGCGGCGGCATTTCCGACACGGGCAGCTTTTCGGCCTCGTCATACCCCTCAAGCGCGCCGAGCAGATAGCGGAAGCTGTTGCGCAGCTTGCGATACTGATCCGAAACGCCGTTCAGGATTTCCTTGCCGATCCGGTGATCCTCGGTGAAGTCGACCGACAGCGCCCATAGCCGCAGGATATCCGCGCCGCTTTCCTTCATCAGGTCGAGCGGGTTGATCGTGTTGCCGAGCGACTTGGACATCTTCATGCCCTTGGCATCCATCGTGAAGCCGTGCGTCAGCACCGTCTTGTACGGCGCATGCCCGCGCGTGCCGCAGCTTTCGAGCAGCGACGACTGGAACCACCCGCGATGCTGATCGGATCCTTCGAGATACAGGTCGGCGGGCGGCCCGACATAACCCTTTGGCCGGAGCAGATCGGGCCAGCGTCCGCTTTCCAGCACGAAGGCGTGGGTGCAGCCGCTATCGAACCACACGTCGAGAATATCGGTGACGCGCTCGTAATCGGCGGCGGCATAGTGATCGCCAAGCAGCGCCTGTGCCTGATCCTCGCGCCAGGCGTCGACACCCTCGGCGCGGACCGCAGCGACGATGCGGTCGTTGACGGCTGGATCGCACAGATATTGGCCGGTCCGGCGATCGACGAACAGCGTGATCGGCACGCCCCAGGCGCGCTGCCGGCTGATCACCCAATCGGGCCGCCCGGCGACCATCGCGTTGATCCGGTTGCGGCCCTTTTCAGGCACCCACCGCGTCGCCTCGATCGCGGTGAGCGCGCGGTTGCGCAGGGTGTCGCCCTCTTCCCCCCTCCCGCTTGCGGGAGGGGTCGGGGGTGGGCTTTCCGAAGAGAGCGCAGCGCTCGCGGCGACAGGCCCACCCCCTGCCCCTCCCGCAAGCGGGAGGGGAGTATTCAGCGCTTTATCCATCGGGATGAACCATTGCGGCGTCGCGCGGAAAATCACCTTCGCCTTGGACCGCCACGAATGCGGATAGCTGTGCTGGAAATCGTCCGACGCCGCGAGCAAGGCGCCGGCTGCGCGCAAATCCGAACAGATCGGGCCGGGTTCCTTGAGGTCGCCTCCGGCTCCGGCTGCCACGAACTTCTTGTTGATGACGGACCCTTGCCCACCGAGCCACGCCCAATCCGCGCGGTACATCCCTGCGCCATCGACCGCGAACACGGGATCGATGCCGTTGGCCTTGCACAGCAGGAAATCATCTTCGCCGTGATCGGGCGCCATATGGACGAGGCCGGTGCCGGCGTCGGTCGTGACGAAGTCGCCGGGCAGGAACGGGCGGGGCCGCAGGAAGAATTCGGCGAGCGGGGAGTTGGGATCGATGTTCGGCCCCTCCCCCAAATCCCCGATGTCGTCACCCAGGCGAAGGCCGGGGTCCACTGCGCCACCGACTCCCTCGCCATTGCGGCTTGGTGGACCCCGGCCTTCGCCGGGGTGACGGAAGAATTTAGCCATAGGGTGGAGCGCGGTGGCACCGGCGAGTTCCGAGCCTTTGATTCTTTCAGGAACCTGAACATCACTCAAATCCATCGACGCGAACTCTACTAGTTGCGCACTGGGATTTACCTTCCGCTCGATACCGTGCAGCTTTTCCCAATCGCGCCGCTCGTCTTCTTCTAGCTCCTCGGCGTAACTAGGAAACTCCCCAATCCTGCGCATGAAATCGTCGTAGAGATCATAGGCGATCAGATAACGACGACCACCGTGCTCAACGATTCCGTAATCAATCTCCGGCCCATAGCTCAGCGCCTGGTTCACCGGGATCGTCCACGGCGTCGTCGTCCAGATCACCGCATAGGCACCGACCAGTTCCGGCGCATTCGGCGCCTCGACAATCTCGAACGCCACGTCGATCTGCGTCGAGACGATGTCCTCATACTCAACCTCGGCTTCGGCCAGCGCGGTCTTTTCCACCGGGCTCCACATCACCGGCTTGGCGCCGCGATAGAGCTGGCCGCTCTCCGCGAATTTCATCAGCTCGGTGACGATCGTCGCCTCGGCCTGGAAATCCATCGTCAGATAGGGGTGGTCCCAATCAGCGTTGATGCCGAGCCGCTTGAGCTGTTCGCGCTGCACATCGACCCAGTGTTGCGCATAGGCGCGACATTCGGCGCGGAACTCAGCCGGCGGCACTTCGTCCTTGTTGAGCTTCTTGGCGCGATATTGCTCCTCGACCTTCCACTCGATCGGCAGGCCGTGGCAATCCCAGCCGGGCACATAGGGCGCATCCTTGCCGAGCAGATTCTGCGTGCGGCAGACCGTGTCCTTCAGGATATGGTTGAGCGCATGGCCGATATGCATGTCGCCATTGGCGTAGGGCGGGCCATCGTGGAAGATGAACTTCTCGCGCCCCGCACGCGCCGCGCGCAGTTTTTCATAAAGCCCCATCGCCTGCCAGCGCGCCAGGATCGTCGGTTCCTTGGCCGGGAGCCCCGCCTTCATGGGAAAATCGGTCTTCGGCAGGAAGACGGTATCTGTGTAATCGGGGGCGATGGTGTCGGTCATAAGTCGGCGGGCAATAGCCCAGCGTTGGGCGCGATACAAAGCAGAAGATTGGGTTCACGCGGAGGCGCGGAGACGCGGAGGGGTTGCGCTTGTTGATCCGTCTCGCGTCAGCGAGACCTTCACCCCAACCGGCCATCAAGGAATCTGGTTTGGCTTCGCCAAAGAATGCCGCCGCGAGCGCAACCCCTCCGCGTCTCCGCGCCTCCGCGTGAACCAAACTTTACTTCTTCCCAAGTACCGCACGAGCCAAGACGCAATCGGCATCCATCTGCGCCACCAGCGCCTCCAGTCCGTCAAACTTCGCCTCGGGCCGCAGATACGCGATCAGCGACACCTCGATCATCTGCCCGTACAGATCCTCGGCAAAATCGAAGAAATACGCCTCGAGCAATTCCTTGGGCGGATCAAAGCTCGGCCGAATGCCCAGATTGGCGGCCCCATCAATCACCCGCCCGTCCGCCAGCCGCCCGCGCACCGCGTAGATGCCGTACGCTGGCCGCAGATAATTGCCCAGCGCGATGTTGGCGGTTGGATAGCCAATCGTCCGCCCGACCTTGTCGCCGTGCTGCACGATGCCCTCGATCGCGAATGGCCGGGTGAGCAACGCAGCGGCACCAACTGGATCGCCCGCCTGCAACAGATCGCGGATTCGGCTCGACGACACCGCCTCTGACCCGTCAGCCACTGCGCCTACCGTCTCGACCGAGAAGCCGTGCGCCTGCCCAAGCGCGGCG
Source organism: Sphingomonadales bacterium (assembly GCA_038315875.1). Classification (GTDB taxonomy): domain Bacteria; phylum Pseudomonadota; class Alphaproteobacteria; order Sphingomonadales; family Sphingomonadaceae; genus Sphingomonas. The sequence continues at coordinate 20,838 of JBBQAG010000027.1, read as the reverse complement.
AGCACCGCGACATTGCCGCCGCGCGCCTTGCCGAAGGTGAAATCCTCCCCCGTCACGACACCCGCCACACCCAGATTGGCGATCAGCCGTTCGGCGACGAATTCTTCCGCGGTCAGCCCGGCAAGGGCTGCATCAAAGGTGAAAACGACCATCGCCGCCGCGCCTGCCACTGCGAACAGCCGCTCGCGCTGATCGAGCGTCGTCAGGCGGAAGGGCGCCACATCGGGCTTGAAGAAGCGCACGGGATGCGGATCGAAGGTCGCGACCAGCCCCGGCACGCCGAGCGCGCGCGCGCGCTCGATCGCCCGGCCGACCACGGCCTGGTGCCCGAGATGAAATCCATCGAAATTGCCAAGTGCGACGATCCCGCCACGATAGCGCGCAGGCACCGGCGCACCCCCGTCGAGACGCTCCATAAGCCGCGCTATAGGGGCCGGCCCTTGAGCGCGCTAGGGGCGGACGAGGGTGACATAACTATAGGCGGGAACGCCGCCCTCAGCTGCAAAATCCTGCCGCGCTGATTCCCGCCATCCAGTGAACGGCGGGACGATCGCGTCGCCTTCGGGTGACAGATGGACTTCGGTCAACTCGATGCGATCGGCGACCTCCAGGAACAGGCGGTAGATCTCCGCCCCACCGATAATCGACACCAGGGGGCCTGAGAGGCGCAGCGCGCTGTCCTTGTCGTGCGCGACCTCCGCACCTGCCGCCGCCCAATCCGGACAGCGAGTCAGGACGATATGGCGCCTTCCCGGCAGTGGCGCGGCAAAGCTCTCGAATGTCTTGCGCCCCATGATCATCGGCGCGCCCATCGTCATCGCCTTGAAGCGCTTGAGATCGGCGGGCAGGCGCCAGGGGATTTTGCCGCCCGCGCCAATTACGCCGTTATCGGCACGGGCGAGGTGAAAGCTGATCACACCGCCACCGGCGCCTTGATGTGCGCGTCGGCGACATAATCGTGGATCGCGAAATCCGCATAGGCATAGCCATCGATCGCATCTGGCTTGCGCAAAATCTCAAGCCTGGGGAGCGGCCTTGGCGTGCGCGACAGCTGCAGCCGCGCCTGTTCGAGATGGTTGAGATAGAGGTGGCAATCGCCGCCGGTCCAGATGAAATCGCCAGCCTCGAGCCCGCATTGCTGCGCCAGGATATGTGTCAGCAGCGCATAGCTCGCGATATTGAACGGCACGCCCAGAAACACATCGGCCGAGCGCTGGTAGAGCTGGAGCGAGAGCCTGCCGTTCGAAACATGCGTCTGGAACAGACAATGGCAGGGGCTGAGCGCCATTTCCGGCAGATCGCCGACATTCCATGCCGAGACGATCTGGCGGCGCGACGCCGGGGTATCGCGAATCTGGCGAATCAGCTCGGCGATCTGATCGATATGGCGGCCATCCGCCGTTTCCCAATCACGCCATTGCTTGCCATAGACTGGGCCGAGACCGCCGTCGTCGCGCGCCCATTCGTCCCAGATGCTCACCTTCTGCTCGCGCAGCCAGCCGACATTGGTGTCGCCGCGCAAAAACCACAGCAATTCGATGATGATCGAGCGAAGATGGAGCTTCTTGGTGGTGACGAGCGGGAAGCCGTCGCCAAGGCGAAAGCGCATCTGATGCCCGAACACCGACAGCGTGCCGACGCCAGTGCGGTCCTGGGTCTCGACACCATCGTCGAGGATGCGCTGCATGAGATCGTGATAAGCCTGCATCGCGCCAGCCTAGTGGCCGGGCGCCGAGCCGCCAAGCACGAGTTCGACGCCCGCGTTATTTCAGGCGATAGACCCGCGCCTTCGCCTGCCAGGCCGCACCGGTCCAGGCCCGGCTGTCGGGGCCAGCGCCGCCATGGCTTTCGATTGTCTTGGCATTGATGATCACGACGACATGGCCAATGTGGACCGGGCTGTCGGCCGGCGACAGGAAAGCGATCCGGATATGGCCATCTGTTTTCATGCCGTCGGCGATCGTCTCGCGCGGATAGCCCTGATCGCGCACCCAATCATGCTGCACCACCGATCCATCGGGGAACGCCAATTTTGGAGTCGTCGACCGGCGGATCCCCGCGCGGACGAAGCCACTGCAATCGACCTGCTTGAAGTCCTTGCCCGGCTGATCGCTGTCTTTGGCAATCTTCTTGCCCAGACCATAAACGACGCGGGGCGTGCTGTTCGTGCAGGCGTGCAGGAAATCGAGCAGCTTGGCCGCGTCGATCGGCATCGACGGTGGCGCGGCGTGCGCAGATGGGGGCGTTTCCAGGTCCGAGCCGGCAAAATCTGTATTGGCTGCGGGGTCGCCATAATTTGCGCGAATACGATTGGCTGACGTCGGCTTGGTGGCGGGGGCAGCCGGATCAAGATCAACGGCTTGCGAGTCTTGCTGCTTCATGTCGGCTACCTCGCTGTTACTAAATGAACTACGCGGTTACTGAAGCCTGTCTGTACATTGGAAAACGAAATTCGACAATCGCCAATGGTGTAGCTACGGTTTACTGCAGTTTGCAGGCCTTGATTGCAGCGGGGGCCGGGCGAGGCCCTGACGGCCTGAAGGCCGCGACATAGCCGCCCGCCGACGGCATGTCGTCAGTCGAGACCAGCCGATAGCCAATCGCGGCAAATTCACACTTCAGCAGCGCCGGCGGGGTACCGTGATTCTGTGTCGGGCGATCGGCATCGACGACGATCACCAAACCATCGGGCTTGAGTGACGGCCGCATCCGCCACAAAAATTCATAGGGCTGCTCGATCTCGTGATACATGTGGACCATCAACACCCGGTCGAAACTGTTATAGGGCAATTTGGGATTGGCGGGCTCGCCAAGCCTGACCGAGACGCTCTGCAGCCGCTCGCGCGTCACCCGCTCGGCCAGCGCATCACGGACTTCGGGGATGATATCCTCAGCAAGCACGCGTCCATCCTTGCCGACGCGCTCGGCCAGCCGGATCGTATAATAGCCTTCGCCAGCGCCGATATCGGCGACCGTCATGCCGGGCTTGATGCCGGCCTTGTCCATCACCTCGCCCGCCTCGTTCTTGCGGTCGCGGGCTTCCTCGGTCGACCAGCGCGGCGACACTATGCGGGCGACGGGACGGTCGGCAGCGGGAAACGTCCCAACGCGATCCTGCTTGGAACGCGCCTGAGGCCCGGTCGCATCGCATCCCGCAAGCATCGCCAACGCGGCCATGATCATTGGCCAGCGCATCCTAGTCGACATCCTCGACGTCGACCGTCTCGCCGGTCACGCGTTGCGACAATGCCGCCGCCATGAAGGGATCGAGCGCTCCGTCGAGGACATCGCCAGGTGCGGTCGATACCACCCCGGTGCGCAAATCCTTCACCATCTGATAGGGTTGCAGCACATAGGACCGGATCTGGTGGCCCCAGCCGATATCGGTCTTGCTGTCATTCTCGGCATTGGCGGCGGCCTCCCGGATCGCCAGTTCGCGCTCATACAGCCGCGCGCGAAGCTGGTTATACGCCTCGGCCTTGTTCTTGTGCTGCGATCGCTGGTTCTGGCACTGCACGACGATGCCAGTCGGGATATGCGTGATCCGCACTGCCGAATCGGTGGTGTTGATGTGCTGCCCGCCAGCGCCCGACGCCCGATAGGTGTCGATCCGCAGATCGCTTTCGTTGTAATCGACCTCGATATTGTCGTCGATCACTGGATAGACCCAGACGCTGGCAAAGCTGGTGTGCCGCCTCGCCGCGCTGTCATAGGGGCTGATCCGCACCAGGCGGTGGACGCCGCTCTCGGTCTTGGCATAGCCATAGGCGTTCTCGCCCTTCAGCAGCAGCGTGGCGGATTTGATCCCCGCCTGCTCGCCCGAATGCTGATCGACCAGTTCCACCTTCATCCCGCGCCGTTCCGCCCAGCGCGTGTACATGCGACTGAGCATGCCCGCCCAATCCTGGCTCTCGGTGCCACCAGCGCCTGCGTTGACTTCGATATAGGTGTCATTGGCATCGGCCTCGCCCGCCAGCAGCGCCTTGATCTTGTCGTCATTGGCGCGGGCGGCAAGCGCGGCGAGCCCGGCGACGCCGTCATCGACCATGCCGGTATCGCCTTCTGCTTCGGCCATCTCCATCAGCTCGACGGTGTCGGAGAGCTCGCTTTCGATCGCCCGCGTCGCGGTGATCGCCTCGTCGAGCCGGCGGCGTTCGCGCATCACCTCCTGGGCGGCCCTGGGGTCGTTCCACAGCGCCTGATCCTCGACCCGGGCGTTGAGTTCGTCGAGCCGGCGGAGCGCACGGTCCCAATCGAGGAAGCGGCGGAGCAGCGCCAGTGCCTCGTTGATCTGATCGACATGGGCCTGCGCTTCAGCGCGCATGGGGAAAAAACTCCAGAAAACCGCATCGTGCCAGCTACCGCCGACAGGGGGAGCTGGCCCGAGAGGACGATATGGGGGCGAGCGCTAGTAGATTCCGCCCTGCCTTTGCAAGAAATCGCTGTCGCTTTGCGTTTGCGGACGCTTGATCGCCTTGGCCTCGCGCGGGCGATCGGCTGGATCGGCGGCGCGTGCGACGGTGCGGCGTGGCTCGCTTTCGGGCTTGAAGGCTTCCCAGATCACCGCCGCCTTTGGGTCGTCGCCCGGCCAGGTGCCGAACACGGGCTTGCCCGATGCGCGATCGATCCGGATCAGGCGAATCCCCGGCGGCGCCCGGAACGGGAGTGGATCGAGCCCCTCATAAGCTTTTTGCGCGAACTGCTTGAAAATCGGCGCGGCAAGCGTGCCGCCCTGCGCATAGCCGCCCAGATTGGTCGGCTTGTCAAAGCCGATATAGAGGCCGCCGATGATCTGCGGGGTGCCGCCGATGAACCAGACGTCGGTTGGCCCAGTCGACGTGCCCGTCTTGCCCATCATCGGCCGGTTGAGATCGCGCAAGACCGTGGCCGTGCCACGCTGGACGACGCCTTCGGTGATGTGGACCATCTGGAAGGCGGTGAGCGCATCGATCACCTGCTTGCTGCGCACCACTGGCCGCGGCATCAGCTTGCCATTCCAATCAGGGGCGTTGCATCGCTCGCAGGCGCGCCAGTTATCGGGCCAGATCACCTTGCCATGGCGGTTCTGGACGAAATCGATCAGCGTCGAGGGATGGCCACGCCCCTGGTTGGCGATGATCGAAAAGGCATTGACCATGCGCTGCACCGTCGTTTCTCCAGCGCCGAGCGCGATCGCGAGATAGGGCGGATATTTGCCCACCCCCATCCGGTCGATCGTATCGACGACATGCTCCATACCGGTCTGCGCGGCCGCGCGCACCGTCATCAGATTGCGCGAGTGCTCAATGCCCCAGCGCATCGTGTGCGGGCCGGAACCGCGACCGCCGCCGAAGTTGCGGAAGCACTTCTGGCCCAGTCGCGCGCCCTGATAGACGCAGAACGGCCCATCGACGATGATCGAGGCTGGCGTCATCCCGTTTTCAAGGGCGGAGGAATAGACGATCGGCTTGATCGTCGATCCCGGCTGGCGCAGCGCCTGCGTTGCCCGGTTGAACGAGCCTAGCCGCGAATCGAAGCCGCCCTGCATCGCCAGCACCCGGCCCGATCGCGGTTCCTCGATCACCATTCCGCCGGACACACGCGGGATCGCGCGGATCGCAAAGACGCCACTTTCCGGCGCGACGGCGATGATATCGCCCGGTGTCAGCGCGCCAAACGCGTTGCCGCCCTTGCCGCGCACCGGCATCTGCGCGGCCCAGCGAGGCAGGCTGCCCGTCTTGCCATCGGCAAAGCCGATCGTTGCCTGCTGGCTGTCGACCGAGAAGACAATCGCGGTCCGCCAGTCCTGATAATCGAGGCCGATATTGGTATTGAGAAACGCCTGAAGCCATGCCCGGCTCGCGGCCGGAACGGCGTCGGGCGCGTCCTCCGTTAAACTATCTGGCGTTGCCGATGCCGCCGGCGTCCCCAGATCGATATGCTTGATCGGCCCGTCCCAGCCGCGCCCGCGGTCATAACGGATCAGCCCGTCACGAAGCGCCTGCTGCGCATAGTCCTGCAATCGCCCGTCGAACGACGTGCGCACCCACAGCCCCCCCGAATAGACGCTGAAGGGGCCGTCTTTCTCGTTCTCGCCGAACTTGTCGATGAGCTGGCGGCGCACTTCCTCGACGAAATACCCGCCGACCCGCTCGAATTTCGGCGTTTGGCGCTGGACCGCGCCGATCGGCTCGGCCGATGCCTGATCGAACTGCGCCCGATCGATAAAGCCGTTTTTCAGCATCTCGCGCAGCACATAGCCCCGGCGATCGAGCGCCCGGGTGGTATTGCGAAATGGATCGTAATTCGCCGGCCCCTTGGGAAGAATCGCCAGATAGGCGAACTGGCCAAGCGTCAACTCGTCGAGTTCCTTGTCGAAATAGGCATGGGCCGCCGCCTCGACGCCAAAGGCGTTCCGGCCAAGCGGGATCTGGTTGAGATAGAGTTCCAGAATCTGCTGCTTGGTCAGCGCATCCTCGATCCGATAGGCAAGCAATGCCTCCCTGATCTTGCGCGTCGGCGAATAGGCGTTGCCGATCAGCAGGTTCTTGGCGACCTGCTGGGTGATCGTCGAGCCGCCATGGGCGCGCTTGCCGGTACCCATCTTGGCAAAATAATCGAACACCGCACCGATGGCGCCGGGATAATCGACGCCGTGATGCTCGAAAAAACTCTTGTCCTCAGCCGCCAGGAAGGCGCGCACTAGCAGCGGCGGATATTCGGCAAAGCTCAGCTCGACACGGCGTTCACGGGCATAGCTGTGGATCGGCATGCCATCGATCGCCCGAACATTTGTCGGCAGCGGCGGCTCATAGGTGCGCAGGCCGTCGACGGAGGGCAGATCGCGCGCAAACAACACCCACAGGATGGCATAAGCAATCGCGGCAAGCCCTGCGAACACCGCCAGCGCCTTCACCCACCAACGCGTCCAGGCCCGTTCGATATAGCCGCGAACGCCGCTAACCTCGCGTCGAAGCCTGAAATTCACCGTGGACGTTGATCGAGCCATATCGGGCGAGGCTCTAGCAAGTTTCTGGTCGGTTGCCAGCCTCAGTCGCGATGCCGCGCGTCGACCGTCTCAATTCGATGCCAGCCGGCGGGCGAAGTGGATATCGACGGCGCGGCGGATGCTTTCGGCAATGGCTCTGCGGCCATCGCGCGAATCGATGAACGCTGCGTCGTTGGGGTTGGAGATATAGCCGGTTTCGAACAGGATCGACGGCATGTCGGGCGCCTTGAGCACCACCAGCGACGCCATGCGGTGGAAATTGGGTTTGATCGGCATCAGCGGCTTGGCCTCGCGCCCCAGCAGCCGCGCGAAGCTGGCCGAGCTGTTCATCGTCTCGCGCTGCGTCAGATCGATCAGGATCGACGAGATATCGGCGGGCGTGGAGGCAAGATTGACCCCCTGGATGATGTCCGCCTTGTTCTCGCGCGCTGCGAGCCGCGCTGATTCCTTGTCCGATGCCACTTCGGAGAGCGTATAGACCGTCGCCCCGCTCGCATCGCCCGCGCCGACGCTGTCGCAATGGATTGAGATGAACAGATCGGCCTTGAGCTTGCGGGCGATGCCGTAACGCTCCTGAAGCACGAGGAAGCGATCATCGTCGCGTGTCAGCGCAACCCGAACCCGGCCCGACGCGAGCAATTCCGCCCGGATCGCCTTGGCGATTTTCAGCGTGACGTCCTTTTCCCGCAGCCCGCTGCCCGGCGCGATCGCCCCTGGATCAATCCCGCCATGGCCGGCGTCGATCACCACCAGCGGCCGGCTGTTGTCATCGCCTGAAATTATGGGAAGCTCCAGCCTGCGGCTGGGTGGCGGCACGGCTACCGAGACGCGATAGCTCGCCGGCGTCACCCCGGCGCCATAGGTGAACGGCGGCAGAAAGCGCAGCCGGCCCTCAGCGGCGGCACGCGCGAACCGGGCATCGTCGACATTGCGAAGCGCCAGCGTCAGCGTGCGGCCATCGCCGCTGAAACTACCCTCGGTGATGATCGCCGGCGCGGTGAGATCGAATACGATCCGCGCGCCATCTTCGCCATGCGCTCCCTGGCGAATACCCGCCATCGCGCCGTCGCGCCCCAGCGACGCGTCCGGATGTGCGCCCGTCACATCGATCGCAATTCGGCGCGGCCCATCAAGCAGGAAGCTCGATGCATTAATGACGCCGGCATCGAACTTGATGACGATCCGATCGGGCCGCAGGTCGATCCGCTCCACGCTTGCCGCCAGGCACGGCGTACCGGCGAGCCAGAAGGCCAGCAGGGCAAGGAAAAACGACACAGGACGACAATGCCGCGCGGACGAGCCGCCGGTCCAGTAAAAACGCATGATGGGATCGCTCCCCAAGGAATAAAGCTGATGCCCTGCCCTAACCAGCGCGGTCTCAAGTCGCGGTGAAGCGATGCGGTTAACTTGCCGTTCGGCATTATTTTGCCGGCAACCGGCAACGCCCTGCCGGTTGCTGCATGGCGCGAGCGGTGCTACGCCGCAAATCGTGCCGGCCATGTGCATTTCGCGCGGGGCTGGTAAAATGACCGTTTGGGGCCGTTCTTCGGCCGATCCGGTCTTTCAGGTTGACGCTCGCATGATGCATTTCCCTCGCCCTGCACGCCGTTCGGTTTCGACCGACGGGTTTGCGGGCGCGCGGGGTGTCGAGGACCACGCGTCCCGACGTGCACCGCGAGCAGAGGCAATTTCTACCATCGCTCGCTTCACCGGAGCCGACGGCAGCACCGTCCCTCCGGCAGCGCCACCATATCGCGCGCGGCCTGGCCGCCCTGGCATTGCCCAAGGTCCCCGCCTGCGCGCCCGGAGACACATCAATGACCATGCGTATGCTGATCGACGCACGGCACCGGGAGGAAACCCGCGTTGCCGTCGTCAAAGGGACCCGAATCGAAGAATTTGATTTCGAGTCCGCCGAGCGCAAACAGCTCAAGGGCAATATCTACCTCGCCAAAGTAACCAGGGTCGAGCCGTCGCTGCAGGCGGCCTTCATCGATTATGGCGGCAATCGCCATGGCTTCCTGGCCTTTAGCGAAATCCATCCCGATTATTATCAGATCCCCAAGGAGGATCGCGATGCGCTGCTCCGCGAGGAAGCCGAGCACGCCGCTGAAGAAGCCGCGCTGCGCGCCGAAATGGATGCCGAGGACGATGAGAATGGCGACGACGATGGCGACCATGATCAGATCGACCGTGACCATGACCATGACCATGATGACGAGGCCGAATCCGATGATGGCGAAGGCGAAAGTGTAGGCACTGCCCCGCGCCGCCGCGGTCGCAGCGGTTCCGACGATGCGGTAGATGCCCTGCGTGAGCGCCGGATGAACCTGCGGCGCCGGTACAAGATCCAGGACGTCATTCGCCGCCGGCAGGTGCTGCTCGTCCAGGTCGTGAAGGAAGAGCGCGGCAACAAGGGCGCAGCGCTCACCACCTATTTGTCGCTGGCGGGCCGCTATTGCGTGCTGATGCCCAACACGTCGCACGGTGGCGGGATCAGCCGCAAGATTTCGAACGCTGGCGATCGCAAGCGGCTGAAATCGATCATGGCGGATTTGAAGCTGCCGCCGTCGATGGGCTGCATCGTGCGCACCGCCGGGCTCCAGCGGACCAAGGTCGAGATCAAGCGCGATTTCGATTACCTCGCCCGGCTGTGGGACGAAATTCGCGAAAAGACCCTTGCCTCATCTGCGCCTGCGCTCGTCTATGGCGACAGCGACCTGATCAAGCGGGCGATCCGCGATATCTACAACAAGGAAATCGACGAGGTAATCGTCGAGGGCGAGGAAGGCTATGCCCAGGCCAAGCAGTTCATGAAGCTGCTGATGCCGAGCCACGCCCGCCGCGTGAAGCATTACAGCGATCCCGTGCCGCTGTTCCAGCGCAACCATGTCGAGGATCAGCTCGGCGCGATGTATCACCCCGTCGTCCAGCTCAAATCGGGCGGCTATCTGGTGATCAACCCGACCGAGGCGCTCGTCTCGATCGACATCAACTCGGGGCGATCGACCCGCGAGCATAATATCGAACAGACCGCGACGGCGACAAACCTCGAAGCCGCGCAGGAAATTGCGCGTCAGCTGCGGTTGCGCGACATGGCCGGGCTGGTCGTCATCGATTTCATCGACATGGACAATAATTCCAACGTCCGCAAAGTCGAAAAGGCGATGAAGGAGGCGATGAAGAATGATCGCGCCCGCATCCAAGTGGGGCGTATCTCTTCGTTCGGGCTCATGGAAATGAGCCGCCAGCGCTTGCGCACCGGCGTGCTCGAAGCATCGACCCGACCCTGCCCGCATTGCGAAGGATCGGGCTTTGTCCGCACCGCCTCTTCGGCGGGCCTGTCGGCGCTTCGGATGATCGAGGACGAGGCTGCGCGCGGCCGGGGGTCGCAGTTGCTGCTCCGCGCCAGCCAGGAAGCCGCCTTCTATCTTCTCAATCGCAAACGCGCCGAACTTGCCGAGATCGAGGAACGCTATGGCGTGATGATCGAGGTCGCTCCTGATGGCGAGCAGGAGGGTGCGCGGATGTCTGTCGAGGCGAGCGGCCCGCCGCCTGCCTATGCACCCCGTTTCGATCCAGTGATCGCCGACATCGAGGACGATGAGCCCGAAGAGATCGAAGAATTCGACGAGGAAGTCGACGCCGAAAATGACGAGGAAGCGCGCGAGGATGCGCCACGCCAGGGCGAGACCGAGGGCGAGCGCGAAGCCCGGCGCAACAAGCGTCGCCGCCGGCGCGGCCGGCGCGGTCGTGGACGCCCAGAGGGCGAGCAGGGCGGTGACCGTGAAGGAGGCGCCAATGACAATGGCGAACCAGCCAATGTCGACTCACCAGTGGACGAGACCGAGGATGAGGCCGACGCCGGTTCGGGCGAGGCGAGCGCCGTGCCGCGCGCCGGCGATGAAGATGGCGAGCCGCGTCGCCGACGTGGACGTCGCGGTCGTCGTGGCGGTCGTCGTGGCGAGGCAATGCCCGAGGGTGACCGTCAGGAGCGCACTGGCGCCGATGAGGGCATGGCGATTGAAGCGGCAGAAGCAGAGGTTGGTGCCGATGCTTCGGCAGCGGTAGAAGCGGTGGCCGAGCCTGACGCCGAAGCGCCGAAGCGCGCGCGCCGTCGCCCGCGTGCCAAGGCGTCAGCGCTGCCGACCGACATGCCTGCGGCCGAAGCAACCGTCGAACCCGAGCCGGCTCCAGCCAGCGAGGCACCGGCGGACGACGCCGCGAAACCAAAGCGCAGTCGTCGTGCCAAGCCCAAGGATGTAACCGAACCAGTCGTTGCCAGCGAGCCGGAGCCGGAGACGCCGCCGACCAAGCCAAAGCGCCGCACTGCCAAGGCGAAAGCGGCAGACGCCGCGCCTGCCAAAGCCGCCAAGGCGACACCGCCTGCGGATGCGCCAACCGCGACGGCGGTTGCCGACAATGACGATAATGGCGACGCGAACGGTGCCGATGCAGGGCAGGCCCCAGCTGAGGCCGAGGGCGAAGCCGGCACGGCCCGGCGTGGCTGGTGGCAGCGCACCTTCGGCGCCTGATCGCGCAATGCCCGCCGCAGGGATGCCATCTAGCGTCCCTGCGGCGGCGTTTCGCCGCTGAAGCGTTGAACAAGCCCGGGATTTAGCCGATAGCGGCGCCCATGAAGAAACTGATCGCCGGTCTTACGCTGTCGCTGCTGCTCTTTGCCCAGCCAGCACGCGCGCAATCGATTCTGCGGGATGCTGAAACCGAGCAGATGTTCTCCGAAATGTCGAAGCCGCTGATCAGCGCAGCCGGGCTCAATCCACATGACGTGAAGGTGGTGCTGATCAACGATCCGTCGATCAACGCCTTCGTTGCGGGCGGCCAGATCGTCTATGTCCATTCGGGCACGATCCAGAACGCCGATAGCGCCAATGAGGTGCAGGGCGTGATCGCTCACGAACTTGGGCATATCGCGGGCGGGCACGTGTCGCTGGGCGACCGCGCGTTCAAGGGGGCGCTCGGCATCCAGATATTGACGCTGGTGCTCGGCCTGGCCGCTGCCGCCGCTGGTGCCGGGGCTGGCGGCCTGGGCGTGATCGCCGCCGGACAGCAGGCAGCGCTTGCCAATTATCTGAATTTCTCGCGCGCGCAGGAAGCCTCTTCGGATGCAGCGGGAGCAAAATATCTCAACGCATCCGGCATCACCGGCAAGGGCTATCTATCGTTCTTCGGCAAGTTGCAGCGCATCGAGACGACCTACGGCATCACCCGCCAGGATAATTTCCGGCTCGATCACCCGGTATCGAGCGAGCGGATCGCCAATCTGGTGCAGACGCTTCAAGCGTCTCCGGCGTGGGGCAAGGCCCCCGATGCCGCGCTGCAGGAAAAGTTCTTGCGCGTGAAGGCCAAGCTTGGTGGCTATGTCAACGAAGCCGAACGCACGCTGCGTGATTATCCGCCAAGCAACAATTCGGTCTATGCGCATTATGCCCGCGCTTATGCCTATCACAAAAGCGGCTATCCCGACAAAGCCGACGCCGAGACGGTCGCGCTGCTCAAGGTGGCGCCGCACGATCCCTATTTCCTTGAGATTCGCGGCCAGATCCTGCTCGAATCGGGCAAGCCACTCGAGTCGCTGGCGCCGCTGCGCGAGGCCACCGAGGCAACTGCCTACCAGCCGCTGATCGCGACGACCTTTGGCCATGCACTCGTCGCGACCGAGAACAAGGTGTATTACCCTGAGGCCGAAAGGGTGCTTCGCCGGGCCGTCGCGCTTGAGGATGACAACCCCTTTGCCTGGTACCAGCTTGGTGTCGTCTATGAATTGCGCGGCGATCAACCACGCGCGCTGCTTGCCACCGCCGAACGCTCGAGCCTGACGGGCGACAATCGCACCGCTGCCTACAGCGCGCGCGGGGCGATGGCGGGGCTGCCGCAAAATTCGGTCGACTGGATCAGGGCGCAGGATATCGCGCTCACTGCGCAAAACGCGCTTGAGGACGAAAAGGGAAAGAAGCGCCGATGAGCGACCTCAGAGCCACACCAATCTTGCTTGTCGCAGTCGCCGCCGGATCGGCGCTGCTCGGGGCTGCCGCTGTCGGCGTGGCGGGGCGGTTGCCTGGCACAGCACCTGCAGGGCGAGCGGGCATCGAACGGGTCGTGCATGATTATGTCCTTGCCCATCCCGAGATCATCCCGGAGGCGATGGGGCTGATGCGCGACCGGCAGACGGGCAGCGAAATCGCCGCCAATCGCAGTGCCATCCTCGATCCCTATGCCAGTGCCTGGGCCGGCAATCCCAAGGGCGACCTGACGATCGTCGAATATTTCGACTATAATTGCGGCTATTGCCGATCGACCCTGCCCACCATCGCCAAGCTGATCGCGAGCGACCCGAAGCTGCGCGTCGTGTTTCGCGAACTTCCCGTTTTGTCGGAGGAAAGCCGCACGGCGGCGCGGCTCAGCCTCGTCGCGGCCGAGCAGGGCAAGTTCAAGCCGTTCCACGAGGCGATGTATGCCGGCGGACCAATCAGCAGCGAATCGATGGCCAATGCCGTGCGCGCCGCCGGAATGGATCTGACCGCGACCAATCAGGCTGCCGCCCACCCCCGCATCGAAGCTGAAATCCAGACCAACCTTGCCTTGTCGCAACGGCTCGGGATGACGGGAACGCCTTCCTGGGTGATCGGCAACCACGTCGTTTCGGCCGCGCTGCCGTTTGAAGAGCTCCAGCGCGAGATCGCCAAGGCGCGCGGCAAAAGTTGATCCCTCCCCGCGTTGAAGATGCCCAGCCCGCGCCCTAAGTGGTGGGCGGCGACACATCAGGGGCATCTATGGAACCGATCCTGGCCATTTCCGGCCTGACCAAGCATTATGCTTCGGGCATGGTCGCGCTCGATGGCATCGATCTCGAAATCCCGCGCGGTGAAATCTTCGCGCTGCTTGGCCCCAACGGCGCTGGCAAGACGACGCTGATCAGCATCGTCTGCGGCATCGTCACCGCGACGAGCGGCAGCGTAAAGGTCGCCGGTCACGATATTGCTCGCGAGTACCGTGCCGCGCGTTTCCGCATCGGCCTTGTCCCGCAGGAACTGTCGACCGATGCGTTCGAGACGGTGCTCGCCACCGTATCGTTCAGCCGCGGTCTGTTCGGTCGCGCACCCGATCCCGCCGTCATCGAACGGATCCTGCGCGATCTCTCGCTATGGGATAAGCGCAACAGCAAGATCATGGAGCTTTCGGGCGGGATGAAGCGTCGCGTGCTGATCGCCAAGGCGCTCAGCCACGAGCCCGACATCCTGTTCCTCGATGAGCCGACCGCCGGCGTCGACGTCGAGCTGCGCCGCGATATGTGGGCATTGGTGCGGTCCTTGCGCGAACGCGGCACCACGATCATCCTGACAACGCACTATATAGAGGAGGCCGAGGAAATGGCCGACCGCGTCGGCGTGATCCTGAAGGGCAAGCTGATCCTCGTCGAAGACAAGACCACGCTGATGCAAAAGCTCGGCAAGAAGACGTTGACGATCAATCTCGCCGATCCGCTCGCCGCCGTTCCGCCCGAACTCGCGCAATGGGCGCCGACGCTCAAGGCGGACGGGCACGAACTCGAATATGTGTTCGAGGCGCATGCCGAGCATACCGGCATCCCCTCGCTGTTGCGCGCGCTCGGTGATCTGGGCATCGCCTTCAAGGATTTGAACACCGCGCAAAGCTCGCTCGAGGATATCTTTGTGGGCCTTGTCCACGAACAAAAGGCACCAGTGGCGGAGACCGGGGCATGAACGGGCTCAACTGGCACGGCATCGTCGCCATCTACCGCTTTGAACTCGCCCGCTTCGGTCGCACGATCGCGACCAGCCTGCTGACCCCGGTCATCACCACCTCGCTTTATTTCATCGTGTTCGGGTCGGCGATCGGCTCAAGGATCACGACGGTCGACGGCGTGCCTTACGGCGCCTTCATCGTCCCCGGCTTGATCATGCTGTCGATGCTGACCGAGGGGATCGGCAATGCCAGTTTCGGCATTTATATGCCGAAATGGTCGGGCACGATCTACGAATTGCTCTCGGCGCCAATCTCGCCGTTCGAAACGGTGCTGGCCTATGTCGGCGCGGCGGCAACCAAATCGATGATCCTCGGCCTGGTGATATTTGCCACCGCGCATTTGTTCGTCGCGCTGCCGATCGTCCATCCAATCGCGATGGTGGGGTTCATGCTGCTCACCGCGATCACCTTCTGCCTGTTCGGCTTCGTGCTGGGCATCTGGGCGAAAAGCTTCGAGCAATTGCAGATCGTACCGCTGCTCGTCGTCACCCCGCTTACGTTTCTCGGCGGCACTTTTTATTCAATCAAGATGCTGCCGCCGGCGTGGCAGGCGGTCACCTTGTTCAACCCTGTGGTCTATCTGATCAGCGGTTTTCGCTGGACCTTCTTCGGACACGGCGATGTCGATATCCGCTGGAGCCTGCTCGCGATCGCCGGCTTCCTGGCGGTATCGCTGTCGCTGATCGCGTGGATTTTCAAGACGGGATATCGGCTGAAGAGTTGAGGGGAGGGTAGTTGAAAGCGGGCATTTGCTGCTGTCACCCAAAAGATGATGCCCGGCGGGCGCATGTTCGCAAGTAGGACGGCATTTACCATTTCACCCATCCGTCACCCCGGGCTTGACCCGGGGTCCCGCTTTTCTCATCCAACACAGATGGAACGCGCGACGAAGGGCGGCTGGGTCTTTACCATGGCCGATCGCTATCGCGGCGCCATGTATGTCGGCGTAACGTCGCATCTCGCCGCGCGCATTGACCAGCACCGATCTGGCGGCGGCTCCGATTTCTGCGCACGATATGGGCTGACCCGGCTCGTCTGGGCCGAGCGCGGCGACGAAATTGTTAGCTGCATTGCGCATGAAAAACGCCTGAAGCGGTGGCGACGTGAATGGAAATTCGAGCTGATCGAACACGGCAATCCGGAGTGGCTGGATCTATTCGATACACTTGCCTGAAGAAGAACCGGGACCCCGGGTCAAGCCCGGGGTGACGAGGGGAGTTAGGGAAGGGATGCCCTCTCGCTTACCTCACCACCGGCAACACCACTGCCGATCCCGCGCACACCTTTTGCTCGGCCTTCACATAATCCTCAGGCTTCGCCCGCGCGATGTTGGCGACGAAGGTCTGCGGGTTGCGGTCGATTACTGGGAACCAGCTCGACTGGATTTGCACCATGATGCGGTGGCCTTTTTTGAAGACATGGTCATGGTCGCGGAGCGGGACATCCCATTTCGTCACCTTCCCCGGCACGAGCGGTTTCGGGTCGGTATCGCTCATCAGGAACCGGCCCCGCCGCACGTCCATCGCGATCGGCCATTGATAGCCGTTGAGCTGGCGCGGATAGGCGCCGAGCGGCTTTGACGCTTCGAATTTTTCGAAATCATCGGGCAGAACGTCGATCAGCTTCACCACGAAATCGCTATCGGTGCCGCTGGTCGAGGCCATCAGTTCAGCGGCGATCCGGCCCGTCACGGTAAGATCGGCGTCGAGCGGCGCAGAGACATAGCTGAGCACGTCGGGACGGTGATCGACGAAACGCTGGTCGGCCGCCTCCCACCATCGCCATTCGGGCCTTGGATAGGTGGCGGAGATCGGACGTTCACGGAACGGCACCGGGTTAGCCGGGTCAGAAATATAGCTGCGGCACGCTTCCCCCTCGGCGGGCTTGTCGAAGCTGAGGCTGCCATCGGCCCGCAGATACAGGCTGGTCTGCGTTGCGCCCTTTTGCGGCCAGATCGCATAGTTTTTCCAGACATTGCTGCCGGATTGCAGGATGCGCGCCTCGTAATTCGGCTTTTCGCCCTTGCGGTGCAGCCAATAGGCAAAGAACGGGGTCTGCACCTGGGCGCGAAACTCGACGCCGGTGTCCCTGCCGAGCGGGATGTTGCCCAGCATGTCCATCTTGCCCTGCCAGCTGCCATGCGCCCAGGGGCCCGCAACCATCACGTTCAGATGATCGGGATCATTCTCCTCCTGCTTCGCATAGATTTGCCAAGACCCCCATGGGTCCTCCTGATCCCAGAACCCCGCCACGTTGAGCGTTGGCACAGTCGTCTTGCCCAGCGATTTCTGCCAGTTCTGGTCGGTATAAAAGCTGTCGTGATTGGGGTGGTCGAACAGCGACGTCGCCATCGGCACCCGCCCCTGCCACACCTTGTCGAGATTGGCGGCGCTGCCCAGCTTCAGGAAATAATCATAGCTATCGACGCCGCCATAGTCGAAATCGGGCCCGGCACCCTTGGCAAGTTGCAGCGATGAAACCCAGTCCGCGACATAGCTCAGCCGCAGCGCGCCGTTGCGGTGGAGATCGTCATTCTGCCAATAATCAATCCACGCCGCCTGCGGGGAAACCGCCTTCAATGCCGGGTGCGGGTGCACCAGCGCCACGGCTGCCGCCAAGCCCGGATAGGACACACCCCACATGCCGACCCGGCCATTATTGGGCTTTACGTGTTTCACCAGCCAGTCGATTGAATCATAGGCATCGGTCGCCTCGTCCACGATCTTCGGGTTGCCCGGGTGGACGGCGGTGGACAGCGTGAATTTCCCATCGGAGCCGAACCGCCCGCGCATTGACTGAAAGACGAAGATGTAACCGTCGGCGGCCAGCTCCTTCCAGCTGCCCGGCATCGCCGTCGGTGCGGCCTGCGGCACGCCATAAGGCGTGCGCTGGAACAGGATGGGGAGCGGCGCCTTGGCCCCGGCAGGGCGCAGGATGACCGTTTCCAGCCTTGCCCCATCGCGCATCGGCACCAGCATCTTTTCAAAGGTGAAGGGCGATTGCGGGGCGGCGATGGTGGTGACCTGCGGCCCGCGGGCGGCAAGCGAGAGGGGAGCGCAAGCCGCACTCACCACCAGAGCTATCCAGAATCCGCGCATCCTGTCGTCCCCCACCAACCGCCCTCACCCCGGCCTTGCGCCGGGGTCCACGCCGCACGCATTGTGCATAGGTCAGAGTGTGCGGCACGGTGGATGCCGGAACAAGTCCGGCATGACGACTTTTTGCAGCCTATGATACGGGGGGCATCAATCGATGCGGTGTTCGCCCTTTACCCAGCGCACCGTGCCCGAGCTTGCGCGCATCACGACGCTGTGGGTGGTCATCTTGCCCTTCGAGCGCTTGACGCCATCAAGCAACGAGCCGTCGGTCACGCCGGTGGCGGCAAAGATGCAATCGCCCCGCGCCAGTTCTTTCAGGTCATATTGCTTGTCGAGGTCTTCGATGCCCCATTTGCGCGCGCGCGCGCGCTCGTCGTCGTTGCGGAAGACGAGCCGTCCCTTGAACTGCCCGCCCACGCAGCGCAGCGCGGCAGCGGCCAGCACGCCCTCGGGCGCGCCGCCCTGGCCCATATAGATATCGATATTGGTCTCGGGGTCGGCGGTGGCGATCACGCCGGCGACGTCGCCATCGGGAATCAGCATGATCCCGCACCCCAATTTGCGCAGTTCGGCGATCAGCTTTTCATGCCGCGGCCGGTCGAGCACGCAGGCGATGATGTCCTTTGCCTTCACGCCCTTGGCCTTGGCGAGCGCCTTCACATTCTGCGTCGGCGTCTTGTCGAGATCGATGAGATCGGCTGGATAGCCAGGGCCGACCGCGATCTTTTCCATATAGACGTCGGGCGCGTTGAGCAGGCAGCCCTCCTCGGCAATCGCCAGCACGGCAAGCGCATTGGGGCCGGCCTTGGCAGTGATCGTCGTGCCTTCCAGCGGATCGAGCGCGATATCAATCTTGGGCCCCTTGCCGATCGCGGAGCCGACCTTTTCGCCGATGAACAGCATTGGTGCCTCATCGCGCTCGCCCTCGCCGATCACGACAGTGCCATCCATGTAAAGCTCGTTCAGCGCCTCGCGCATTGCCTCGACAGCGGCAGCATCGGCAGCCTTTTCGTCGCCGCGCCCGATCAGCTTGGCGGCGGCGACGGCAGCGGCTTCGGTCACCCGCACCATTTCGAGCACGAGCACGCGGTCGAGGGTCTTGCTGGCCTTGGGCATCGGGGCATCCTGTATTGTTTTGATTGTTTGTTCCGGAAGGGCGGATAGGCAACGGGGCGCGCAATGTCGAGGCAAAGCGGCACATAACCGCCGCGCCTTAGGACTGATCAGGGGCATCTCTGGCGGGGCGGCACGCTTCAGGCGCTTGCCTGCCCGCCCATCCCAAGTCGCGCGGTGTCCCAGAGAAAACCGAAGACTCGCTATCGGCGCGCCACCGCCGACGGGCGCTTGATTTCGAACAGATACGGCCAGTTCTTGCCCGTGACGAACAGGCGGCGCTGCTTTGCATCCCAGGCAATACCATTGGCGACCGAATTGATGCCATCCGAATGCGCCGCTGCGGCCAGCGCCGATACATCGATCCAGCCAAGCACCTGCCCACTCGCTGGATCGATCCGCGCGATCCAGTTCGTCATCCAGATATTGGCATAGACCTCCCCCTCGACGAATTCGAGCTCGTTGATCCGTTGCACCGGCACCCCGTCAGCCGAAACCGGCACGCGACCGGTTTCCTTCAGCGTGACTGGATCGAGAAAGCGCAGCGACGGCGTGCCATCGGACATGATGATCCGGTGCCCGTCACTGGTCAGCGCCCACCCCTCGCCCGGATAAGCGAAGCTGCCGAGCGGCTTGAACCCATCGAGGCTCCAACGGAAACCCTTGTGATGCTGCCAGGTGAGGCTGATGATCTGATTGCCCCAGCTGACGATCCCTTCGCCGAAATAAGGCGCCGGCACGGTCACCCGCTGCAGCACGCGGCCGGTTTTCAGATCGACCTTGCGGATCGACGACGCGCCGACTTCCCCCGTCGATTCGTACAGAGCGCCGTCGCGGATGAACAATCCTTCGGTAAAGGCGCGGGTGTCGTGCGGAAAACGCTGCACCTCCTGCGCGCGCTCAACTGGCGCAGACGCCTCCTTTGCAGCGCCTGTCAGCGCCAGCGCCGCGATCACCAGCGCGACAAGGCTGCCGGCGCGGTTCAATCCCGGAGCAGTTCGTTGATGCTGGTTTTCGAGCGGGTCTGCGCATCGACCTGCTTGACGATCACCGCGCAGTAAAGCGCTGGCGTGCCGTCTCCGCCGCCGATGCTGCCGGGCACCACCACCGCATAGGGCGGGACGACGCCGCGATGGACCTCGCCGGTCGCCCGGTCGATGATCTTGGTCGACGCGCCAAGATAGACCCCCATCGACAGCACCGCGCCCTCACCCACGCGCACGCCCTCTGCGACTTCGGAGCGCGCGCCAATGAAGGCGCCGTCGCCGATGATCACTGGATCGGCCTGCAGCGGTTCGAGCACGCCGCCAATCCCGGCGCCGCCCGAGATATGCACGCCCTTGCCGATCTGCGCGCAACTGCCGACCGTCGCCCAGGTATCGATCATGCTTCCCTCGCCGACATGCGCGCCGATGTTGACAAAGCTTGGCATCAACACCGCACCCCGAGCGACATAGGCGCCGCGCCGCACGATCGCGCCGGGCACCGCACGGAACCCTGCTTGCCGGAATTCACCCCCGCCCCAGCCGTCGAATTTCGATGGCACCTTGTCCCACCAGCTGCTGCCGCCAGGGCCGCCTGTGATCTCGACCATGTCGTTGAGCCGGAACGACAGCAGCACCGCCTTTTTCAGCCATTGGTTGACCCGCCAGCTTTCGCGATCCGGTTCTGCAACCCGCAGCTCACCCGAATCGAGCAGGCCGATGGCGCGATCGACGGCGGTTCGCACCGCGCCTTGGGTATCGCCGCTGATCGTATCGCGCGCATCCCACGCTTCCTCGATCGTTGCCTGAAGCTCGTCGCTCATTGCCCCTCCGCCATCTCGTGCAGCCAGCCGCCGATATCGCTGAC
>JBBQAG010000134.1:0-5048 GCA_038315875.1 Sphingomonadales bacterium | reverse complement strand
GGATCGTGCCGGCGACCTATGCGCTCGGCGCGACCGGTGGCCACTGCGACAGCAGCGAAGGCCTGCCGCCGAGCTTTGCCACGCTGCCGCAGCCGATGGTCGGCGACAGCCCCGACGATTATCGCAAACTGGTGCGCAAGGTCCGCAAATATGGCGCCGAGGTGATCAAGATCTGCGCGACCGGCGGCGTACTCTCGCGCTCGGACGTGGCGGGCGCGCAACAGATGACGCTCGACGAGATGAAGGCAGTCGTGGCTGAGGCACATATGCTCGGGATGAAGGTCGCCGCCCATGCGCACGGCACGGCGGGGATCAACGACGCGCTGCGCGCCGGCGTCGACACGATCGAACATGCAAGCCTAGCCGATGCCGAGAGCTTTGCGCTGGCGAAGGAGCGCGGCGCGTGGTTCTCGATGGATATCTATGACGACGACTATATCCTCACCGAGGGCGCGAAGAACGGTGTCTATCCCGAAAGCCTCGCCAAGGAGCGCGTGATCGGCCTGAAGCAGCGCCAAACCTTCCGCGCCGCCTATAATGCCGGCGTCAAGATGATCTTCGGCACCGACAATGGAGGTGTTTTCCCAGCCGGCCAGAATGCGCTGCAATTCGCCAAGATGGTCGAATGGGGGATGCCGGCTATGGAGGCGCTTCGCTCGGCAACGCGCAATGCCGCCGAGGCGCTGTCGCGTACGGGCGATGTAGGCGCCATCGAGCCGGGTCGTTACGGCGATATTGTCGCGGTTACAGGGGATCCAATCGCCGATGTTCGGCTGCTCGAGCATCCAAGCGCGGTGATCAAGGGCGGACAGCGGGTGCGCTGATTGGCATCCGAACCCGGGGCGTCGCTCTTTGCGCTGCCCCGGGTTGGTTTCGTCTCAGGCGGCGGCTTCGCTCGGCGAAACCAGGTGGACGGTCTCGATCGCCGATCCCGTTGCCGTCATGCCGACGCTCCAAGGCGTCGTCGTCGGCGCTGGCGTGGCTGGTCCGGAAAAGCTCTTCCCCGAATCCGGGGCGATGTGTTTCAGCCGGCCATCGATGCTCGCGCCGTTTTCGATCGCGATGTTTTCATATTCGACATCGCCGGTGATCCGCGCTGCCCGTTCAACGGTCAACTGGCGGACCGATACCGTGCCTTCGATGGTGCCGGCGATCCGAGCGGTTTCGGCGTGCAGATTGCCTATGATCTGGCTCTCGGTGCCTTGAACCAGCGAACCGCAGTTGACGTCGCCCTCAACCCGGCCGTCGATGTGCAGATCGGCGGTTGCCATGACATTGCCGGTTACGACGACATCGGGGCCAAGCACCGAAAACATGCCGCGTTTGCCAGCAGCGGCCTGCGGCGACGGCGGCAGCGGGCTCATCCCGGCATCGCGCCCCCGGCTTGTCGTGTTGTTGTTGAACATATCTCAATCTCCCCGCTCGATCGCCACAATCACCGCCGCAGATGACCGCGACTCGGACGATACATATCATAAGTGACGGTTTTTCGGGAGGAGGCTCGATTCAGGCGGCACGTGCCAGAAAGGGATTGTCGTTGGCGGCACGCGACAGCAGCGGCGTCGCGACGAGCACGGTCGCGGTAAGCATCATCACCCCCCCGATTGCCGCCAGCGCCGATACCCCCGTCATATAGGCAAGCAACGCAAGCGTCGATCCGGCCTGGATCAGCACGGGCACCCGCCAGGCGCTGCGTTCCCGACTGGTCAGCGCAACCGCGATCGACAGGATATCGGCAAGCAGGAAATAGCGTTCGTGCATCCGCGGCAACAGTCCGGCGACGATCAGCGGCGAAAGCAGCGCCACGCGCAACAGCATTGGCTGGGTAAGCATCCGCGCGGTCGCGCCGAAGCGCGCGGCATAAGCGCCGCAAGCGCCGACGGCCGCTGCCAGGGCGAGGCCGGCGAACGGCGCGCTATCGATGCCGACGCTATCCAGGATCATCCAGATATTGGGCGCATTGAGCGCGACCGCCTTGAAGGTTTCGACCTGACGAAAGTAGATCAGCAGCAGATCGGCAGCAGGCCAGCCGGCAAGCCACGCCGGGATCAGCGTCGCAAGAAGCACTGCCGGGGCGATCAGCCACACCCGAAAGGGCGCGGGGCGCGCGATCAGCATCGCCAGCACGAACGGCGCGATCAGCACCGCCTGCGGCTTTATTGCCAGCGCGAGCCCGCACCAGGCGAGCATCTGGGCCTGTTTGCGGTCGATCGCCGCAGCAACGCCCATGATGCAAGGGGCGACGTACATCGCATCGCATTGGCCAAGCAGCGCCGCGTTCATCAGCACGCTTGGCAGCGCAAGGATGCACACTGCTAGTCGCCTTCGGTCGAGAACGTCGAGCCGTCCCAGCAGGTGCCAGAACGAGGCGGCCAGTGCGGCGTTGCCGGCGAGCGCGAGGAGCTTGATCAGATACGGATCGGGCAGCAGTCCTTTCAACGCCGTGAACGCCGCGAGCAGATAGAGATAGGGCGGAGAGTAGGCGCCGAAGGGGTGCGCGAACGCCGCAATCGGGCCAGTCTGTGCGATATGATTGAACCAGGGGACATAATCATTGGCGACGTCGATCGTGAAGATCGGCAGGAACGCCCAGTGCCAATACAGGCCAAAAATCAGAATCGCCGCGAATAGCGGGGTGCCGAGCCGCCGGCGCGGTGCGGAGATCACGGCATGAAACATCATCGCAGGATTAGGCGAAGTTGGTTAGCAAGGCGTGAATTCGGGCGCGCCATGCCGTGTGCCGGCAATTGCGCGACACAGCATTGACCCATCCGCTGGGCATGGCTATAGCGCCGCCTGCTCGCGGAAAGGGTTGATGGTGGGTTTGCCCCTCACAATGTCCGCTCGTGAGCAGAGCTGAACATTGCTGAAGCGTGGGACCTGGGGGGTCGTAAGGCCGCCGGGTTTCTTTTTCATTTTCGCTTTTCGGCAAAGTAACCGCCGGCTTGTGTCCGGTAACAAAAGGTGAAGGGCTTCATGCCAACGATTAACCAGCTGGTCCGCAAGGGCCGCGATCCGCAGAAGGCCAAATCGAAGGTCCCTGCGATGGAACAGAACCCGCAGAAGCGCGGCGTTTGCACGCGCGTTTATACGACGACCCCGAAAAAGCCGAACTCGGCGCTTCGCAAGGTGGCCAAGGTTCGCCTGACCAACCAGCGCGAAGTGATCAGCTATATTCCGGGCGAAGGGCATAATTTGCAGGAGCATTCGGTCGTGCTGATCCGCGGCGGTCGCGTCCGCGATCTTCCCGGCGTGCGCTATCACGTGCTGCGCGGCGTGCTCGACACACAGGGCGTCAAGGATCGTCGCCAGTCCCGTTCCAAATACGGCGCCAAGCGTCCGAAGTGACGTTTGCGTAAGCGAGCGTCATCCTGGACTCGTTTCAGGATCGATCTCTCACCACAGGCGAAGCTGCGTGAGGCGAAGTGGATGCTGAAACAAGTTCAGCATGACGAAATGTGGAAAAAGTAAGCTCCGGACGGGTTCCGGACCAAGCTGAAGTTCAAAGGAAAAAATTATGTCTCGTCGTCGTCGTCCCGAAAAGCGGGAAATCCTGCCCGATCCTAAATTCGGGGATATCGTGCTGTCGAAGTTCATGAATTCGGTGATGCTGGACGGCAAGAAGTCCGTCGCCGAAGGCATTGTCTATGGTGCCCTCGAGACCGTCGAGCAGCGCGCGAAGAAGGACCCGATCGGGATTTTCCACGACGCGCTGGTGAACGTGAAGCCGGGCATCGAAGTGCGCAGCCGTCGCGTCGGTGGTGCGACCTATCAGGTGCCGGTCGAGGTTCGCTTCGAGCGCTCACAGGCACTGGCGATTCGCTGGCTGATCACGGCGGCGCGCGCCCGCAGCGAGCACACGATGGCCGGCCGCCTTTCAGGCGAGCTGATGGATGCCGCCAACAACCGTGGCAATGCGGTGAAGAAGCGTGAAGACACCCACCGGATGGCAGAGGCCAACCGCGCCTTCTCGCATTACCGCTGGTAACCAAGCGCGACAGGCCCTTTGCGGGGCCTTTCGCTGGTAAGCTCGCCTACCTATATCGGACGGGCCGGGGTCTACGCCCCGGCTTCTCCACATCCCCAAGGAACCGATCATGGCCCGCAGCCATCCGCTCTCAATGTACCGCAATATCGGCATTATGGCGCATATCGACGCCGGCAAGACGACGACCACCGAGCGGATCCTGTATTACACCGGCAAATCCTACAAGATCGGCGAAGTGCATGAAGGCACCGCGACGATGGACTGGATGGAGCAGGAGCAGGAGCGCGGGATCACGATCACGTCGGCTGCAACTACGTGCTTTTGGAATGATCACCGCATCAACATCATCGACACCCCCGGCCACGTCGACTTCACGATCGAAGTCGAGCGTTCGCTGCGCGTGCTTGACGGTGCGATCACCTGTTTTGATGGCGTTGCCGGCGTAGAGCCGCAGTCCGAAACGGTGTGGCGCCAGGCCGACAAATACAGCGTGCCGCGGATGTGCTTCATCAACAAGCTCGATCGTACCGGTGCGAATTTCGAAATGTGCGTGGCTATGATCAAGGATCGCCTCGGCGCGCGACCCGCTGTGCTGTATCTGCCAATCGGCATCGAGGGTGGCTTCAAGGGTCTGGTCGACGTCGTCGAGAACCGTGCGATCATCTGGCTTGAGGAATCGCTCGGCGCCAAGTTCGAATATCAGGACATTCCCGCTGACCTCGCCGATGCCGCTGCCAAGGCGCGGAGCGAGCTGATCGAGATGGCCGTCGAGCAGGACGACGACATCATGGAGGCCTATCTCGAAGGCACAGAGCCCGATGTTGCGACGCTGAAGAAGCTGATCCGCAAGGGCACGCTGAATTCGTCGTTCGTGCCGATTCTGTGTGGCTCGGCATTCAAGAACAAGGGCGTGCAGCCGCTGCTCGACGCCGTGGTCGATTATCTGCCGTCGCCGCTCGACATCCCGTCGGTGACCGGCATCAAGCCGGGCACCGAGGACACCGAGGTGCGTGCGGCCGAGGATGCGGCGCCGTTCTCGGCGTTGGCGTTCAAGATCATG
>JBBQAG010000032.1:0-26113 GCA_038315875.1 Sphingomonadales bacterium | reverse complement strand
GATCAAGCCGCATGATCACGTCACCTGCTGGGCAAAGGCAGACATCCCCGCTCGCCTGCATTATGGTGCCAATCCGCGCGTCCCACCGATGATCTGCCTGCCAGAGACGGGCTGGCTGGCGCTGACCCGTGATCCGCCGGCGGATCATCCCCCGGGCGGAGGTGCGCACGGCTTTGACAGCAACGCTCCAGAGATGGCCGCGTTGTTCATCGCCAGCGGCCCCGCGATTAAGCAGGGTGCCAAGCTGCCAGGCTTCGACAATGTCGATATCGCGCCGCTGCTGCGGGATCTGATTGGGCTGCCTGCAGGCAAAGGACTGGATGGCGACGACGCGCCTTTTCGTGGGGCGCTGCTGCGCTAGACCCTTGTCAAGCACGCGCCGACCAACGACCATGCCGCAATGATCTATTTCGAAGACATCGAGCCCGGCAGCAAAACCCAGTTCGGCAAATATCATGTCACCCGCGAAGAGGTGATCGACTTTGCCTCAAAATATGATCCGCAGGCCTTTCACCTTTCGGATGAAGGGGCGGCGCAGACGCATTTCGGGCGCCTTTCCGCCAGCGGCTGGCATACCTGCGCGATGATGATGTCGATGCTCGTCGAAAATCTGAAAACGACGCGTCAGGCGGGGCTCGGCTCGCCGGGGCAGGATGAACTGCGCTGGCTGAAGCCCGTCTACCCCGGTGACACGCTTTCCTGCGAGATCGAGGTGATCGACAAGCGCGCCTCACAGAGTCGGCCCGAGATGGGCAGCTATCGCAGCAGGATCACCGTCCGCAATCAGGACGGCGTTACGGTAATGACCACAATTGCAATCGGCCTGATCCGGACCCGACCGAAAGACTGAGCCAACGCTTGCTCAGTGGCCGCCAAACGCCATCAGCGAATGCACGGCAATCCCATCGGACCGGAGCGCGTCGGCGCCGCCGAGATCGGGCAGATCGACGAGGAACTGCGCCTGCTTGACGACTGCGCCAGCTTTTTTGAGCAGACGGATCGCAGCGCGCGCGGTACCGCCGGTCGCGATCAGATCGTCGATGAGGAGTACCCGCGCGCCCGGCGCACAAGCATCGGCATGCATCGCAATCCGATCGGTGCCATATTCAAGCGCGTAATCCTCGGCGATCGTTGCGCCCGGCAGCTTGCCGTCCTTGCGGATCAACAGCACGCCGGCGCCGAGCGGTACCGCCATTGCGGCAGCGAACAGGAAGCCGCGCGCCTCGATCCCCGCCACCAGATCGACAGGCCCGTCGACGGCGGCAACCATGCGATCCACCGTCGTCGCCAGCCCCTTGGCGTCGAGCAACAGCGTGGTGATGTCACGAAACATGATCCCCGGCTTTGGAAAGTCGGTAATCGTGCGGATCAGCGCCTTCAGATCATCGTTGGCGGCAGCCGGATCCATCAGATCATGCGCTTCGCTCAATGCTTCACGTTCCGCCAGATCGTCTGATAGGATCCATAAGCAAGGATCGTCGCGATCAACAGGAAGCCAAGCGCGGCAAAGCCCGTCGAATGGCGCTGCTCAAGCTCTGGCTCTGCTGTCCAGACGAGGAACGAGGCGACATCCTTGGCCATCTGGTCGACGGTCGGCTTGGTGCCATCGACATAAGTCACTTGCCCCTCCGACGCGAGCGGCGGCGGCATGGCGAGGTTCAAATTCGCAAAATATGGGTTGTAATAAAGCCCGTCAGGCGTCTTCGCATCCGGGAACTTCTTCAGCAGCGCCGCTGGCTGCTCCTGATAACCCGTCAGCAGCGAGGCAATATAGCCTGCCCCGCCTTCGCGTGCCTTGGTGATCAGCGAGAGATCAGGCGGATTGCCCTGGCCGGGATAATAGACATGCGGGAAATGATCCGAAGGCAAGTTCGCACGCTCGGTCCGGTCGCCCGATTTCGGGTCCTGAACCGATTGCTTGCTCGTCCAATCGGCGGCGATCTTCTTCACTTCCGCCTCGGTGTACCCAAGCTTGCGAAGATCGCGGAAGGCGACCCGGCCAAGCGAATGGCAGGCCGAGCAGACTTCCTTATAGACCTGAAAGCCGCGCTGGACCTGGCGACGATCGAATTTGCCCATCATGCCATCGCTGTTGAAGGCGATATTCTTGGGCTGGAGATGAAACATCTCGGTCGCCGTTTCGGGCGCGGGATCTGTGATCACGCCCTTGACGCTACCGAACAGGCCGAGCGCGAGCACGAACACGAAAGCGGCCCCGACCGCAGCGGAAATGTACCGAACCATTGTCGTTGTGATCCCTTATTCGGCCGGAACAGCGGTGCCGCTGAAGCCAGTGGCGACGGAAGACGCGGCGCCATGCTTGCGCAACACCGATTCAGTGATCGAACCGGGCAGCGGGCGCGGACGCTCCATCGCCGAGATGATCGGCAGGATGATGAGGAAGTGGGCGAAGTAATAAGCCGCCGAGATTTGCCCGATGATGACGTTGCGCGAGGTTGGCTCAGCGCCGCCGACATAACCAAGCGCAAAGACATCGAGGATCAGGATGAAGAGGAAGATGCGGTAGGTCGGCCGGTAATTGGCCGAGCGAACCGGCGACGAATCGAGCCACGGCAGGAAAAACAGCAGCAGGATCGATCCAAACATTGCCAGCACCCCCCACAGCTTTGCGGGCAAGATGAAATCGACGGTGAAGGACTTCAGGATCGCGTAGAATGGCAGGAAATACCATTCGGGTACGATATGCGCTGGCGTCGAAAGCGGATTGGCCGGAATATAGTTATCCGGATGGCCAAGCGCGTTCGGGTAGAAGAACATGATGAACGCGAATACCGACAGGAACACGCCGAGCCCGAAGCCGTCCTTCGCCGTGTAATAGGGATGGAACGGGACGGTATCCTGCTCACCCTTCACTTCAACGCCGGTCGGGTTGTTGGAACCGGGAATGTGCAGCGCCCAGACGTGCAGGATGATGACGCCCAGGATCACGAACGGCAACAGATAGTGCAGCGAAAAGAATCGGTTGAGCGTCGAATCGTCTGGCGCGAAACCGCCGAGTAGCCAGATGCGGATGCTGTCGCCAACCACTGGGATTGCCGAGAAGAAGCCGGTGATCACCTGCGCGCCCCAGAAGCTCATCTGGCCCCAGGGAAGCACATAGCCCATGAACGCGGTTGCCATCATCAGCACGAAGATGACGACGCCGAGCAGCCAGATCATCTCGCGCGGCGCCTTGTACGATCCGTAATAGAGGCCCCGGGCGATATGGGTGTAGACGACGACGAAGAACATCGAGGCACCCGTTGCGTGCGCATAGCGTAGCATCCAGCCCGAATTCACATCGCGCATGATGTGTTCGACCGAATCGAAGGCAATCGCGCTGTTGGCGGCAAAGTGCATCGCCAGCGTGATCCCGGTGATGATCTGCAGGACCAGCGCGACCCCGGCAAGCACGCCGAAATTCCAGAAGTAATTGAGGTTGCGCGGCACCGGATAGCCCGCGCCGACGGCATTATAGACGAAGCGGGGAAGCGGCAGGCGACTGTCCACCCACTTCATCAGCGGCGCCTTTGGCTCGTAATGCTGTGCCCAGGGAAAGCTCATGATGCGTAACCTCAACCGACCGTGATGATGGTATCTGAATTGAACTTGTAATCGGGCACCATCAGATTCTTCGGTGCCGGGCCTTTGCGAATGCGCGCTGCGGTATCATAGACCGAGCCATGGCATGGGCAAAAATAGCCGCCATATTCGCCCCGCACTTCGCCCTCGCCCGCGCCAAGCGGCACGCAGCCCAGATGGGTGCAAACACCCATCGTGATAAGCCAGTTCTTGTGACCTTCGCGCGTGCGCTGTGCCAGCGTTTCTGGATCGCGCAGGCTCGACACGGGCACTTTTTCGGCCTCGGCGATTTCCGCAGGGGTGAGATTTCGAACGAACAGCGGCTGCTTGCGGAAAGTCGCCTTGATCGCCTGGCCCGGCAAGATGGCGGACAAATCGATATCTGTCGATGAATCGGCGAGCACGTCGGCAGACGGGTTCATCTGGTTGATCAGGGGAAACAGGACCGCGACCACGCCGACGCCGCCAAAGGACACTGCGGCGATGCTCAGGAAATCCCGGCGGCGATACGCGCCCTCGCCATCCTGCCCCGGACCGTCGCTATGGGGGATCGTCTCTTGAACGGTTGCCATTCACTTGCCCTTGTACATCTCACCGGCGTACATTTGACCGGCACATCGACCTTGCACGTAGAAACGGCGGCGAGTGTGATCCACGCAGATCGATAAGCGGGACCAAACAGGCACGTCGAGCCGCCCGGTTCACACGGCGACTAGCGGCCTGATAACCAAACGCGGCGCCGTTTGCCAACAGCATTTTGCCAAGACCATTTTGCGTGGCTTGGCGCCATACCGCATAAAGCCCTATTGGCCCGGAAATGACAGCCAGACTGCGCATCGCCCTCCATCAACCCGATATCGCCGGCAATGTCGGCACTATCCTTCGACTGGCGGCATGCCTAGATCTTGCAGTCGACCTGATCGAGCCGATGGGGTTCGCTTATGGCGATCGCAGCCTGGCGCGCGCGGGGCTGGATTATGCCGCCCATGCTCAGGTAACCCGGCATGCCGATTGGAAGGCTTTCGAGGCGGACGTGACTGGACGGATCATCTTGATGACGACGAGCGGCACGACGAGGCTCGACGCTGCGCGTTTCGAGGCCGGCGATGTTCTGCTGCTGGGCGCTGAATCGAGCGGTGTTCCAGCGCATGTGCATGACCGCGCCGATCTCACCGTAAATATTCCCCTTGTGCGCGGGCGACGTTCGTTGAATGTCGCCGTCGCTGCGGCGATGGCGCTCGGCGAGGCATTGCGACAGACCGGGGGCTGGCCTGAATGATTGACCTAGACGACCAACAGGCGGAAGCGCGCGCCTGGTTTGAATCGCTGCGTGACAGCATCTGCGCCGAATTCACAGCGATCGAGCGCGAAGCGAGATCGGACGCCGAATTCGATTATACCAGCTGGGATCGCGTTGATCCGTCCGGCAACCATGGCGGCGGCGGTGTTCGCGGGGTCATGAAGGGCAAGGTGTTCGAAAAGGTCGGCGTCAATGTTTCGACCGTCGGCGGCAGCTTCGAAGGCGAATTCGCCAAATCGATCCACGGCGCCGCTGAGGACCCAAGCTTTTTTGCAACCGGCATCAGCCTGGTCGCGCATATGGCTAATCCGCACGTGCCGGCTGTGCACATGAACACGCGCTTCCTTGTCACCACCAAACGCTGGTTCGGGGGTGGTGCAGATCTCAATCCACCGATCGAGTATGACGAGGATACCGCCGAATTTCACGCAACGCTGAAGACAGCGTGTGATGCGCATGGCGCCGATTACTATGATCGCTACAAGAAATGGGCGGATGAGTATTTTTACATCCCCCACCGCCAGGTCCATCGCGGTGTGGGCGGCATCTTCTGCGATCATCTGGAGGGTGATTTCGATGCCAATCTGGCCTTCATCAAGGATATCGGGCGTGCTTTTCTGGAGAGTTATCCGCGCATTGTCCGGCGTCGGATGGGCATGGAATTCAGCAAAGCCGATACCGCGCAGATGCTCGAATGGCGGGGGCGCTATGCCGAATTCAATCTTGTTTATGATCGCGGCACGCTGTTCGGATTGAAGACCGGCGGCAATATCGATGCGATCCTGATGAGCCTGCCGCCGCTCGCCACCTGGGCCTGAGGCGCTGACGCCAATGCCGGTGACGCGGGTAAAGCCCGGCGAGCTTGCAACCATCGTCACCCGATTGGAGATGACCGAGCGCCCGCGCCCGTCGCCGCTGCCTGCGACGCCGTTCAGACTGGTGCGCTGGCCCGATCCAGCGCCCGATCGCTACCGAGCGCTGTTTCGACGCGTTGGCGCGCCGTGGCTCTGGTATTCGCGGCTGGTGATCGACGATGCATCGCTCGCCCGCGTCATCAAGGATCCGCGCATCGAGGTTTATGCAGCGATCGACCGCGCGGGCATCGAGATTGGCATGCTCGAGCTCGATTTCCGAGCCCCGGGCGATGCGCAGATTGCCTATTTCGGGCTCGTGCCGGAACTGACTGGCCAGGCGATCGGGCGCTGGCTGATGGCCGAGACGATGGTGCGGGCATGGCGCAAGGGGATTCATCGCGCCTGGCTGAACACCTGCACGCTCGATCACCCCTCTGCACTGGGCTTCTATCGCGCCTCGGGCTTCATCGCGGTCGCCCAGTCAATCGAGACCTTTGACGATCCGCGCGTTGTCGGCATCCTGCCCATCGATACAGCGCCTCAAATCCCGTTACTGTCGGCGACCCGGCGGTAAATCGCGATTCGCAGCAGCACGAGCGCAAGGGCCACGGCAGAAGCCAGCGCGGCGGCGACCGAATCGACCAGCATGATCGCGACGGGATTGGCGGCGCGGCCGATCTGCATCGCCTCGTCGATCGCGAGAAATGGTGCCGGCAGCAATTGTGCGGCGAGCAGGCTTACGCCGGCGACGGCGGCCAGCATCAGGCCATTGCCACGGGTGAGCGCGACGCTGCGCTGGACCGCGCCGATCGCCGACAGCGGCCTTTCTACGACCATCACCGGCCCAATCAGCATCGTCCGCCCCAGCACATACAAGCCGGGCAAAACAAACAACAATGCCCCGGCGGTGGCGGGGATGGCGACGATCAGCGATGCCAGCGCATAACGCGGGAACAATGGCAG
This sequence comes from Sphingomonadales bacterium, assembly GCA_038315875.1. GTDB lineage: Bacteria > Pseudomonadota > Alphaproteobacteria > Sphingomonadales > Sphingomonadaceae > Sphingomonas. The sequence goes on along the minus strand of JBBQAG010000032.1, from coordinate 19,414 downwards.
TGCGCGCAGCAACGCTTCGCGCAAATCGGCGCTGTGGCGATCGAGATAGAAAAAACTCAGCGTCAGCGCGCCATAAAGCGTGATCGCCCCGGCAAAGGCGAACCACATGATATTGTCGCTTGCCCAGCCAATATACAGCCGGAGAAACGCCGCCATCTCGGCTTCGTTGGCGCCCGCCGCTAGCGGTTGTGGCGCGAGCGGGACCATCAGCAACAGCGCAAGCGTGGGCAGGAACAGGAACGGCCCGGCGACAGCCACCAGTAGATCGCGGTCACGCCGCCAGAGCGCCCAGGCATCGGCCGCTGCGGTTCCAATCGAGATCTTCATGCAGCGCCGGCGGCGGGCTCCACAGCCCCGTGTATCGCGAGGTAGAGCTTGGCGACGAATGCCGCGCCGAGCACCGTAAATGCGGTCGCGATAGCAGCGATAATTACCGAGGTGAGCACGGTGCCGACATTGGGCCCGTCTCCGCCAATGATGATCGCGAAGATGGAGCCGAATACGGTCTTTGCGGCCAGCCCCGCCACAGCGCTGACCACGATATACAGCAGCAGCACGCCGATGATCGGCAGCGCCAGCCCGCGCGTGAGGCGAAACGAGCGCATCAGCGCACCCACCGTCAGATGTTCGGCGACAATCACTGGATAGACCAAGATGAGCCGAGCCGAGAGCCAGAGCATCGCCAGCGCAGCGAGAATGCCATAGCACGCCAATGCCCAGCTCGCGCCAACCGGCATCGCCAGCGACGACAGCCTGTCCCCGGCACCCAGCGTCATCATCGCCTGCGGATCGACGCCCATTGCGACCAGCAATGCCGCCATTGGTACGATGAGCAACAACGCACCAAGGATCATCACCAGCACCGCGACGATGGCCGGGAGCAGCCGTGATCGCGCGATAGCGGTTGCCGCCCCCGCGGTGCGATCGGCATCAATCGCCAGCGCTGTGATGGCGAGCTGGCCGGCAAGCGAAACGATCGCCAAAGCGACGCTCATCAGACGAATAACCAGCACGGTGGTTGGGTTGCTCGTGGCAAGAAGCGGGGCAAGATTGCCCTCGATCGAGGTCGGCACCAGAATCAGCATCAACGCGATTGGCGTGACAGTACCCAGATTGTCGCTCAGGAATTCGGTCGCCCGATCCCAGACATTTCCCATTCTTACCCTGCTCACCGTGATTGACGCCCTATGTCTGGGAAAATCTGGGCCGCTGTTAGACGATCCGGGCCATGCTTGCCAATGGTTGCACCCCACAGCGCGCTGGCGCATGCCACGCCGATATGATCTTGCCAGACGATATCGAATGGCGCGTCGAACAGTCGCCCGTCGCCTATCCCGCTGCCATGGCGATGATGAGCGCGCGCGCGGCATCGGTCGCTGCCGGCAAAGCGCGTGAACTTGTATGGCTGCTGGAACATCCGCCTTTGTACACTGCGGGTACCAGTGCCGATCCTGCCGAACTGCTCGATCCGCGCTTTCCGGTGTTCGCAGCTGGGCGCGGCGGTCGGTACACCTATCATGGCCCCGGCCAGCGGATCGGCTATCTTGTCCTCGATCTGCGCAAGCGTGGCCGCGACGTGCGGTCCTTCATCCACGCGCTTGAAGCATGGCTGATCGCCACCCTCGCCCAACTCGACATCGAAGCATTCCGCGCGCCGGGCCGCGTCGGCATCTGGACATTCGATGAGGAACGCGAGGCCAAGATCGGCGCGATCGGAGTGCGGATCAGCCGGTGGGTGACGATGCACGGATTTTCGATCAACATCATGCCCGATCTGCGGCATTTTAATGGCATCATTCCGTGCGGTTTGCCCGATTTTACGGTCACCAGCGTCCAAAAGCTTGGTCGGAACGCTGATTTCGCAACCTTTGATAGTGCCTTAGCCGTTGGATTCGCTGCCTTTCTGGATGCACTAGCCGGATTGCGACAAAACGAGGCTTGAGGGCGAAGAGATATCAGACTAATGTCCACTACGGTTTGGGTATTAAAGGCGGTCAAGCCATCCAAATCCACTATCTAGGGAGCTTCAAATGCGTGCACTCATTTCCAAAGTCGTTGCCGGTTCGATGATCGCCGGTGCGGCACTGATGATTTCGGCTTGTTCGCCGAAGACCGAGACGACCACCGACAATGCAATGGTCAGCGAAATGTCGTCGAACGAGTCGATGGACGCGATGGCAACCGACAACATGACCGCAACCGACGGCGCAATGGCGTCGAACGATGCGATGATGTCGTCGAACGACGCCATGATGTCGTCGAACGACGCGATGATGTCGTCGAACGACGCGATGGCGACGAACAAGCAGTAATCGACTGTGCGATGGCGGCCTTTGCGGGCCGCTTCGCTATTCAGGGCCGTCCGGGCAACCGGGCGGCCCTTTCGATTCGTCGTGCATCTGATTCGTTTCGTCGAACGGCTCCGCAGCGCGCCATGCAAGCCGTTGAAAACGGTTGGGCTGGAGCACAAAAGGCTCTACCGGCTGAGCCAGACAAGGTAATGAGGTGGTGATGAAGCTGTTGCGTGGCGTAATCGGATTGCTGGCGATGATCGGGGCAATCGGGGCGAGCCCGGCCTCCGCGCAGTTTTTTCTTCAAAACCCGGTGATGGCGACTGGCCCGGTGCGTGGTGACGAGCAGGGGATGGTGATCGTCCTGCCGAATGCCACCGAAGCGGAGATGCGCGCTGGCCTGGCCTGGTCGTTGCGCGCGGCGCTCAATGTCGCGGCGCTTCAATGTGATTTCGAGCCGACGTTGTTGACGGTGCCGAATTACAATGCCGTGCTTGAAGACCATCAGGCCGAGCTCAAGACCTCATTTGACACGCTGACCCGGTATTTCGAGCGAACCGCTAGCAGCAAGAAGGCAGGCCAGGCATCACTCGACCGTTTCGGCACCAAGATCTATTCGAGTTTTTCGACAGTCGGTGCGCAATATATCTTCTGCCAGACCGCATCGGCGATTGGCTATGAGGCGCTGTCGGCCAAGCGCGGGCAGTTTGGCACGGTGGCGATCAACAACATGCGTGCGCTACGTTCCAGCCTGGTGCCGCGCGGCGAGCAACGCTTTGCCGGGCGTGTCTCTATCCAGGTGGATGTTGCGATGCCCAGCTTCGATCCGAAATGCTGGAAGCGCGATCAATATGATTCGAAGCGCTGCCCGTTCGTCTATTCGGGCTGAATCGTCACCGGCTGTTACCGCAAGCCAAGCAGCTTGTGGGTCTGCAGCGACAACCGCCAGCGCGGATTGGCGATGACAAAATCGATCGATGCTGCACGATTGGCCTCGAACGCATCGCTATCCATCGGCTGGATCAGGAAATGATCGAAGCGCCACTGCTCGATGACTGAGACGTTGCTGCCCGGCTGCGGCCAGACCAATTTCAATTCATCGCCCGATTGCTGCACCACCACGCTACCCGCCTTGGGGCTGACGCACACCCAGTCGATCGCTTGATTGACCGCCAGCGTGCCGTTGGTTTCAATGGCGATCTGGAACCCGGCAGCATGGAGCGCCGCGACCAACCCATCATCCACCTGCAGCATCGGCTCGCCACCGGTCAGGACGACGAAGCGTCCGTCCGTGCCGCTCCCCCAGAAAGCGAGCGCCCGCTCGGCAAGGGCATCAGCATCGGCGAAACGCCCGCCGCCGGCGCCATCTGTGCCGACGAAATCAGTATCGCAGAATCGACACACCGCGTCGGCGCGGTCCTCTTCCCGGCCCGACCACAAATTGCAGCCAGCGAACCGCACGAAAACGGAGCGCCGCCCTGCTTGAACGCCCTCCCCCTGCAGCGTCAGGAACATTTCCTTGACGGCATAGCTCATGGCCGCTGCGCATAGATCGTCGGATCAGGCAGGCCGGCTTCCTCAAAACCGCGCGCGCGCAGCCGGCAGCTGTCGCAAAGCCCGCAATGAATGCTGCCCGGTGCCGGATCGTAGCACGACCAGCTGATCGCAGCATCCAACCCCAATCGTGCGGCCTCGCGGACGATATCGGCCTTGGTCATGTGCTGCAACGGCGCGTGCACGCGAAACCGCTGTCCCTCCGTCCCCGCCTTGGTCGCGACTGCAGCCATCGCCTCGAACGCGGCGATGAATTCGGGCCGGCAATCGGGATAGCCCGAATAATCGAGCGCATTGACGCCGATGTAGAGATCGCTCGCGCCCGCCGCCTCTGCCCAGCCGAGCGCCAGGCTGAGGAAGATGGTGTTGCGTGCAGGCACGTATGTGACCGGGATATCGGCGCCTACGCCTCCCTTTGGCACATCGATATCGTCGGTCAGCGCCGAACCGCCAAAGGTGGACAAATCGATCGGCAGAACGACATGACGCTCAGCGCCCAATTGCTCTGCAATCCGCCGCGCCGCCGCCAGCTCTACCCGGTGCCGCTGATTATAGTCGATCGACAGCGCGAGCAGCCGAAACCCCGCCTCACGCGCCCGCGCCGCCGCTACCATCGAATCGAGGCCGCCCGAAACTAGGGCGACTGCCAAGCTGTTATTCTGTGTCATGATCGGCTGGCTGCTAGTCGCATTGATGTGTGGTCGCAACCTGCGCATCGTCGCTCGATCACCCAAAAAAAGGGCCGCCCGAAACGAGCGACCCAGTTAGCTCTCGAAAGCCTAGGGAGAAAGCGTGCTCAAAAAAAGAACACGCATCAGCAATAGCAGCTTTCGCTAAACCTAACCTTAACGCGGCGTGCCGGCACAGGAGCCGAGCCTGTGCGCCTGATATGCCTTGTCGAACGGCGCGCCTTCAAGAATGCCCTGCGTTTCCAGCCGGAAATCGTTGGAGGAAACGAGCTTGAGCGTCGTGCGCCCATTGCCTGACCCGGCGCAGCTGTAAGAGATCGTGCCAGCGCGCGGCAGATCGCTGAGCGTTAGGTGTGTACAATGCGCTTGGCCATGCTCGATGTGAAGCAACTGCACGGGATCAGCGACGCACAGGGAGCGCGCCGGGGCGTTCGAGCCGACCTCGGTCACCTGCCATTGACCCGGCTCGATCGCGTCGACCGCGATCAACGACGGCACGGTGCCGCTGGCGAAAGCAACGCCGCTGCACAAAAGCAGCCCCGCAAGCGCAGGGCGCGCCAATAATCCAGGTTTCATTGGTCTTCGTCCCCCACCGGATCGCCGATCCCCATAGAACGCGACTCGGGTTATCCCGCACCAAGGCAACACGATCCGGCACGGGAGCGCAACAACCAATCGGGGCTATGCCGTGCCTGCGCCGACCTGCAATGGGAAGGTCGTCGAGCAAAAGGCACAATCGACGGTGATCACTCCCTCATCATCGGCCATCGCCTGTTGTTCCTCGATCGGAAATTTCGCGATCACCTGCGAGATGTAGTCCACCGAGCAGCGACACCCCTTCGATAGCGGCAGTTGCGCGAGCAGCCGCACCTCGTCTTCCTCATTGAACAGCCGCCAGATAAGTGTTTCGAGGCTCAGCGACGGATCGACGAGCTCGCTGCCCGCCATCGTCGCGCCGAGGATGGCAACATGCTCCCATTCGGGGTGATCGAGCCGCGTATGGATCCGGTCTCGCCCCGCCTCGCCCTCCGGCAGATGCTGAAGGAATAAACCGCCGGCCAGATGCCGGCCCTCTGCATCGCGCGAAAGGCCGACGCGAACCAATGTCGGGATTTGTTCTGACTGGATAAAATAGCTTTCTGCAGCCTCGGCCAACGTCGTTCCGTCAAGCGGGACGATGCCCTGATAGCGCTCGCCAGTTGCCGCCTGATCGAAGGTGATCGTCAGATATCCGGCGCCGAACAGGGCAAACAGGCTTGGCGCTTCGGGCTGATCGGCAAGCTTGTCGGTATCGAACTGGATATAGCCGCGCAATTCGCCGCCGCGATAATCGCAGACCAGTAGATTGACCACGCCGTTCTGCGCCTGCGTCTGCAGCGTCAGTTGGCCGCCGGCATCCTTGAGCGTCGAGCCGATCAGCGCGGTCAGCGTCAGTGCCTCGGCAAGCAACGCTTCGATCGCGGGCGGATAAGCATGGGCGGCAAGGATCGTATCGAGCACCGGCCCAAGCCGGACGATCCGCCCCCGCGCATTACGCTCGGGAATCGTGAAGCCGAGTGCGCGGTCGGTATCATTGGCAATGGGATCAGTCATATCGCTCATAGAAAACCGTTCGGGCTGAGCCCGTCCAAGCCCTGCCCATTCTTTCAACATTCGACAAGAAGGCCGTCCTTCGACAAGCTCAGGACAAACGGACTTGGATTGGCTCAGAAAGATAGGAGCTCTTTCGATGCGATCAACCAATCTGCCCGAAGCACCACCGCAGAATCGATTTCTGCGCATGCAGCCGGTTCTGTGCCTCTTGCCAGATCAGGGATTGCGGGCCGTCGATCACCTCCGCCGCCACTTCCTCGCCGCGGTGCGCGGGCAGGCAGTGGAGGAATGCCGCATCGGGCTTTGCACAGGCCATCAACATCGGCGTCACCTGATAGGGCATCATCGCCTTCAATTTCGTCTCGGCATGCTCCTGCCCCATCGATATCCAGCTATCGGTGATGACAATATCCGCACCGGCGATCGCTTCTGCAGGATCATTGACGACGCGGACGCGACCCGAAGCGCGCACGATCGCCTCTTCCTCGGGCTGGAACCCTTGCGGGCAGGCGGCGACCACATCGAAGTGCATGAGCGCGGCCGCTTCAACGATTGAATATAGCACGTTGTTGCCGTCCCCCAGCCACGCGACCTTGAGGCCGGGGAGCGATTTGCCGGCATCGACGATCGTCAGCAGATCGGCGACGATCTGACAGGGATGCGACAAATCGGTGAGGCCGTTGATGACCGGCACCGAGGCGTAATGCGCCATCTCCTCGACCTTGGCGTGATCATCGGTGCGGATCATGATTGCATCGACATAACCCGACAGCACGCGCGCGGTATCCGCCACGCTTTCGCCGCGGCCCAGTTGCATGCCGCCTGAATCCATGACGATGCTGGTGCCGCCGAGCTGACGGATCGCCATGTCGAAGCTCACCCGCGTGCGCGTCGAATTTTTTTCGAAGATCATCGCCAGCACATGGCCGGCCAGGGGTGCGTCGGCATCGACCTTGCCCTTTGGCCAGCCGGTACGCGCCTTCTTGCGATCGAGCGCATCGGCGAGCATTGCTGCCATCCCGTTCGGCCCCGCATCGGCGAGATTGAGGAAATGTCTCACGCTGCCATTGCGGGCGCGAAGCTCCGCGCACCTTCGCTCAGCTTCTGGACGAATTCGCCGATATGCGCTTCCTCGATCACCAAGGGCGGCAGGATGCGCACGACATTCTCGCCCGCCGCCACCGTCAGCAGCCCGTGATGATCGCGCAGATGCGCAACGAAATCGCGCGCGACCGCATTATCCTTCAATTTCAGGCCCGCCATCAGCCCTTTGCCACGGACACTGTCGAAGATGTCGTCATGGTTGGGGATCATTTGCTCGAGCGCCTGCCTCAGCCGCTCGCCCATCGAGGCGACATGATCCAGGAAGCCGGGCTCGGTGATCACGTCGAGGATCGCTTCGCCCGCCGCCATTGCCAGCGGATTGCCGCCATAGGTGGAGCCGTGGGTGCCAAACACCATGCCCTTGGCCGCTTCTTCGGTGGCAAGGCACGCGCCAAGCGGGAAGCCGCCGCCAATGCCCTTGGCGGAGGCGAGGATGTCGGGCTCGATCCCGTAATGCTCATACGCCCACATCTTGCCGGTGCGGCCATAGCCGCACTGGACCTCGTCGAGCACCAGCAGCAGCCCGTGCTCGTCACAAGCCTTGCGCAGGCCCTGCATGAATTCAGGCGTGCCGGCTGAAACACCGCCCTCGCCTTGGATCGTCTCGACCAGAAAGCCGGCGGTGTGATCGTCGACCAGCGCCAAAGCGGCCTCCAGATCGTTGAAGGGCGCATAGCCAAATCCGGGCAGCAGTGGCTCGAAGCCATCGCGCATCTTGGCCTGGTTGGTCGCGCTGATCGTGCCCATCGTTCGGCCATGAAAGGCGTTGTTGAAGGTGATCAGCTTGTGACGCTGAGAGTTGCCATTGGCGAAATGATAGCGACGCGCGGTCTTGATCGCGCATTCCACTGCCTCGGCCCCTGAATTGGTGAAGAAGACGGTGTCGGCAAAGCTGTTGTCGACGATACGCTGCGCCAGCTTTTCGCCCTGCGGCGACCCGTAGAGGTTGGACACATGCATCAGCGTCGCTGCCTGATCGGCTATCGCCTTGACCAGCTTGGGATGGCCGTGGCCAAGCGCATTGACGGCAATGCCGCTGGCGAAATCGAGATAGCGTTCGCCGCGCTCGCCGATCAGATAGCAGCCCTCGCCACGCACCGGACGCACGTCACACCGTGGATAGACAGGCATGAGGGCGGTGATCGTCATGGCGGCGCCTTTCTCGAAACGACAACGGGCGGCCACAATGACCGCCCGCTGCGGAGCCGACTTTTATCGGTCAGGCCCCAGTTTCGTCAACCACCGCCTTGGCCAGCCTCAGTTGGGCCAAGCGCGCGGCTGTGCGCGATCGTCGATCTGCGCGTCATGGCGATACCCATTGCCGTAGCCATTGTTGCCGCGATAGACCACGTCATCCCTGCGACCGCCACGATCATCATAGCCATTGCCGCGATATTGCTGCAGTCGCGTCGCCAACAGGCTTGTACGCTGGTCCAGCGTGCGCCGTTCCCAACGGGTCAGCCCGCCAACATTGAGCCGCCGATCAAGGCTGACGAGATAAGCGTATTCGCGGCGTAGCGCGTAGGATTCGCGTCCTGACAAACGACCAGCCTGGATGTTGCGCTGTATCCGAACACCGATCTGGCGCAGCCGCTGGCTGGGATCATTGCTATATCCATAGCCGCGATCGTCATCGCGATAGCCGCGATCGTCCTGATGATAGCGATCGTCGCGATCTTCCTGATGATAGCCCGGCTGGCCACGATAGTCCTGTGCCATGGCAGGTGCTGCCGCGACGACTGAACCCAGCATCGCGATTGACAAGATAAGCTTACGCATCGACATTTCCTTCAGGTGAGAGTCACCCCGCAAGGACCTTTTGCGCGATTGCGGCTGCGCCGATGCTGAACGACATCGGCAGGCATTGTTCACGCAGCGGATGCCGCCCTTGCGATAGCGCGCGTTTCATCGCCGCGCACCGCCAGCAGGTACATGACCGGCGTGATGATCCGGCTGAGCAGCGTGGAACTGACCAGCCCGCCGATGATCACCCAGGCCAGCGGGGAATAGAGCGACGAGCCACCAAGCGCGAGCGGCAGCAGCCCGCCAATCGCCGTCACAGAGGTGAGTAGCACCGGCAGGAAGCGTATCTCGCCCGCCTTCTCGATCGCCTCACGCAAGCCCATGCCGCGGTCACGCAACTGGGTTGTGAAATCGACCAGCAGGATCGAATTCTTGATCTCGATACCGATCAGCGCGACGAACCCGATGATCGCGAGGAACGACAGCGAATTGCCCGTGACGAGCAGCGCGATAAGCCCGCCAAAAGTGCCCAATGGTACCACGCCTGCGACCACTGCAGTCTCTTTGAAACGCCCGAATTCAAGCACCAGCACGCCGATCACGCCGAAGGCGGCGAGCAGAATAATCGGGCCAAGGCCAGAGAAATTGCGCGCCGCAGCCTCTGCTTCGCCCCCGACACTGAAGCTGTAGCCGCGCGGCAAATCGATTTTCTTGAGCCGATCATCGAGCAGCTTGTTGAGCTTCGATGTCAGCACACCGGGTTGGTTATAGGCGGTTATCGTAACGGTACGCTGAAGCTTGTAGCGGGTGATCTGGGGCGCCACCGATTTGAGCTGCGGCGAGGCAATCTCGAGCAGCGGGATGCTGCCGCCTGCAAGCGTCGGCACATATACCTGATTGAGCGCCGAGATCGGCTGGTTGCCGGGCAGCGGCAGGCGCACCGTGACGGGCCAGGTATCCCCCTCGTTGTCGCGAAGCCGGCTTGCCTGCTCGCCGCTGATGGCGAGGCGCACGGCGCGCCGTGCCTCGCCCGGCGCCACGCCGAGCAGCCCGGCCTTGGCTTCGTCGAGCCCCAGATCGATATCGACCCGGTCGTAATCGACCGGGCTGTCGATATCGCGCAGGCCCGGCACCTGCTCCATCTGTTTGATCACCTGATCCGACAGGCGCTTCAGCACATCGAGATCGGGACCGCGCACGCGGATAGCGATCGGCGCCTCGAGTGGCGGGCCGTTCTCGAAATTGACGAGCGTCACCCGCGCATCGGGAAAGGCATTCAGCTTGTCACGCAGGCGGACCATCATCTTCGGGCTCTGGCGCACATCCCATGTCGCCATCGTCACAAAGATATCGCCGTACCGGGCCCGCTCCTCCCGCGGAAAGATATTGTAGAAAATCTGCGGATTGCCCCGCCCGGCATTCTCCATCCGATTGACGACAGCACCCTCGCGCTTGAGGATCGCGGACACATCGCGCACCGCCTTGTCGGTGGCGAGGATGCTGCTGCCCTCCGGCGTTTCGACGCGGACGATGAAATAGGGTGTCTCGGCCGAAGGAAACAGCGAAAAGCCAAGCACCGGCACCAGCGCGAAGGCGCCAAGGCACAAGGCCAGCGCCGACCAGAACCAGATGCGCGGGCGATCAAGCGCGGCATGCAGGATCGGCGCATAGATCGTATGGATGCCGCCCATGATCGCGCGCAGCAGCGCATTGCCTTCCGCGCCATGGGGTTTCAACAGCCGGCTGGCGATGAAGGGGATGATCGTGAGCGAGACGACCAGCGAACTCGCGACAGTGACGATCACCGCCATCGGCAACCCGCGAACGAAATCGCCTGCGCCTTCGGGAAGGAAAGTCAGCGGCAGGAAGGCGAACAGAAGCACCCCCGTCGCCCCCATCACGGCAGCGCCAATCTCGCGCGTGCCATTGACCGCGGCGGTGATCGGCGGATCGCCATCGCGGATATGTCGTTCGATATTCTCTGTGACGACGATCGAATCGTCGACCAGCAGCCCGAGCGAGATGATGAAGCCCGAAATGCTGATCTGGTTGAGCGAATAGCCGAGCAGCGCAAGGCAGAGCACACCCATCGCCAGGCTGAGCGGGATCGAGACCATCACGATCAACGACGGACGAAATCCGAGCGGGAAAATCGTGATCAACACCAGCCCGAGGGCAATCGCGAAATCGCGCGCGAGCTGCGCGAGCTTGGCCTGGATGTCGCGGCTCTGATCGAACGCGACCTCCAGCTTGATATCGGGTGGCAGATCGGCCCGGTAGCTGTCGACTGCAGTCACCAGCGCATTGCGCAGCGATCCGGCATCGACCTCATCCTTCTGCCGCACGGTGACGAACAGGGCGCGGTGGCCATTGAAGCGGGCAATGTGAAGCTGCTCGGCCTCTGCCCAACGTACGTCGGCCACGTCGCGCACGCGCAACAGCCGGCCATCGCCCGAACGGACGGCGACGTCGCGCACAGCATCGACGGTTCTATAAGCGCCACCGGCATCGATATTGAAGCGGCGCCCTGCCCCGCTGACCGCGCCTGCGGGCAGATCGATCCCGCCCTCGCGAATGGCGTTCGCAACCGCCGATGCGGGGAGCCGCGCCTCCGCAAGCCGCCCGGCATCGATTGCAACGCGGACCTCGGGCCGGGCAAGTGCGTCGATCGTCGACGATCTTACACCACTCACCACGTTCAGCTTGTCACGCAGATCATCGGCATATTTGGCCATCCGCAGCCAGCTGGCATCATCGCTGACGAGCGCGAGCTGGAGCACACCTGCCTCGGTCGTGCGCGGCCGACGAAAGGCGATCCGCTGGATTCCCTGCGGCAGCTGATCGCGCACTGCATTCACCTCGCGCACGACGCGGTCGAGCGATTGCTCGGCATCGGTGCCATGTTCGAATTCGACCGACAGCACCGCCGCGCCATCGGTGTTCGTCGACCGGATTTCGCGGACATGATCGAGGCCCTGGAGCACGTCCTCGAGCGGCTTGGCGACCGTCTCCTCCATGTCGGCTGCATCGGCACCGGGCAAAATCACCGTCACCACCACGGTCGAAATCGGAAAATGCGGATCGACCGACCGCGGGATCGCCAGGAATGCCGATACGCCAAGCGTCGCGAGCAGCATGAAGACCAGCAGCGTCAACTGCCAGCGCTGGACGGCGAAGGCAGTCAGGTTCATCGGGCAAGGCCGATCGGCGCGATCCGCTGGCCGTCCTTGAGCCGATCCACCCTTGAGACGGCGAGGAAGTCGCCGCGCGCCAGGCCGCCCGTCACACGGATACCGCCATCGCCAGCGTCGGCGATCGATACCTTGCGCAGATGGACGATCCGGCGCTGGCGATCGACGACATAGACAAAGGCTTCCCCGCCGCGCGGCGCAAATATGGCGGTGGCGGGGACGCGGATTTCGCCGCCAGCCGCGCCACCAGCCGCAATGCTCGCCTCGCCGATCTGGCCCGATCGCAGCGCCGAATCGTCTGGCAGCGCAATTTCGACCACGAACGTGCCCGTCGCACGGTCTGCTCTTCCGGCGATCTCGATGATATGGCCAGCGATCGGGCGATTATCGAGCGCCGCGAGCGTCACCGTGGCTGCCGCTCCCATCGTAAATCGCGCAGCGTCGCGATCGGACAGCGGCACGCGCAGCACATAGCCGCTGCTTTCTTCTCCAATCACCAGCACCGGCGTGCCTGCCGCGACCACCTGTCCCGGTTCGGCCAGCCGGGCGAGAACGCGCCCTGCGCCGGGGGCGACGATCGTCGCATTGGTGCGCTGGAACCCGGCAGAATTCACCGCCGCGTCAGCCGCCTGCAACGAAGCCTTGGCGTTTTCCAGCCTTGGGCGCGTAATCCACCCCTGCGCCATCAGGTTGCTGCTACGGCGATATTCAGCAGCGGCCCGCTCGCGCTCTGCCCGAGCCCGAGCAAGATCAGCAGCGACCGTCGTGGTGTCGAGCGAGGCGAGCACCTGCCCGCGATGCACCGGATCGCCTTCGTTGACGGTCAGTCGAACGATTCGGCCAGCGCTGGTGAAACCGAGCGATGCCTCTCGGCGCAACGCCACCGTGCCGACTCCGGTAACGCGCTGCGGCAGTTGATCGACCCCCACGGCGGCGATCCGAACCTGGGGCAGCAGTGGCGTCTCCGAGCGAGTCGCTGCGGGCTTGCCACACCCAGAAAGGGTCAGCACCATCCCGATCATGATCGCCGCGCGCATTCGCTATCCTCCTCGCAATCAGGCGAGCATAGCGATGTAGGTACCAATTTGAAACCTATCTCTGAGAGATTGTTGAGGGCGTCATTTTAACGCCGCCAGGCGGTGCTAAATCCAGCGAATTGGTGCGGCGGCGTCCATACATTCCCCATTTTGGTATAATCCAGGCGGCCCCACCGGGCGCTTGCTGATAATGGAGTCGTTACGGGGCTGGCATGGTTCCGTAGCAGAGCAGGAGGAACTATCATGATAATCAAAAAAATGGTGCTCGCCGCAATCGGCAGTGCAGTTGCGTTATCGTCCACCACCCCCGCAATCGCGCAAGATTATTACATGGGCCAGGTGCTCAACGTCGGCTTCTCATTCTGCCCGACGAATACGCTCGAGGCGGCAGGGCAGATATTGGCGATCCAATCGAATAGCGCGTTGTACTCGCTGCTCGGCGTGACTTATGGCGGCAATGGCTCGACAACCTTTGGTCTTCCCGATCTTCGTGGTCGCACCCCACTTGGCCAAGGCCAGGGCCCCGGCCTTCAGCCTTATCAGCAGGGTCAGCTAGCCGGCACAGAGCAAACCACTCTGATCGTTACTCAGTTGCCGGCGCATACCCACCCCGCCACGCTCAACGCATCGACCGGTGGGCCCGCAGAGACCGCGCCTGCAGGTTCGGCGCTTGCTACTTTCCCGACCGGAACCCCGGTTTACACGACGACCCCTGCGCCCAACGTGGCGATGGCGCCAGGATCGGTGAATGTCGGCCCAATGGGCAACAACCAGCCCGTCGGCATCCGAGATCCCTATCTGACGATGCGTTATTGCATTGTCACACAGGGCATCTTCCCCAGCCGTCCCTGATCGGTAGCCGAGCGGTGACCAGGCAATAGGCATCGGCAACGACGCGATTATGCCTGGCCAAATCATTCCAAGACATCTCGTTAGGAATCGCAATGAACATCAAAAAACTAGCTTTGGGGGCAGCAACGGCATGCACGGCACTTGCCGCGGCGTCGCCAGCCTATGCCCAGGAGTTCTACATCGGGGAAGTCATTACCGTCGCTTTCTCCTATTGTCCCAACGGTACGCTGGAGGCAGCAGGCCAAACCTTGCCGATATCGCAATATCAGGCACTTTTTGCCCTGTACGGCGTAACCTATGGCGGCAATGGCACGACGAACTTCGTCCTGCCGGACCTGCGCGGTCGATCGGTGATCGGGCAGGGTCAAGGTCCCGGGCTGACGGCACATCCGCAGGGCCAGCCAGGCGGTACCGAGAACACGACGCTCACGACTCAGCAGATGCCGGCTCACATCCATTTCGGCAGTTTGAACGGATCGTCGGGCGGGCCGTCCGCCAATGATCCTGCTGGGTCCGCTCTGGCCACTTTCCCGACGGGCACGCCGGTTTTTGCGACTGGCACGCCGACCCCGAGTGTCGCCATGGCGCCAGGAGCAGTGACGATCGGTCTGGCGGGCGGCAACCAGCCCTTCTCGATCATCGATCCCTATCTCACGCTGCGCCAGTGCGTGATCATCAACGGGATATTCCCAAGCCGCCCATAACGGCAATCGATGCTGACCAGGCGATGACCGTCGCCTGGTCAGTTTTTCAAACGCCAGCCCCGCCGCAGCAGTTGATAGCAAAGCACGGCGAGCGCAACATCGATTGCCAGCACGATAACTGCGCCGCGCAGCACATCTGAATCGGCATCGAGCAGGAATCCGTAGCGGAAGCCCGAAATGATATAAAAGAACGGATTAGCCTGACTGAACGCGCGAAAGGCCGGGGCAAGGCGATCGACCGAATAGAAGGTGCCCGACAGCAGCGTCAGCGGTGCGATTAGAAAATTCTGGACGGCTGCGGCGTGATCGAATTTTTCCGCCCACATCGATGTCAGGATACCGACAAAGGCCAGCATCGCAGCGCCAAGCAGCCCAAACCACAGGATCGCCAGGGGATGCTGCGGCACCACATGTACGCCGGGCCAGAATTGCATCGCCAGGAACACCGCGCCACCGACGCATATCGCGCGGGTGACCGCCCCCCCGACCATTGCGGCCAGCAGTTCGCCGGTCGACAAGGGTGGCATCAGATAATCGACGATCGTGCCCTGGATTTTACCCACCAGCAGCGAAAAGCTGGAATTGGCGAAGCTGTTTTGCAGCATGCCCATCACGATCAACCCGGGCGCGAGGAAATCGGCGAAGGGCACTTCGGTGTTGCCGACATGGACGGGGCGCCGCCCGCCGGTAGCGACCGTGAAAATGACGAGAAACAGCAAGGTCGTGATCGCCGGCGCCCATACCGTTTGCAGCTGGACCTTGAAGAACCGACGCACCTCCTTGATATAGAGGGTGCGAAGTCCGCCCCAGTTAACGTTCCGGATCGTCGGAACGCCCGGGGCGTTCGTGACCGCTGACGGCATTTCGCCGGAAGGGGGCTGGATGCTCATGACATTGGCGCGTAATCGCTGCCGCTGCTGCCTGCAACCCGGCATCTGTTTGAGGATGAAGAATGAGCTGGACTGACGAGCGGATCGATACGCTGAGGACAATGTGGGAAAAGGGCCTGACCGCCAGTCAGATCGCCGAGGCGCTTGGCGGTGTCAGCCGCAACGCCGTGATCGGCAAGGCACACCGGCTGGGCTTGCAGGCGCGGCCTTCGCCGGTCAAGCCGAACGAACCCGACGCCAAAGCGGCGACGTCTGCACCAAAGCCAGTTGCCGAGCCAGCGCCTCGCGCGGCCTCGCCCCGGGCAACCGAGCCAGCACCAGCAGCGACGATCGCCGCGACACCCAAGCAGGCGGATGCCGATATCGACCTCGACGTAGATGCGGATGCAGAGCCTGTGGTGAAGGAACCACCTGCGGTCATCATGCGATCGGTCGGCCCCGGCGGATTTCTCCGACAGGCGCCAGGCGAGCAGCAGGCGCCGATCACACCTGCGCCGCCACGCCGGCTTGTCCCCGCCAAGCCATCTGCCGATATGGCCGGCAAGACGACACTCCTTGATCTCAACGATCGCATCTGCAAATGGCCGCTTGGGCACCCGGGCGAGCCCGATTTCCACTTCTGCGGCGACAAGGTGAACCCCGGCTTTCCCTATTGCATTGCCCATTGCGGCCATGCCTATCAGGCGCAACTGCCCCGTCGTGATCGCCGCCCACCGCCGCCACTGCCCTTTGGCGGCCCGCGCGTACGCTGAACGACGCGACCAGAACCAAACGCAGAAACGCCGCCGGTGGGCATCCACCGGCGGCGCTTTTGTCTTCGGCTAGGTCACTTGATTAGAAGCGATAATTCACCGTGAAACGAGCGCTATGCCAGCGGAACCTGTCATCGGTCCGGCGGAAATCGGTGCCCTGAACGGTCGAAAGCAAAAACGGGTTGGTCAGCGGCGCGGTACCCTGCCCCACACGCACCCGGAAGTCGCCGTCGTTATACTGGTTGTACATATATTCGAGACCAAACGAGATGTGCCGGCTGATCTTCTGTTCGATGCCGCCGCCGGCCACGAAGCCAAATCGACCGTCTTCGCCGCGCAGCGTAAAGCTGTTGGCCGTGTTGGTGGTCGTGAAGCTGTTCTTGACCTTCGCATAGGCGCCGCCACCGGTAACGTAGAACAAGGTGTTATGTGCGGCGAAGCCGGCACGGGCGCGCAGATTGATGTCATAATCGATCTGGCGCGTCAGCGTGTAGCTGGCGGGCGTGGTGCTGAATGCAGACACGCTATCGCGGACTTCGCTCCTGCCGAATTCGGCCACGGCGCCGAACACGAAGGGACCACGCTGGATATCGCCGCCGATGCGGCCCGAATAGCTCAGCGCATCGCGATCGTTGCGGCAGCCTTCAGTCGGGATGTTGGCATTGGCAGCGCCATTGCAGAATCCGGGCGAGAAGGCGTTCGCGCCAGCGGTGGTGGAAATGATATCACCGAAAGTGCCATCAAGGTTGCGATCGAATGATACGCCTTCGCCGATATCATTGGATTGAGGATCAAAGCCGACCGAGGCCCCGACATAGAAACCCTCGAACGGGCGCTCGGGTGCATCCTGCGCAAGGGCTGGGGTGGCTGCCACTGTGGCGACCGCAAGGCTCGCCAGCAGGCTGATTTTAGTCATACGCTTCACTATGTTACTCCCTTGCCGAACATCGACAGGCCGTAATTACGAACGAGACGCGGTTTATATTCATCGCCGGTGCGGATCGCCGCCACGTGTTGCAATTGAGCAACAAGCGTCCGCTTCCAACGGCATCGGACAAGCGATATAGCCTGACCATGTCCGATGACCTGTTTGCCGCCCCCCCCAAGACCTCAACTGATTACGACGCCTCATCGATCGAAGTGCTCGAAGGGCTGGAGCCGGTCCGGCGGCGACCCGGCATGTATGTGGGCGGCACCGACGAGCGTGCGCTCCATCATCTCGCCGCCGAAGTGCTCGACAATGCGATGGACGAGGCCGTGGCGGGTCACGCAACCCGCATCGAGGTCTCGCTGGAGCCCGACAATCGGCTGACGATCATCGACAATGGCCGCGGCATCCCGGTCGATCCTCACCCCAAATTCCCGAACAAATCGGCGCTTGAGGTCATCATGTCGACGCTCCATTCGGGCGGCAAGTTCGATGGCAAGGCTTATGCGACCAGCGGTGGGCTGCACGGCGTCGGGGTGAGCGTGGTCAATGCGCTGTCGTCGCAAACCGTGGTGGAAGTGGCGCGCAACCGCGAGCTGTATCGCCAATCCTTTTCGCGCGGGCTTACGCTTGGCCCGCTCGAACATCTGGGGCAAACGCCGAACCGGCGCGGCACCTCGGTCAGCTTTGTGCCCGATGAGCAGATTTTCGGGCCCGAGCTGCGCTTCAAGCCGGCCCGCCTCTACAAGCTTGCGCGATCTAAGGCATATCTGTTTGCCGGCGTCGAAATTCGCTGGAAATGCAGCGCCGAGCTGATCACCGACGACACCCCTGCCGAGGCCGTGTTCCAGTTTCCCGGCGGCCTTGCCGATCATTTGCGCGAACAGATTGCAGGGCGCGACTGCGCTACCGCCGATTTCTTTGCCGGCAGCCAGGATTTTCCTGGCGAGAATCAGGGCCGCGTCGAATGGGCGGTCTCATGGCCGCTGTGGAGCGACGGCAGTTATAGCTGGTATTGCAACACCATCCCCACCCCCGATGGCGGCACGCACGAAGCCGGCCTGCGGGCCGCGCTGGTCAAAGGCATCCGCGCTTTTGGCGATCTCGTCGGCCAGAAAAAGGCCAAGGAAATCGGCGCCGAGGATATCATGACGGGTAGCGAGCTGATGCTCAGCGTATTCATCCGCGATCCGCAATTCCAGAGCCAGACCAAGGACCGGCTGACCAGCCCCGACGCCGCGATCCTCGTCGAACGAGCGGTGCGCGATCATTTCGATCATTTCCTGAGCAACAATACCGAGCGCGGCAAGGCGCTGCTGAGTTATGTGGTCGAACGGATGGACGAGCGGCTGCGGCGCAAGGCCGAGCGCGAGGTGAAGCGCAAGACCGCGACATCGGCCCGCAAGCTCAGGCTCCCCGGCAAGCTCACTGATTGCTCGTCGGACGACCCAAAGGGCACCGAAATCTTCATCGTCGAGGGGGACAGCGCTGGCGGATCGGCCAAGCAGGCGCGCGATCGCAAGACCCAGGCGATTCTGCCCATTCGCGGCAAGATATTGAACGTGGCGAGTGCAACGCTGCAAAAGATCGCCGCCAATTCCGAAATCGCCGATCTCATCCAGGCGCTTGGCTGCGGCACGCGGAAGGACTGCGTGCCCGATAATCTGCGCTATGAACGTATCGTCATCATGACCGACGCCGATGTCGACGGCGCGCATATCGCCACGTTGCTCATGACGTTCTTCTTCCAGGAAATGCCCGAGCTTGTTCGGCGCGGACATCTCTATCTGGCGCAGCCGCCGCTTTACCGGCTGACGGTGGGCGCAAAATCGCTCTACGCGATGGATGACGCGCACCGAGCGAAGATCGAGGCTGGCGCATTCAACGGCAAGAAGGTCGATGTCGCGCGCTTCAAGGGGCTCGGCGAGATGAACCCGATGCAGCTGCGCGAAACGACGATGGACCCGAAAACGCGCCAGATGCTCCGCATTACCTTGCCTCAGGAATATGAGGAGCGCGCTGGCGTAAAGGATCTCGTCGATCGGCTGATGGGCAACAACCCCGCCCACCGCTTCGCCTTCATCCA
>JBBQAG010000156.1:0-2978 GCA_038315875.1 Sphingomonadales bacterium | reverse complement strand
GCCATTGGATCATGCGCGTCCTCGGCGGCTGGAAAGCTCAGGGTCGAACGGATGATGCCACCCGTTATCCCCCGAAGTTGGGCGCTGTGCTGGTCAAATGGCGAATAGATATTGCCGTCCCTTACCAGCGCGACATAGCCGTCTTCGACGCTGCGGATCGCTGCCAGCGTCGCCTTCATGCGCGATCCATAGCCCAGCCATGGGCCCTGATCCGCGCCCGCCACCACCGCCACCACATGATCAAACAAGGCTTCGATCAACGCCTCTGTGGAGGGATAGCGGCGATAGAGGATCATCTTGGACACGCCCATTTCGGCAGCGATGTCGGCCATCGTTGCTACCGACATTCCAAGCGACCTGAAAACCTTGGCGGCAACCCGTATCGCTTCTTCCCGGCGCGCGACCTGACGGGCCGCACGGATGCCGGGCACGCGCTGGACTGGCCCTGTTTGTTCAGCGTCCTGCGCCTCCGATGCCATTGGCTCCCTCCGTTCCGTCTTGAAGGGCTTAGCTTGCCGCTTCGGCGTCGCCCACCCCTATTGACTAAACTGTATCTCATGAGTAGCACTTTTATCAAGGTCGCCAGAGAGCGCACCGAGTCTACCATGAGAGAGGGTGATTTCTGTCGGCTAAAAATCCCCTGATTCTCGTCGCGACACGGCGTGAGGCGCTATCGGCAGCAGCGATAGCGATTGCAGGTGCGGCAACGCCCATCGCCGCGCGGAATGCAGCGACCCCGCTCATGGCCGATGCCGCTTTTTATACCGCTATCCCCAACCACCGGACCGGCTTTGACGGAGACGTAAAGACGCGCCGTTGGCTGGCAGAAAGCCTGGCCAATGCCGGGGCCCGGGTCAGTCTTGACGCCTTTGAAGTCGATAGCTTCGACTTGCGCGACGCCGCCCTATTCATCGCTGACCGGAAGCTGGATGGATTTGTGCCGTGGCCGGTGGCTGCTGCAGATTTGGCGACGCCGCTTGTCCATTATCGTCCGCCGGGCCCTGATCCCCAATTAGCCGGCATGATCGCTGTCATCAGGCTACCCTATGTTGGATCGGGCGCCTCGCAAATGCCGCGGCTGCGAGCGCTGGTCGATATCGGCGCTGCATCGGGCGCCCGTGCCATATTGGCCATCACCGAAGGACCGACCGGCGAGGTGATTGCGCTGAACGCTGCCAAAAAGCTGGCGCGTTGGCCAGTGCCGGTGCTGTTGATCGGCGAACGGCACGCAGCCGCGATCGATGGCGCGGCAAAGGCCGGGACCAGCTGTCGGCTGTTGATCGCAGGGGCGCCAGCGCGCCGGCCAACGGCGAATATCATCGGCCATTTCGGGCCGCCAACCGGCCCAGCCACGATCGTTACCACGCCAATGACGGGGTGGTTCGCCTGCGGGGGTGAACGGGGCACCGGCATCGCCCTGTTCCTGCATCTGGCGCGGGCAATTCATGCCGGTAAGCGTCGCTTTATCTTCGCAGCGCTTGCCGGTCATGAGCTTGATGATCAGGGCGCCACCCGTTTTCTTTCGGCCGCGCCCCTGCCTGCAGAAACGCGCCTGTGGCTGCGGATGGGGGCGGGAATGGCGGCCCGGAGCTGGCATATCGCGCGCGGCGATCTGCGGCCACTCCCAAGCGCCGACGACCAGCGACGGATCGTGACCGATCCTGCGACGGCACCGGTGATCGAGCGGCTCTTTGCCAACCAGCCGGGACTTGAGCGCCCTTATGCGGTGACCAGCGGATTTGGCCTTGAGGGTGATGTCGCGGCGATGATCGGGCGGGGCTATGCGCGCCATGTCAGCTTCTACGGTTGGCACGCGCTGCATCATACCCCGATCGACGATCTGCAGACGACCGACGAGCATCTTCTCACGCCCGTCGCTGCTGCGCTCAACCGATTGATCCAGGGCAGTAATTAATGTTTCGGGGGAGATATTTCACATGACATCAACGGTTCGGGTCTGCCTGTCGGCCCTGCTTTGCTCGGCGGCGTTTTCGCCCGCTTTGGCATATGGCCAGATGGCCACGGCTCAATCGACCGCGCCAGCTTCGATTGATGATACCCAATCGGGCGATTCAAGCGATATCGTCGTATCGGCCCGCCGCAGGGACGAAAAGCTTCGGGATGTGCCGGGCGCGGTATCGGTGATCACCGATGAAGGACGCGACGCGCTCGTGCTCAATGGCATCCGCGATTATATTCTGCAGGTGCCGGGGGCTGTCCTGGTCAATTCAGGCCCAGCCTATCTAGATGACTTCACTCTGCGCGGTCAGGGTGGCGGTCGCCAGCAATTCTCGGAGAGTTCTACCGGCATCTATAAGGACGGCGCCTATGACGCTGGCGGTCTTTATGGCGGCCGCCAGCTAAGCCAGATCGACTTGTTCGATATTGAACGGCTCGAGGTGTTGCGCGGCCCGCAGGGCGCCCTGTTCGGTCGAAATGCCGTGGGCGGCGCGATCAACGTCATTTCACGCAAGCCACAGGACAAGCTCGAGGCGTCGGTCGATCTGGATTACAGCGATGTCGCACGATTCAAGTCAGAAACCGTCTTGAACGCACCGATCATCAGCGACCGGCTGCTGCTCCGGGTCGGGGGATATGCCGATGCACGCAATGGCGGCAACCAATTCAACGCCGCCACGGGGCGGGCGATCGATACGTCATTTGCCGACGGCATTCGTGCCAGCCTGCTTGGCAAGCTCAGCCAAGCCACGACGATCCAGGCGACGTATGAATTTCAATTCAACCGAAGCCCTGGTTTCGGCAATATCGGTTTTCGTCCGCTGTCCAATATCAATGGCGGTGGCTACACGCTCGATACCGACCCCTATTCGCGCAATTTCCTCGACCGCGTAGGCTTTGCGCGTATCCGCGAACATTATGGGACGGTTGCGCTGGATAGCAAAACCGGCATCGGCGACCTGAGCATCAAGGTCGTGCATCTCAACCGGACCGGCGCGCGGACCGGCGAGGACGCCGAC
>JBBQAG010000078.1:0-11271 GCA_038315875.1 Sphingomonadales bacterium | reverse complement strand
AGCGCGATCGTGTCGCGGCTGAACAACGACAGCTCCATGCCGGGAAAGCCCTGCGTCACGCCGTCGCACATCGCCGGCACGCCGCCTGCCACCTGCGCCGTCACGCCCGCCTCGCGTGCCCAGATCTTCATCTGCTCGGGGTAGCGATAATAGGTCGCATGCGCTGAGAGCATATCGTTGTAAGCGGTGACGATACCGATATTCATCGCGCGCCCCGCCTTCATCGTTTCGCGATCTTCCTCGGTCCCGGCAAAACCATGCGCGAGGTTTGCGCACCCCAGCATCGGCCGATCCACGCCGCCTTCGCGTTCATCGCGGATCAGCGCCAGATACGCGTCGCGCGTCGGTCGGGAGCGTTCGATGATCCGATCCGTCACAGCCGAGATCGCGGGATGCAGGGGCATTGCTCAGGCGCTCCAGTGAATATCCACGGGCAGTTCGACATCGGCCAGCACGCGACCGATTGGGTAGGGAGACATCGGCCCGTCCTTGATCGCGCGTTCGATGATATCGCGTTTGGCCTGGCCCGTCACCGCGATCATCAGTGCGCGCGCGCTGATGATCGCCTCGCGGGTCAGCGTTACGCGCGCGACCGGGGCATCGCTTGGCATCTCGGCTGGCATCACGCCCACCGCTCGGCGCTCCTTGGGGCCGCTCACCGCCTCGTCGAAATCGACGCCGGGGAAAATCGAGGCGGTGTGGCCATCTGCCCCTACACCGAGCACGCATAGATCGAGCGGCCAGTGGACATCCTGCAACCGGGCATCGGCCGCGCGCCCGGCGGCCTTGTAATCGGCAGCCGCCTCGCTCGTGATCGGCAGCACGCGCACGCCTTTTGGCAGGAAGACCTTTGCGATCGCCGTGATGTTTGAAAGCGCATCGCCCATTGGCACCAGCCGATCGTCGGTCGGCAGGATCGTGACTCGCTTCCAGTCGAGTTTGGTCCTGGCGAGCTTTTCATAGATGGCGAGCGGTGTCTTGCCGCCAGGCAAGGCGATAACCGCGCCGCCGCGTGCATCAATCGCACTTTCGATGATGAAGCCGGCGTCGCCGGCGACGGCATCGGCCATTTCGTCGGCGCTGTCATAATCCCACCATTCAATCTCGGTCATTTCCATCACTCATCCGTTCGCTTCGAGCGTAGTAGAGAAGCGGGTTTGCGGGTCACGTGTCTCGACTTCGCTCGACACGAACGGCTTAGTTGGTAATTGGCGATCATTCATCATGCCAGCTTGCGCCGTCGCGTTCGATCAGCGCGATGGCGGCAGAGGGCCCCCAACTGCCCGAGGCATAGCCCTTCGGCTTCATGTCGTTGGCGTCCCACCCTGCGCGAATGCCGTCGATCCATTGCCACTGCGCCTCGACCTCATCGCGCCGCACAAACAATGTCGGATCGCCCTCGATCAGATCGAGCAGCAGCCGCTCATAGGCTATCCGCCGCCTGGTCCCCGCAAATTCGGTGTCGAGACTCAAGTCGAGCGGCACTTCGCGCAGGCGCACCCCGTCGCGATCAAGCCCCGGCTCCTTGGCCATCACCAGCAGCCGCACATATTCCTCGGGTTGAAGCCGGATCACGAGCGTGTTGGGTTGCAATTTGCCGCCGCGTGCAGCGAACATCGAATGCGGCACTGGCTTGAACTGGATCGCGATTTCGGACTGGCGGGCGGGCAGCCGTTTGCCGGTACGCAGATAGAAGGGCACACCCTGCCAGCGCCAATTATCGACATTGGCCTTGATCGCGACAAAGGTTTCGGTGGTCGATGGCGCCTCTAGCTCCTCGATATAGCCGCGCACGATCTCGCCCTTTACGGCACCAGCGGTATATTGGCCGGTGACCGTCAGCGTCGGCGTATCGGCTTCGCTGATTGGCCGCAGCGAGCGCAGCACCTTCACCTTTTCATCGCGGATCGCGGTGCCGTCGAAGCGGGCGGGCGGCTCCATCGCGATCAGCGTCAGCAACTGGAGCATGTGGTTCTGGACCATGTCGCGCAGCGCGCCCGATCCGTCATAATAGCCCGTGCGCCCCTCCAGGCCGACGGTTTCCGATATCGTGATCTGTACATGATCGATGCCGCGCGCATTCCAGATCGGCTCGAACAGCGTGTTGCCGAAGCGGAGCGCCAGGATGTTCTGGACGGTTTCCTTGCCCAGATAATGATCGATCCGGAAGGTCCGCTCTTCGGGGAAGACCTCGGCCACCGCATCATTGATGTCGCGGCTGGAGGCGAGATCGTGGCCAAGCGGCTTTTCAAGGCCGATCCGCGCATTGGCACTCGCAAGCCCCGCCGACCGAAGCCCCTCGATCGTTGGGCGGAAGAGCGATGGCGCCGTCGATAGAAAAATCGCGAGCCCGCCCGATATGTCGCCGATCTTGGTCGCCAGTTCTCCGAATCCCTCGATCGTCGAGGCATCGAGCGGCTGATAATATAGCCGTTCGAGGAAGCCCGCGATTGCAGTTTCGTTCTTCAGCTCGGTCGGCAAATAGGTGTTGAGGGCCTCGTTGGCGAAGTCACGGTAGCTAGCGTCATCGTGTTTCGAGCGTGCCGTACCTGTGATCGACAAGCCAGGTGGCAACAGGCCATCGCTGTGCAGGCCATAGAGCGAGGGCAGCAGCATCCGCTGGGCAAGATCGCCCGTCGCACCGAACAGCAGCAGCTTGGTCGCGGGGTCGCGGTTCACAGGATCAAACCCGCCGCGGCATCAAAACCTGCCATGATGTTGAGGTTCTGCACAGCGGCACCGCTCGCGCCCTTGCCCAGATTGTCGAGCGTCGCGATCAGCCGCGCCTGCCCGGTCTCGCCATTGCCGCAAACTCTCAGCGTCAGCCGGTCGGTGCTCGCATCGGCTTCAACGCGGATCAACGGTGCCTCGTCTCCCTCGGCAACCGTGATGATCGGGCTGTCGCGATACGCTTCGCGCAGCGCCGCCTCGCAGGCGGCAATACCCGGTCGACGCGGCAGCGCGTACAGCGGCAGCGGCACCTCGACGATCATCCCGCGATAGCTGTTGGCGACGTTGGGGGCAAAGATCGGCGGGTGCGCCAGCCGCGCGTGCTTCTGCATTTCGGGCACATGCTTGTGCGCCAGGCCAAGTGCATAGGCGCGAAAGCCGGTGTCGGCGCTGCCATCCTCAAATTCGGCAATCATCGCCTTGCCGCCGCCGGAATAGCCCGAGGTGGCGTTGACCGTCAGCGGCCAATCATGCGGCACGAGTCCTGCCCGGACTAGCGGGCGCACCAGCGCCAGAAAGCCCGTCGGATAGCAGCCCGGATTGCTGACGCGCGACGATTCGGCGATCGCTGCGCTTTGACCGGGCTCGAGTTCGGGGAAACCATAGGTCCAGCCATCGATGGTCCGAAAAGCGGTGGAGGCGTCGATTACCCGGGTGGTCGCATTGTCGATCAGCGCAACGGCTTCGCGCGCGGCCTCATCCGGGAGGCACAAAATAACGAAATCGGCGCTGTTGAGCATGTCGCGACGGGCATGCGGATCCTTGCGGA
The DNA here is from genome assembly GCA_038315875.1 of Sphingomonadales bacterium. Classification (GTDB taxonomy): domain Bacteria; phylum Pseudomonadota; class Alphaproteobacteria; order Sphingomonadales; family Sphingomonadaceae; genus Sphingomonas. The sequence goes on along the minus strand of JBBQAG010000078.1, from coordinate 7,772 downwards.
CCGAATCGTCGAGCGCCAACAGCAGGATATCGGAACGGTCTGCCAACCTGTCCCGGATTTCCAGCCCGGTGGTGCCGGCAGCGCCATCGATGAAGACCGATACGGTCATGCGGCCGTCTTCGATGTGTCGAGGAAGTCGATAGCTTTGCGGTCTATATAGCCGACCAGCCCGTCCCTCGTCGATATTCCCCAAGCAGTCCCGCCTGCGAAATCAAGCGCCTCAAAACCATCGCCCGGCGCCAACTCGCCGAGAGTCTGCGAATTATCGGCTACTGCGACCCTCAGCGTTGCGTGGGCGATCGCCGTCATTGGCATGGGCGAGGCATAATGCGGCGCAAACACCTGATCCGCTACCCGGATATCGGCGAGATCGGGCCTAACCGCCTCGGATCGCGGATCGATCGCAACCGACGGGCCCGTCAGCGCAAAGCTACGCGGTGGCCCTTTGGGGGATAAAGCCCGGCGCGGTGCCGAGAAACTGCCCGAACTCTTCAAGAAAATGCGCCCCTTCGACGGTGCGTGCGACATAGATGTTGCGCCTGTCGCTTTCGTCACGTTGACGGCGCAGATAGCCGAGGCCACCAAGCCTATTCAAGGCGCGAGTGATCACTGGCTTCGAAACATCCAGGCAATGGGCAAGGCCGCGCACCGTATGGGGGCCGGGTTTGAGGTACACGACGAGCAGCAACGCCATCTGGCGATTGGTCAGATCGGGTTCGCCAGACCTCACATAGTCGATCAGTGCAGCCATCCATGAAGACAGCGTCTTTTCGGTTGCAGGTTCTACCTTGGTCATGTGCATCTTGGTTTCGCGTTCGAAAAAAAGGAAAATTCTGTAGCTGTACGTCCAACAACAACGCCCGCTTGGCCCAGTGGTTTCACGGCGCGGTGCGAATTGTTTCAGGGCCGTCCGTTCAGGCTGGTTGATCGCGCCGCGCCGCACGCCTATGTGCCCGCGTTCGGCATCCACGAAATATCGGCACATCATGTTCACCTTCCTGCTCGTCGTTCACGCTATCATCGCTGCCGCACTTGTCGGCGTGATCCTGATGCAGCGCTCAGAAGGGGGTGGCCTGGGCATGGGCGGTAGCCCTTCTGGCTTGATGTCCGCGCGCGGCGCCGCCGATTTCCTCACCCGGTCGACCTCGGTGCTGGCAACGCTGTTTGTCGCGTTCAGTATCCTGCTCGCCTTTCTTGCAGCCACCCGCCACGCCCAGTCGATCGATCCGTCGCTCGCCCGTCAGGCACCGGCACCAGTCGCCGGCGCGCTCGGTGCGCCAGCCTCGGTGCCTGGCGCACCATCTGCGGCAGCGGTCGCGGCGGCAGCGGAACAGGGCAATGCGGCCACGCCTGCGCCTGCCGGTAACAGCTCGGTGCCGATCGAACGTTGACCGCGCCGGGCGTCGCCAATGACGCTTGACGAGATTTTTGCGGGCTTCAGTGGATTCGCACGCTTGTCGGCGATGGGCATTCGACGCTAGGCACCTCCTCCCATGGCTCGGTTCATTTTTATCACCGGTGGCGTGGTCTCCTCGCTCGGCAAAGGTCTGATGGCAGCAAGCCTCGCGGCATTGCTGCAGGCGCGCGGCTATTCGGTCCGCATCCGCAAGTTCGATCCTTATCTGAACGTCGATCCCGGCACGATGTCGCCCTATCAGCACGGCGAAGTCTATGTGACCGACGACGGTGCCGAGACCGATCTCGATCTTGGCCATTATGAGCGCTTCACCGGCGTGCCCAGCCGCCAGTCGGACAACATCACTTCTGGCCGGATCTATCAGCAGATCATCCAGCGCGAGCGGCGCGGCGATTATCTTGGCGCGACGGTGCAGGTGATCCCCCACGTCACCGATGCGATCAAGGCCTTCGCCCAGGCGCAGACCGACGATGTCGATTTCGTGCTGTGCGAGATTGGCGGCACCGTCGGCGATATCGAATCGCTGCCCTTTATCGAGGCGATCCGGCAGCTGCGAAACGATCTGGGGCGCGGCCAGTCGGTCAGCATCCATGTAACGTTGGTGCCCTATATCGCTGCCGCCGGCGAGCTGAAGACCAAGCCCACCCAGCATTCGGTTCGTGAGCTTGCAGCGCTCGGCGTGCAGCCCGATGTTCTGGTCTGTCGCTGCGAACATTTCCTGCCTGAAAGCGACCGGGCCAAGATCGCGCTGTTCTGCAACGTCCGCAAGGAAGCGGTGATCCCGGCGCTCGATGCCGCGAGCATCTATGCCGTCCCAATGCAGTATCATGCCGAGGGGCTCGATTCAGAAGTGCTGCGCGCCTTCGGCATCGAGCCGGAGGGCGCGCCCGATCTGTCGCGCTGGACCGATATCGTCGATCGCCTTAAAAATCCCGAGGGTGAAGTAACGGTTGGCGTGGTCGGCAAATATGTCGGGCTGCAGGATGCCTATAAGTCGCTCAACGAAGCGCTCGTCCATGGCGGTATCGCCAATCGGGTGAAGGTGAAGATCGAATGGATCGATGCCGAGCTGTTCGAGCAGGCCGACGCCGATGTGGCGGCACGGCTTGAACCGCTCCATGCGATCCTCGTCCCCGGCGCGTTCGGCGAGCGTGGGGCAGAAGGCAAGATCGCCAGCGTCCGCTTCGCACGCGAACGCGAGATCCCCTATTTTGGCATTTGTTTCGGCATGCAGATGGCGTGCATCGAAGGCGCGCGCGATCTCGCCGGGATCGAGGCGGCAAGCTCGACCGAATTCGGCCCCACGCCCGAACCCGTTGTCGGCCTGATCACCGAGTGGATGAGCGCGACGGGTATCGAAAAGCGCGAGGCCAATGGCGAAATGGGCGGCACGATGCGGCTTGGGGCCTATCCCGCCACGCTGGCGGGCAACAGCGTCGTCTCCACCATCTATGGCGGTACCGAGATCAGCGAGCGCCACCGGCATCGCTATGAAGTGAATACGGGGTATCAGGCGGTGCTCGAAAAGGGCGGGCTGGTGTTTTCGGGCATGTCGCCAGACGGGACGCTGCCCGAGATCGTCGAGCGGCCCGATCACCCGTGGGTCGTCGGCGTGCAGTTCCACCCCGAGCTGAAGAGCAAACCCTTCGATCCGCACCCGCTATTTGCCAGCTTCATCGAGGCAGCGGTCAAACAAAGCCGGTTGGTCTAGCGTAGGCCTCGCTCAGCGAGCCCTGACTTCATCGAAGCGAAAAAGAGGACTTCATCGAAGCGGAAAGAGGCGCCCGGACACACACATCCGGACGCCCCTGAGGATCGGCGCGTTACGCCGCCTGGCTCTCCACCCCGCTTTCGATCGCGGCGAGCGGCGCGCCCGTTTTGATTGCGACCGTTTTCGGCTTCATCGCCTCGGGCACTTCGCGAACCAGGTCGACCTGCAGCAGGCCGTCGTTCAGTCGCGCGTCGCTCACCGAGACGAAATCGGCGAGCTCGAAGCGGCGCTCAAAGCTGCGGTTGGCGATGCCGAGATGCAGAAAGGCGCTGCCGCTTGCTGCCTGGTCGTCCTTCTTGCCCTTCACCAGCAACAGATTCTGCTGGGCGGTGATCTCGATCTCGTCACGGGCAAATCCGGCCACGGCGAGCGTGATCCGGTAGTGGTTTTCGGCCAGCCGCTCGAGATTGAACGGTGGATAATTTTCGGTGGGGGTCTGCCGTGCGCCGGCCTCGAGCATGTCGAAGAGGCGGTCGAAACCGATTGCGGAACGGCGATAAGGGGTCAAATCAAACTGACGCATTTCAATTCCTCCAATGAGCAAATCAATGTTGGTGCCGCGTCCGCTGGTGCGCGACGCGGCGGTCTGCACAACCCATCTGGCGTTGTGCGGCGCTGATTTGGCGCGCTTCGCCGCTACGTCAAGGGCCCTTTTGGCGAAAATTCGTGCCAAGCAAGTTGATCTTTATTGGCCACAAGAATCCGGCCAGGTGAACTCCTTCTTGTGTTTAATGGGCATGATCGTCCCGGTTGTTCGTTTTAGGGGGGCGAAGATGCTGCTGGTTTGTCGATTCTAACCCTCGCCCAGGTCGGGGCTCGCGCCATGCATTCAGGCAAGTTTTAGGCGGTGATAATGGGTGCCAAAATGCGAAACGCCCGGGCCGTTTCCAGCCCGAGCGCCTTGCGTGACGATCGCTCGTCAGCCCCCTTTTCTCGGTTCCGCCGGCGCGCCACCCCGTTCAGCGCGCTCTGACAAAACCTATCCCCGAACCACGGCCATTGCCTGTGTCTCAGTGTTTTGGACGCTAGGTTCTACGTGCTTGTTTGTCATCGCTAAAAGCACTGGCCGTGCCATATTGCGTCGTCGCTGTGGCTCAAGCGCCACAGCTTCGTTCGGCGGCTGGGCGGTTGCCAGCAACCGAGCGTCGCCCTAGAGCGGCTTGCCCACTGCCGGGCGCTCAACCCGGGGGCGGGAACCACCATCATGCTCCTTTCGCGCTATGAACGGATGATCGCGCGCCGTTATCTCCTTCCCGGCAAGGGGGAGGCGTTCATCTTTCTGGTCGCTGGAATCAGCCTTGCCGCCGTCATGCTCGGGGTGGCAGCGCTGGTGATCGTGATGAGCGTGATGAACGGCTTCCGCGCTGAATTGTTCGACAAGATTGTCGGCTTGAACGGCCATGCCGTCGTCCAGGGCTATGGCGGGCAGCTGCCCGATTGGCGTGCCATCATTCGCGAGGCAAAGGCAACTCCCGGTATCACCAGCGCCACGCCGCTGATCGAACAGCCACTGATGTCGAGCTTCAATGGCCGCGTCGAGGCGGTGCTGGTTCGCGGCATGCGCGTGGAGGATATCCGCAGCAACGCAACGATCAGCGACAAGGTGCTCAGCGGCTCGCTCAAGAGCCTGGTGCCGGGCAGCGGCCGGATCGCGATCGGCAGCCGGCTGGCAGAGGCGCTCGGCTCGCAGGTCGGCAGCGAGATATCGCTGATCAGCCCGCTAGGGCAGACGACGCCGTTCGGCACGGTGCCTCGGATCGTTTCCTATACCGTCGCTGCGGTGTTCGAAATCGGCGTCTATGATTACGACAAGGCCTATGTGCTGATGCCGATGCAGGATGCACAGACGCTGCTGCTGATGGGCGATTCAGTCGGCATCGTCGAGTTGAACACCGTTGACCCCGATCGCGTTGGGCCGATCCTCGCGCCGCTTGCCGCCAAGGTCGGCAATCGCGGCCTCGTGTCCGATTGGCGACAGATGAATGCGCAATTGTTCGAAGCGCTTGAGGTCGAGCGGATCGCGATGTTCACCGTATTGTCGATCATCATCCTCGTTGCCGTCTTCAACATCTTGTCGTCGCTGATCATGCTGGTCCGCGCGAAGACCCGCGATATCGCGATATTGCGAACGATGGGGGCGACCCGCGCCGGCCTGATCCGAATATTCATGACGGTTGGAACGACGATCGGCGCGCTCGGCATGCTCGCGGGGCTCGCGCTCGGCTTCATCTTCCTGTTCTACCGGCAGGGCGTGGTGAATTTCATCCAGCTGGTGACAGGGCAAAATCTGTGGGATCCATCGATCCGCTATCTGACCGAACTCCCCTCCAAACCCAATCCGGTCGAGGTCATGGTGATCGCGCTGATGGCGCTCGTGTTCAGCTTCCTCGCCACGCTTTATCCCGCGTTCAAGGCGGCGAGCACCGATCCCGTGCAGGTGCTGCGCTATGAGTGATGCAAGCGAAGCGGCGCATGGCCGGCGCGGCTTTGCCGCGTCCGACGTCGCGCCGGTCCTGGCCATCACTGGGCTTACCCGCAGCTTCGTCCAGGGCGACGTCACGATCGAAGTGTTGCGCGGTGTCGATCTGTCGATCGCGCCGGGCGAGGTGGTCGGTTTGCTCGGCCCCTCGGGCGCCGGCAAATCGACGCTGCTCCAGGCGGTTGGGCTGCTTGAGGGCGGGTTCGGCGGCTCGATCCGAATCGCCGGTGTCGAAGCAGCACAGCTCGACAGCCACGGACGCACATTGGTGCGACGCGATCAGCTCGGCTTCGTCTATCAGTTTCACCATCTCCTGCCCGATTTCAACGCGACCGAGAATGTCGTGCTGCCGCTCCTTATCCGCGACAAGACGCACGAACAGGCACAGGCTCGGGCCACGACATTGCTGACGGCGCTTGGCCTGGGCCACCGGCTCACTCACCGGCCAAGCCAGCTATCGGGTGGCGAGCAGCAGCGCGTCGCCGTTGCCCGCGCGCTTGCCAATCAGCCAGCGTTGGTGCTCGCCGACGAGCCAACCGGCAATCTCGATGAAGCGACCGCCGATATCGTCCTCGCCGAGTTGCTGACGCTTGTCCGCCGCGAGGGCTCCGCCGCGCTGATTGCAACACACAATGAGCGCCTGGCGATGAAGCTCGACCGCGTGGTGAGGCTGCATGAGGGGGTACTGAGGTGACCTACAACTATTCTTGGCCAATGCTTTGGGCGTTGGCGTTTGCGGCACCTTTGGCCGCGCAGACATCGCCGGCACCCCCGTCGGCGGCTCCTGCCAAAGCGCCCCCTGCCTGTTCAGGCCCCGAATATCGCCAGTTCGATTTCTGGGTCGGCAAATGGGATGTCCGGCCCAATGGCACCGATGCAGTGATCGCGTATTCTTTGATCGAGCGCCTTTACGGCGGTTGCGCCATTCGCGAAAACTGGATGCCCTTGAAAGGCGGGGGCGGGGGCAGCCTGAGCAATTACGATGCCGGGATTGGTCAGTGGCGACAGGCATGGGTCGATTCAAGCGGCACCCGCGTCGATTTCACCGGGGGCTATACTGGTGATGTCATGGCGATCACTGGCAATTGGCGCGGCGTCAACGGCCCCGGCAAGGATGGCCTCGTGCGGATGAGCTATAGCCGCCAGCCAGGCGGCGCCGTGCGCCAGCGGGGTGAAGTCTCGACCGACGCTGGCAAAAGCTGGAGTCCGTCGTTCGACTTCATCTATAGCCCGTCGGCCGATCCGGCCAGATAACCAATGACGGCATGGACCAGCCAGCCGACGCTTGTCGGTACCCATCTGACGCTGCGACCGCTGGCGCTCGAAGACCGCGACGCGCTGGTCGCTGCTGCCGCCGATGGCGCAATGACCGAGCTATTCTTCACCAATGTATCAGGCCTGAAAGACCCGGACGCCTTCATCGCGGCTGCCCTGCGCGAGCGCGTTTATGGTCGCGCAATGCCGTTTGTGGTTGAGGCCCCCGATGGCAGAGTCGTTGGCCTCACGCGCTTCATGCGGATGGCACCCGCCCATCGCCGCGTTGAGATTGGTGGTACCTTTTACGCCCGATCGGTTCAGCGCAGCGGCGTCAATACCGAGGCCAAGCTGCTGCTGCTGAACCACGCCTTCGAAGTCCTCGATTGCAGCGTCGTCCAGATCCGGACCGACTGGTTCAATAAGCGCTCCCAAGCGGCGATTGAGCGGCTTGGTGCCAAGCGCGACGGCGTGCTGCGCAATCACCAGGTGATGGATGGCCGCATCCGCGATATCGTCGTCTATTCGATCATCGCCAGCGAATGGGCGGGCGTGAAGCGCAACCTGGTCTATCTGTTGAGCCGGTATGACGGAGAGCATGAGGAGGGCAAATGAGCAAGATCACCGATTTTCAGGTGCGCGGCGCCGATGGCCAGCCAGTCGATTTGACGGCCTATGCCGGCAAGGTGCTGCTGATCGTCAACACCGCGTCGAAATGCGGCTTCACCCCGCAATATACCGGGCTTGAGGCGCTCCACCGCAAATATGCCGAGCAAGGCTTTGAAGTGCTTGGCTTCCCCTGCAACCAATTCGGCGCGCAAGAGCCCGGTGATGCCGCCGAAATCGCCAAT
>JBBQAG010000116.1:0-7128 GCA_038315875.1 Sphingomonadales bacterium | reverse complement strand
CGCGCGGACTTGCGTGGTATAGGCAATCTGACGGTCGATCGCGGGCAGCACCTTGTCGGTATAGATTTTGGCGGCGGCGACGCCGTAGCTATCGGGCAGGCCCTTCGCCTTGGCGCGGCGCACGATCGAGCGGACGACGAGTGCTTGTTCGGCGGGCAGGCGCTGCGCGGTCATCTGCGTCAGCGTCTTGTCGAGCAGGAAATCGGGCGGGACGATGCCCACGCCGACATCATGGCGCATCCGCGCGGTGTTGTCGTCAAGCTGCCCGGCAAAGGCGGTCAGCCGCGAGAGATAGGCATCGGCATCGGCGGCGGTGTCGATCGGGTGCTTGGTATCGAGGAAATTGGGGGTCGATTGATACGCGCCCGATTGCTGGCTGATGACGTAAGGCGAGGGACCATAAGCGCTCGCGCCAAAATCGAACTGCTGCACCTTGGCCGATGATTCGCGGGTGTAGAGCACGGTCTCGTAATTGATCCGGTCGGCGCCGGTCAGGCTCTTCGCGTCGATCGCCTTGAGGCGTTTCAGATGATCCTGCGTTATCGCGCGCACCGCCGCGCGGCCGCTATCGCCCTGATCGTTGAGCTTGCCCCGCGCGGCGGCATTGGCGCCCTTGTCGAAACCCAGTTGCGTCGCGCCTTCGGGATTGAGCGCCAGCTGCTCCTTGAACATCGCATCGAACAGCGCATCAAGCGCGGGCGGCGGCGATGCGTGCGCTAGCCCCGGCAGCATCGCCAGGCCACCAACGGCAACGCCGCCCCTCAACATCGCGCGCCGATCGATCATGCCCATGTCTGTCTCCCCAAAAGCTTTTCGGGCGCAACATGGCCGAGCCGGTGGCCTTTCGCAACGAAGAAGGCCCGCCTGCCATGCGGCAAGCGGGCCCTTTCAACTCATTGCAATCAAACGGCGTTCAGGCGACGCGCGTGCCCGTCATCGGGAAGCTGCCAAAGGCGCCAGCACCGATCGACCCAGTGATTGCATCGCCGTCGACGGTGGCGGTGCAGGTGAGCGTCATCGGCATCGGCACCGTCATTGCCATCGTCCAGTTCAGCGTGTCGCCATCGAGCGTGCCGTCGGTGATCTCGGTGGTGCCCATCTGGCCCGAGCTCGTGCCCGTCCAGCTATTGCCATCGCTCTTGACGACGATCGTCGATTTCTGATCGCCAAGCGGCGATTTGACGACGGTTTCCCAGGTTCCATCCACTGCGGCCATGATCGCTTCTCCTGACTATATTTCTGCGCGTCCGTGGCGAACGCGGCGCGCGAAGTCCTCAACCGACAAGCCCAGCCTGTCAAGCAGGTCGATTTCACTACCCGACATGACACCGCGCAGAGCCCCGTTGCCGCAGCGTCAGGGCCGATAACTGCGCTCGCTATGCTGGGCGAGCTGGGCCGGATCGAACCAGACCGGCTTGGTCCGATGCGCCACGAACAGCGGCATCTGATCGGTATAATGCTTCGATTCGGGGCGGGTCGAGGCGGCACCATAGGGCTGCACCGATTCGGAACTGACCTTGCCCGCCTTGTCCCAGGCGATGAACATGATGAAGCTGTCACCGTGTTTCACGACCAGCCGGCCATCGGGCGCCTCGTCCCAGGTGGAGGTCGCGCGCAGCACATCGGGCCCGCCGTCGAGCGGCAAATCCACCTTGCCCTGCCGCAGCCTGAGCACGGTGCCGAGCGGCGGATCGAGCCGGCCGAAATGCTTCAATAGATAATCCGCCGCCGTCTTCAGCTCGTCTCGCGCATTGGGCCAGGGCTTGCGCGGATAATGGATACGATTGCCGACCCGCAGCAGGATAGCCGCCATCGCGTCCGCCGGTCCCTTGCCGTCATAATTCCAGTCCCATTTCGCCATCACCGCCTTGGCATCGGTCAGCAGCTTGTCGCCCCGCGGATCGACCTTGTTGATGTCGTCGAACCAGCGTGCCGCCCAGCTGAACCTGCTGATTGCGGTGTCATATTTGATGCGGTGGAGATCGGCGTCGCTGATCTTGGGGTCCGCCCCCATCAGCTCGATCGCGCGGGTGCCGCGATTGGTCGTGTCGGTCTCGATCCCCAGCAACGGCGAAAAATCCGCGGGGTTGAGCTCGGAACCCGTGCCCGCCGCCTGGAAAGGCGTGTTGTTGGAATTGACGAGGAAGCCCGATGCCGGGTTGATGTTGCGCGGGATCATGCTCCACGGCACCGTGCCGGTCTCGAAATCGCGTGACGTGTCGCCGGGCAGGACATGCGCATAATCAAAGCCGGGTTTGCGCTTCAGGAACGCCGCATTGTAGAAATAAGCGATGTTGCCGGCCGCGTCACCATAGAGGAAATTGGTCGCGGGCACTGCCTGCTTGCTCAGCGCGCCCTGCCATTCGGCAAAGTCGCGCGCCTTGTTGAGCCGATAATATTCCTCGACCATGCCGAGCTGTTCGGGCGCGGCATAATGGATCGCAAAGGCGCCCGCCTTGTTGATGATCACCGGGCCCTGCACCGCGCGATACGCCGTGCGCGGCACTGGCAGCACGAACGGCCCCCACAGCTTCACATGCAACCACACGCGCTGCTGCTCCAGTGGCAGCCACTTCCCGTCATAACGGTAATGCGTGCCGTCCGCGTCGAGCACCAGCTTGTAGATATCGATCAGGTCGGGCCGGTTGACGGTATTGGTCCAGCCGAGCGTCTTGTTATGGCCGAGCAGCGGGTAGGGGGCGCCGGGGAAGGTCGCGCCGGCGAAATCCCAGCCCTGTTTGGAATGCACCACCAGCTCATACCAGGCGACGCCGCCACGATAGGGCTGGTGCGAGTTCGACACGAGCCGAGTGAAACCGTCCGCCGATCGCTTCGGCGCGACGACAAAGGCGTTCGATCCATTGAGATTGCCCTCATTGGGGTCGGCCGCCCCGGCTGGGATTGGCGTGATGTCGGGCGAATCGGGCGTCAGACCGGCATTTTCGACGGGCAGCGGCTTGTCGCCGACCAGCGCGCCGAGCACCGCATCGAGCCCGAAAAAGAAGGGCGAGCGCAGGACGAAGCCGGCAGCGATATCGGGGCCATTGACCGGGAACAGGTTGCGCAGCCGCACTTCGCCCGGATGTTGATCGGCATAATGATTGAGGCCGGCGGCATAGGCATCGAGCAGCGCGCGAACATCGGCGGGCTGCTTCATGTAGTCGCGGTCAACCGTTTCGCGCGCGCGCACCAGATGCAGCGCGAAATCGATCCCTGCGCCATCCTTGCCAAGCAGCGCGCCTGCGCGGCCACGCGTCATCGCGACAACTTCCTGGAGCGTCGCGAAATCATCCTCGGCATGGGCATAGGCAATGCCGTAACCGACATCGGCGTCGGTGGTGCCGAACACATGCGGGACGCCAAAGGTGTCGCGGACGATGCGGGTGTCATACCGATGCGACGGTGGCGGCGCGGCGGCGGATGCGGTGAGCGGTTCCCAAACGGCGAGCCCGATCGCCGCCACGATAAGCAGCGCGACCAGCACAATAGCGCCCCTGACCAGAAACCGCATCCGTCCATCTCCCCTTGTTATTTCGACGGCATGTATGGCCCGCATTGGCCAAAGACCACGCTGGTTCGAAAGAAGCTGGTCGATTTTGCCAGGACGCAGGATGCATGACGGGCCGAATGTCGGCTTGCCATCTTGTGTTGTAAATTGGCAACACTATATCGACCGCAAAGGCAGGGACCATCCATGAACCTCGATAAATTCACCGATCGCGCCAAGGGTTTTCTTCAGTCTGCGCAGACCGTCGCCGTCCGCATGAACCACCAGCGGATCGCGCCCGAGCATCTGCTGAAGGCCCTGCTGGAGGATGAGCAGGGCATGGCATCGGGCCTGATCAAGGCAGCAGGCGGAGATGCCTCGCGCGCGCTGTCCGAAACCGACGCTGCCCTTGCCAAGGTGCCAGCGGTGTCGGGCGGCGGTGCACAAGCCGCCCCGGGGCTCGACAGCGACACGATCCGGGTCCTCGATACCGCCGAACAGGTCGCGCAGAAATCGGGCGACAGCTTCGTGACGGTAGAGCGATTGCTGCTCGCGCTCGCACTTGCTGGCACGACGACGGCGGGGAAAGCCCTGGCCTCGGCCGCGGTCCGCCCCGAAGCGCTCAACGGCGCGATCGAGAGCCTGCGCAAGGGTCGTACCGCCGATAGCGCGGGTGCCGAAGATCGCTACGACGCGCTCAAGAAATTCGCGCGCGACCTGACCCAGGCAGCGCGCGACGGCAAGCTCGATCCCGTCATTGGCCGCGACGAGGAAATCCGCCGGACGATCCAGATTCTCGCCCGCCGGACCAAGAACAACCCCGTGCTGATCGGCGAGCCCGGCGTCGGCAAGACGGCGATTGCCGAAGGGCTCGCGTTGCGGATCGCCAATGGCGACGTGCCCGATACACTAAAAGGTCGCCGGCTGATGGCGCTCGATCTTGGCAGCCTGATCGCCGGCGCCAAATATCGCGGCGAATTCGAAGAGCGGCTGAAGGGCGTGCTCGATGAAGTGCGCGGCGCAGACGGCGACGTCGTGCTGTTCATCGACGAGATGCACCAGCTGATCGGCGCTGGCAAATCGGAAGGGGCGATGGATGCCTCAAACCTGTTGAAGCCGGCATTGGCGCGGGGCGAACTCCACTGCGTCGGCGCGACGACGCTCGATGAATATCGCAAATATGTCGAAAAGGACGCAGCGCTCCAGCGCCGCTTCCAGCCGGTTTTCGTTGGCGAGCCGACGGTGCCCGACACGATTTCGATCCTGCGCGGGTTGAAAGAGAAATACGAGCTGCACCACGGCGTGCGGATTACCGATGCGGCGATCGTCGCGGCGGCCACCCTTTCAAACCGCTACATCACCGATCGCTTCCTGCCCGACAAGGCGATCGATTTGATGGACGAAGCCGCCAGCCGCATCCGGATGGAGGTGGAGAGCAAGCCCGAGGAAATCGAGGCGCTGGACCGGCGGATCATCCAGCTCAAGATCGAACGCGAGGCGCTGAAGCGCGAGACCGATGCCGCGTCGCGCGATCGTCTGACGACGCTCGAGGGCGATCTTGCCAATCTCGAACAGCAATCGGCCGGGCTCACCCAGCGCTGGCAGGCGGAAAAGGACAAGATTTCGGCCGAAGCCAAGCTCAAGGAGCAGCTCGATGCCGCCCGGCTCGAACTCGATCAGGCCCAGCGTGCGGGCGATCTCGCCAAGGCCGGAGAGCTTTCCTACGGCACAATCCCGCAGCTCCAGCGCCAGCTCGATGCAGCCGTCGGCACCACCGAGGGGGCGATGCTGCGCGAGGAAGTGACCGCCGAAGACATCGCCGGCGTCGTGGCGCGCTGGACAGGCATTCCCGTCGAACGGATGATGGAGGGCGAACGCGGCAAGCTGCTGCAGATGGAAGAGGCGCTGGGCAAACGCGTGATCGGCCAGCGCGAGGCAGTCCGCGCGGTATCGACGGCGGTGCGGCGCGCGCGGGCGGGCCTGCAGGATCCGAACCGGCCGCTTGGCTCATTCCTCTTCCTTGGCCCAACCGGCGTCGGCAAGACCGAACTGACCAAGGCGCTCGCCGAATTCCTGTTCGATGATCCGTCAGCGATGGTCCGGATCGACATGAGCGAGTTCATGGAAAAGCACGCGGTCTCGCGGCTGATCGGCGCCCCTCCCGGCTATGTCGGCTATGAGGAGGGCGGCGTGCTGACCGAGGCGGTTCGCCGGCGCCCCTATCAAGTGATCCTGTTCGACGAGGTCGAGAAGGCGCACGGCGATGTCTTCAACGTGCTGCTCCAGGTGCTCGATGATGGCCGATTGACCGATGGCCAGGGCCGCACCGTCGATTTCACCAATACCATCATCGTGCTGACATCGAACCTGGGGAGCCAGTATCTGACCGCGATCGAGGACGGGCAGGATGTGGCAAGCGTCGAACCGCAGGTGATGGAGATGGTGCGCGCCCATTTCCGGCCCGAATTCCTCAACCGGCTCGACGAAATCGTGCTGTTCCACCGGCTGGGGCAGAGCGAGATGGCGCCGATCGTCGACATCCAGCTGGGGCGCGTCCGCAAGCTGCTTGCCGATCGCAAGATATCGATTGAGCTGAGCGAGGGCGCGCGAAGCTGGCTTGGCCGGGTCGGCTATGATCCCGTTTACGGCGCCCGGCCGCTGAAACGTGCGGTGCAGCGCTATTTGCAGGATCCGCTTGCCGACCTGATCCTGTGCGGCGACGTGAAGGACGGTGCAGCGATTAGCGTCGATGAAGGCGACGGAGCGCTGACGCTTCGGGTAAATCCGTGATCGATGGGACTGGTCGAGCGATCGGAGACAAGCGCATCGACTAGCCTCACCCGACGGGCATTGGCCCTGCGAGCAGGAACGGATCGATCCGGCTGTCGCGCCACCTGAGGCTCCAGTGAAGATGCGGGCCGGTGGCGCGTCCGGTCATCCCGACGGCACCGATCTGCTGGCCGCGCTTGATCCGCTCGCCGACCTTCACGTCGATTCGCGACAGGTGCAGGAAGGCGCTGTTCAGCCCCATGCCGTGATCGATCATCAGCAGATTGCCCTCAAGCGTGAAGGCATGATCCGCAGCCAGGATGACGACACCGTCGGCAGGGGCGATCACCGGCGTCCCCGCCGGCTGGGCGATATCGGTGCCTGAGTGATACGCGCCCGCCTCGCCATTCTGATAGATGCGCTGCGAACCGAACATGCCCGAGACGCGCCCAATCGCCGGCCAGAGAAAGGGCTGGCGCCACCCTTGCGCATCGGCATTTATCCGCCGCGCAGCGTTGATCTGGGCGACCTCGGCAGGGCGCAGCTTGTTGAATTCCTCGGTTGGTTGGGCAAAGCGGGGCAGCGTGGAAAGCCGCTCGATGTTCCAGCCGCGCTTGGCCACAGACAATGTGTCGGTAACGATGCGGCCATCGCCGAGCGTCGCAATCACCGTCGCGCTTGGGGCGGCGTCGCGGTCAAACGCGATCAGGAAGCTGCCATCGGCGGTAAGCGGCACTGGCGCGCCATCGAAGGTGAGCAAGGTGGCGCCCGCAGGGGCCGTGCCGATCACGGCGCCGCCCTGGACGATTGGACCGCGATAGCTGAAGCCTGACCGCACCGTCGCTGGCCGCGCGCTCGCTATCGGCTTGACC
>JBBQAG010000050.1:0-18241 GCA_038315875.1 Sphingomonadales bacterium | reverse complement strand
GGAACCGTGACATCGACGACCGTGACGGTGTCGCCAATGACGACCACAACGTATCAACTGAGCGCTACTAACGCATCGGGCACATCGCGGGCGACCGCAACGGTTACCGTTGGCGCGCTCAATCCGTTGACCTTGTCCGCCGCACCTTTCGCGGTCTCGTACCGGGCAGATGCGCGCGACCCGCAGACCAATGCCGAACTGGGCGGCACCGAATTCCGCAATCTCGTGGCGCATAAGGGTAGGCTCTACGGCGGCTTGGAAGGCTTTGCCGATGCCCCACCGGCGGGCACGCCCGTCGCCACTGCGCGGATTGTCGTGAAGACGTCGGCGGCGGCGCCGTGGCGGATCGACCGCAGCTTCGACGAACCTTTGCCGCCAGGCGTATCGCCACCAGCCGGACGCCCCCGGATCCGGCATGAGGGCGTCACCGCGCTGGCCTCGATCACGTTGAACACCGACGCAAACGGAACTGCGCTTGCGACGCCTGCGAACCTGTTGGTGGCGGGGATGCGAGACTTCTTGAAGGGCGTGAGCATCTATGTGCGGAACGACACGGCGGGCACTTGGGGCGAATTGAACGTCGAGACGCTGGCGACAACTCAATCGACCGTGCGTTCCTTCGGCACGCACCGCGACAAGGTGACCGGCGTTGACATGCTGTTCATTGGCAGCAATCCGGGCGGGGTTTATTCGGCGACCTATAGCGCCACGCAAGGGTTGACGGTCAGAACCCCGGCGGAGCTACCCAACATCCCGTCAAGCCGCAGCGATGCGGTTCGCCCGATCGCCTTTACCGAATGCGATGGCGATATTTTCGTCGCGCAAGCGCCGTTCATCTATCGCCGCGTCGATGGTCCGAGCCCACGCTGGGAAAGCATTGCAGATTATTCTGCGGCATTTAACCCGCTGACCAACGGATCGAGTGGCTTGCGCGGCCTGACTTGCGTGAGGACGCCCAACAAGACGACCAACAGTTTGATCGCGGGGTTTGAGGGCCCCGGAACGGTACAGCGGTTCGATCATGTCGGGGCCAACTGGGTTGCCGTTGCGACGCCGGAATTCAACGCAAATACCGCTTTGACCGCAGCACTTGGGGTGCCTGTAAATTATAGTGTTCTCGCCAACAATCTTTTCACGCCGTTGATCGATCCCGATACCGGTCAGCAGGTGTTGCTGATGACGTTGCAACCCCACCCTACCGTTGGCAACGATGCCTTTTACACGATTCGCAACGGTGATGGGACGCATCGATTGATGCGGATCCGCAGCACTGAGTTGTCGCCTCCGATCGAACTAAACTCGACGCGAACCGCCGTGCTTTCGCCTTTTCCAGAGGACAACGGCAGCGTCGTCTATATCGGCGGGTTCGATGTGGTTGATCAACCGCATCACAATACTGCATATGTCGTGCGCGCTGGCATACGGACCGTGCTTGGCACGCAAAACACGCCGGTTGCGCAGCAATGTTCGACGCCACCAGCGCTCGCATCTGTCACTGCGACGCAGAGCGCGGATATTGTGCCGAGCAGCATTATCGGCGCAACGCAGTGGAATAGTCCGCACGTTGTGATCACCAACAGTGCCGCCACCCGCAGCGGAAAACTTGTGGTTTTCATGGCCGGGTCAAATGGAGCGCCGGGGGGCTATCGCAGCGCGATGAGCGTCGCTGCACGCCTGGGGCACAACGTTATCGGGCTAAGCTACCCCAATAGCTTCACCGTCGATCAGCTTTGCGCGATCGATCCTGACACCGATTGCGAACGAAAAGTGCGGACCGAGATCATTACTGGCGAAAACACATCGACCCTAGTCGATGTCAATCGCACCAATTCGATCGAGAACCGATTGGCCACGCTGCTTGCCTTCCTGAAGACGCAACAGCCAAATGTGGGGTGGGATGAATTTCTGGTCAGCGGCCAGTTGCAGTGGAACCGGATGATCCTGTCGGGCCACTCCCAGGGCGGCGGTCATGCAGCGCTGATAGCCAAGATGAACCTGGTGAGCCGGGTCGCGATGTTTGCAGCGCCAGCGGATTTCAACGAACGCCTGGGCATCCCTGCGCCTTGGCTCTCCGCGCCGGGTTTGACCCCTGTCAGTGCCTATTACGGTTTCGATCACCGGGACGATCCGCTTGTTCGGTTCAGCCCGAACTGGGCCGCGTTGGGGCTGCCTTCTTATGGCGACTTCGCCAATGTGGATACCGTGAGTGCGCCTTACGCCTGCACGCGCCAATTGCTAACGCTTCGCGCGCTGCCCGGGGCAACTTCGACCCAAATCCACAACTTCGTCGTGGTGGACGGCGCCACGCCCGGCACCTCTGGAACACCCGATTTTACCACTGTGTGGGCACAAATGTTTGGAAGATGAGATTTCGGCGAACGCAGCTTTTTGGCCGCATCGGCGAAAATGCTGCTGGGTACTGGAGCTGCTGGATTTCTATCGTCGCTGCTCCCCGAGGTGTCTCGGCGTCAGACGTCGCAAGGTTTCTTATGTTTTTGGCTGGCCGCAAAGCGAAGGCGGTGGCACTTGAGGAAACGAGTGCGAGACAGGGGCCGACTGTGCGCCGCCACTTAAAAAGGCAGACGGCGATGCCCCCTTCACCCCCAGAAAATGACTGCTCGATGGTTTGAAGACGCGCACTCGCACGTCAGGATCGATCAGTTTGAGAAATTTAAGCGATTGGACAGGGCGACACATGCCGGTCATTGATCAAAACTAAGGTTGCGGCCTGATCCAGGGCGTCTGCTCCAACAATTCAACGCAAAAACATGATGGAGACTATATGAACGTCGAGAGCCAATGCCCGATGAATGGTGGCGAAGTCGATGGCCGCGCCGTGTTGTTCGACATGACCAACCGCTTGTGGTGGCCCAACAATCTTGATCTGACCGTGCTTCATCAGAATTCGCCAGCCGCTGATCCGATGGACGCCGAATTCGATTATGCCGAGGAATTCAAGAAGCTCGATCTCGCGGCGCTGAAGGCCGATATCTTCGCGCTGATGACCGAATCGCAGGATTGGTGGCCCGCCGATTACGGGCATTACGGCCCATTCTTCATCCGCATGGCGTGGCACGCCGCCGGCACCTACCGGATTGGCGATGGTCGCGGCGGTGCAGGTTCGGGGCAGCAACGTTTTGCGCCGCTCAACAGCTGGCCGGCTAACGCCAATCTCGACAAGGCGCGGCTGCTGCTGTGGCCGATCAAGCAGAAATATGGACGGGCGATTTCCTGGGCCGATCTGCTGGTGCTCGCCGGCAATTGCGCGATCGAATCGATGGGCGGCGAGACGGCGGGCTTCGGCGGCGGTCGCGTTGACGTATGGGAGCCCGAAACCGATGTGAACTGGGGCCCCGAGCGTGAATGGCTTGGCGGCGACAAGCGCTACAGCGGCGAACGCGAGCTCGCAAACCCGCTCGCAGCGGTGCAGATGGGCCTGATCTACGTCAATCCAGAGGGCCCCGAGGGCAACCCCGATCCGTTGAAATCGGCACATGACATCCGCGAGACATTCGCGCGGATGGCGATGAACGACGAGGAAACCGTCGCACTGATCGCTGGCGGCCATACCTTCGGCAAGACCCACGGCGCCGGCGTGCCCGATGATTATGTCGGCCCCGAGCCGGAAGGGGCGCCGATCGAGCAGCAGGGGCTTGGCTGGGCCAACAGCATGGGCAGCGGCAATGGCGTCAACACGATCACCAGTGGGCTGGAAGGCGCATGGACGCAGGAGCCCACCAAGTGGACGAACCTGTATTTCAAGAACATGTTCGAATTCGACTGGGAATTGACGCGCAGCCCGGCCGGGGCCCAGCAATGGACCCCGAAGAACCCGGAAGCGCAGGGCACGGTGCCAGACGCACATGATCCGTCAAAGCGCCACGCGCCAATGATGCTTACGACCGATCTGGCGCTGAAGTTCGACCCGGCCTATGCGCCGATCTCGCGGCATTTCTACGAGAACCCCGATGCGCTGAAAAAGGCGTTTGCGGAGGCTTGGTACAAGCTCACGCACCGCGACATGGGCCCGCACACGCGCATGCTCGGCGCCGAAGTCCCCGCCGAGCCACGGATTTGGCAGGACCCGGTGCCGGCGGTCGATCATCCGCTGATCGATTCTGCCGATATCGCGGCGCTGAAGACACAAATCCTTGCGTCGGGGCTGTCGATCTCGCGTCTGGTGGCGACGGCTTGGGCGTCTGCCTCCACCTTCCGCTGTACCGATCTGCGTGGTGGCGCCAATGGTGCCCGCATCCGGCTCGCCCCGCAAAAGGATTGGGCGGTCAACGAGCCAGCCGAGCTCGCCAAGGCCCTGTCGGTGCTGCAGGGCATCCAGGCCGCGTTCAACGGCGCGGGTGCGAAGAAGGTGTCGATCGCCGATCTGATCGTGCTCGGCGGTTGCGCAGCGGTGGAAGCCGCCGCAAAGGCGGCAGGGCATGACGTTTCCGTGCCGTTCGCGCCGGGCCGCACCGATGCCTCGCCTGAACACACCGACGCGCATTCGTTCGCGCCGCTCGAGCCCAAGGTCGATGGTTTCCGCAACTTTGCCAGCGTGCAGACGGTTTGGTCGGCCGAGGAGATGCTCGTCGATCGCGCCTGCGTCCTTGGGCTTACCGCACCCGAAATGACGGTACTGGTCGGCGGCCTGCGCGTTCTTGGCGCCAATGTCGGCGGGGCAACCCACGGCGTGTTCACCGACAAGCCGGGCACGCTCACCAACGACTTCTTCGTCAACCTGCTCAAGGCGAGCATGGCGATGAAGTGGACCGAAAACGAAGGGGACATCTTCGTCGCCACCGATCGCAAGACCGGCGAGAACAAGTGGACCGGCACGCGGGTCGACTTGATCTTCGGCTCGAACTCTCAGCTGCGCGCGCTGGCCGAAGCCTATGCGACCGACGATGCCAAGGCTGCCTTCGTCAAGGCATTCGTCAAGGCGTGGACCAAGGTGATGAACGCCGATCGCTTCGATCTGGCTTGAACCATACCACCCTCTCCCCTCGCGGGGAGAGGGTGCAGAGCGTTAGGCCAACCTCTAGGTTGCGCATTAAGCCCAAATTTCCCGTCACCCCGGACTTGTTCCGGGGTCCACCAAGCGGCTTTTGATCCGAACGATGGGGGATCGCAGAGTTCGCGGCATAGTGGGCCCCGGCACGAGGCCGGGGCGACGACTTTTTTGTCGAGAAACCCGCTCCGGAAACGATCGAATACCGGCCGTCAGTCCCCCCTACCGAAAATCCATCCACTCGCCTTCGCCGCCGATCGGATCGCCGGGCGGCACGCGGGTCGCGCGGGGGAGGTCGGTGCCGAGCTGGTCGCGCAGGCGGCTATCGAGAAGCTGGCGCGACAAATTGCCTGCCCAGGCCTGGGTTGCGGGGGTTCCGCCCTTGCTCGCGGCGAGCGCGGTACCGAACCGCTGCAGCCGATCATCGAGCGCTGCCGACACTTCGGGCGAGGTGCCGGCGCGCCGCGCGACCTGCGCCATCGTTACGATCGCGCGATAGGCGATGCGGCGGGTAAGGGCATCGGGTTGATCGGGCAGCACCGCCGCGCTCAATCGGTCGAGCAGTTCCTGCAATCCCAGCGTCTGCGGGTCTGTGTTGTGCTGAAGATACACTCGGTGGAGCCGTGACGGCGCGAGCAGAGTCGACAGCGTGATCGTCGCTGCAGCATCGGCAGCGGCGAGCGGATCGAACACTGGGCCGCCGGCGGTCGCGATCAGCTCAATGTCATATTGCCGATTGCGGCTGCCATTATTGGCGGCGGAAAGCAGCGGCAGCAGCTTGTCGGGAACGCGCAGTGCACCGGGCGTGATCGTGGCCAGCACGGCGTCGAGCGCGGCGCGTTGCCGGTCTGCCGGGGCGGGGAGGGCGCGTTCCTGGCCATCGCCCTCGACCGCGTAGCTGAAGCCGACCCCGCCAATCGATTTGGCGGCAGAGATCAGTTGATAGCGATGGAGCAACCACACCGGCACGAAGCGGCGGCGCAGTTCAGCGACGGGCTCGCCGGGCGACAGCGCATTCTGGCCAAACCCATCGATCGCGG
Organism: Sphingomonadales bacterium; assembly: GCA_038315875.1. Lineage (GTDB taxonomy): Bacteria > Pseudomonadota > Alphaproteobacteria > Sphingomonadales > Sphingomonadaceae > Sphingomonas. The sequence continues at coordinate 12,196 of JBBQAG010000050.1, read as the reverse complement.
CGCGGCGCACGTTCATCAACCGGGTCAGTTCGGCGATCTGATCCGCGCCGTCGTCCCACAGCCCGCCAAAGGGCTGCGCTGTATCGGGTGCGCGAGCATTATCGTCGGGCACGAAACGCATGCCGGCAGTGACGACCGCTTTGGCCTTGGCATCGATTGCCGGCTGAGGGTCGCCGGCGCCTGCAGGTTCGTCGTACAACCAGTCCACCGTCGCTATATCCCATTTTCCGATGCCGACACCGTAAGCATCCGAAAGATCGGGATGGCCATCGACGAGGCCAACGCGCGGCGCTGGATAGTCCATCACCGAGGCACGATCCTGCGTCGATGCCGCAAAGTTATGCGCAAAGCCGAGCGCATGGCCCACTTCATGCGCGGCCAGCTGCCGCATCCGCGCAAGCGCGACCTGGATCGGATCATTGGGACTGCCAGTGCCGACCTTGTCCGCGCCGACCAGTGCCTTGAAGATCTGGATATCCTGACGGATTCGCAGCGAGCCCAGCACGACCATCCCCTTCACGATTTCGCCAGTGCGCGGATCGACGATCTCCTGCCCATAAGACCAGCCGCGCGTCGCCCGATCATCCCAGTTGACGATATTGTACCGGATATCGAGCGGATCGGCGCCAGCCGGGAGCGGTTCTGCACGGAAACCATCGATATAACCCGCTGCCTCGAATGCCTTGGCCCACCAGTTGACCCCTTCGATCAGCGCGGCGCGGACGGGCTCCGGCGCATCGCGATCGATGTAAAAGATGATCGGTTTCTTCACCCGCGACCTAGCACTGGCGGGATCGACTTTTTCGAGCCGGAAGCGATTGGCGTAATCGCGCACGACATCGCGGCCGAGCGGCGTACCGAACTGCACCGTTTGCGTCGAAAATCCGCCGATCCTTGGATCGAAGGCGCGTGGCTTGAAACCTTCGGCGGGCAGCCGGATAAAGCTGTGATGGACGGTGAAGCTCACCCGGTGCGGATCGGGGGCGATATTTTCCACCTCGTCGCCAGGGCTGTCGGATGCATAGGTTTGCTGGGCGTCGATCTCGATATTGTCGGGGAAGACCTTGAGCGAGGCGGGATCAGCGACGCTGAGTGCCGTGTCTAGGCGAAATCCCTTGCCGGCACCTTGCGGAGATTCGCCGGTGCCAAAACTGTCGCCGGATTGGCTGAGCGATTGGGCGATGCCGAGCGCATCGGCCGTCAGAAAGCCGGCGATATCCATCACCAGGCTGCCATCGGGCCTGGTGTCGACAATGTCCCCCATCCACACGGTCGAGGTTGCGAAATCGGCATTGCCGGCGCCGGTGCTGGCGTTGCCGCCCGCCTTCAGAAAGCGGGGGTTCTCAAAGCTGATAGCGATCTTTTTGCCGAACCGCCTGAACGCGATGATCTGCGTATCGCCGGTGCGGCCGCGATCGAGATAGGTCGGTGCCGCGCCAAGGCCGGTGCGCAGCGCGACCGCATACAGCACCCGTATCGAAACACCGTCGTCGCCCGGCGGCGGCAGGGTGACGAGGATGCGCCCGCTCGCGCGCTCCGCCTGTACGTTGAGCAACGCCGGGGTGCAGCTTGGCGCCGGGCAGGGGGCTTTGGCTGAGGGCGATGACGCGGCGGCCAGCGGCATGGCGGCGCACAGCGCCACTATCGCCGTGCATGATGTAAGATAGCGCATTGTGTTGCGTCCCCCGGTTATTGGGGCAGCATGGCGTGCCGGCGCCTGCCACGCAACATGATGTGGTTGCCCGGCGGATCACGCCCCAACCCGGTGTGATTCGCCGCGACTCGCGGCAACTCCTAGGTTTTTCTGGACGCGTACCCGCCCAGTCGATAGGATGACATTAACCATAACGACTATGGGTATGACGATCGCGCTCTGGTTTCTGCTTGCCGTCCTGGCCAATTTCTCAGGCTACGTCGTGTATATGACGGGGCTGCGGCGCGAACTCGTCCAGCCCAATCGTGCTTCCTGGCTGATCTGGAGCGCGGCGGTGCTGGTCGAGGCGAGCACCTATGCAGCGGTCAACCCTGGTGCAGCACAGAGCATCGTCTTCCTGATTTCGGCTTGCGCCTGCATCGTCGTCACGATCGGCATCTGGCAGCGTTCGGAATGGAGCATGCCAAGCCGCAGCGAAACGATCTGCATGGCCGCCTGCCTTGCGTCGCTGCTGTTGTGGATCGCCTTTCGATCGGCTTTCTGGGCCCATATGCTCGTCGTTGTCGCGGTGCCGATCAGCTTCTGGCCGACCTGGGAGAGCGTGCAGCAGGATCGCAATCGCGAGCGGTCGCCCGCCTGGGGTTTGTGGACGGTCGGCGATCTGGCGACGTTGCTTGTCGCCTCGCGGACTGGCGGGATCGATGTCGGCAGCTATGCCTATATCGTCGTCGAACTCGTCTGCCATGCCAGCGTGTGGTTCATGATCGGCCTCGCGACGATCAATCCGCTGCGCTCACTCGGTTTCCGCAATGGCAAATTCTATGTGCTCGATGCTTATCGCCCCGCCGCCAATCTGTTCTCGATCGGCGAGAGCCACCTCGGCAAGGCTGTGTACGCAGCAGAAGGATTTGCCGAGGGCGCAACGATCGTCAAATTCACGGGTCGTCGGTTTCGCGCCAATCAGGTGCCCAGCCTGATGCGCGGCGGCAGCGATCGCTTCGTCCAGGTAACGCCCGATCATTATATGGGCCCATCGGGGCGGATCGACGATCTGATCAACCACAGCTGCTCGCCCAATGCCGGGCTGCGCTTCACGCAGGAGGGCGTCTTCCTGGTCGCGATTGCACCGATCGGGCGGGGCGAGGAAATCAGCTGGGATTATTCGACGACGTTGACCGAAAGCAATTGGCACATGATCTGCCATTGCCGCAGCCCTGAATGCCGCCGCGTGATTGGCAATTTCGAAACGCTCGCGCCCGAACGGCAGGAATGGTTCCGCGCGCGCAATCTCGTCGCGCCGTATCTGCGCCGCCGCGATGGGACGACGGCCAGCATCCTCCCGCCCGAAGTTCGGCTAGGGACGGGATAACCGCTTACGCGGCCAGGGTGCGCCCGAATGCTTCGGCAGGGCCCGCCTTCAATGTCAGGATCGCAACCGCGCCGTGGCCCTTGCCACCGCTTTCGAGCCGCAGCGCGCCCTCCATCGCATTCATCGAATTGGCGCACCAATGCAGGCCCAGCCCGCCCGATTTGTGGGCGCGCGTCGAATAGCCTCGCTGGAATAGCGTGGCGCCGACCTCTGGAGCAAAACCCTCGCCATCATCACGGATCGCGATCGAGATGGCACCGTTCATTTCCTCGATCATCACGGTGATGCTGCCGCTGCGCGTGCCCTTTGCGGCGATCGCTTCCGCTGCGTTGCCAAACAGATTGCCGATCACCTGGCTCAGGATCAGGCGATTGGCCATGACTGGCCAGGGATGCGCCGGGAAGTTGAAGGCGATCGACAAATCCCCCGAATAGCGTGCAATCGTTGCATTCTGGGCGATGATTTCGGTGGCATCGCAGACCGCAAGTGGGGGCCGCTCATGCGCCTGCGCCTGCTGCGTGCCGATGATTTCGAGCACATGCTGCATCGCCTCGCGCCCGGCCTGCAGCTGGCGGCGGCGCTCGGCGCGCTCGGTTTCCTCGGCCTCGACTGCGGCGGCAACGAAAGCGGCGAGTTTCTGGCGACGTGCTGCTGGAATTTCCTCGCGCGCCAATTCGCCGATCGCGCGGTCGATCATCGCCCGGTCGGTCGCTGGCTGTTCGGCGATGCCGCGCGACAGGATCGTGCTGATCGGATTGAGCGCGTTTCGGACATTGTGCATCACCGCGACCGCGCTCTCGGTCTTGCCGAGCGCGAAACTCTGCACTTCGAGCTGTTCGCGCAGGTCCTTCAGCTGGCGCAGCATCGAATTGAAGCTTCGACCAAGCGAGCCGATCTCGTCGCGGCGATCATCCTCTGCCAGCAGCCCCAGCGAGCCCGAGGCGGTGACGACCTGCATATGCTGTTCGACACGATTGAGCGGGCTCAGCACGAGCCGCGCGATCATCCGCCGCAGCACGATGAGCAGGATACCGAGCAGGATCGTCGATCCCGCGATGGCAAAAACGAGCATGCGTTGCCCAAGCGTCGATACGTCGCGCGGCACCTCAAAGCTGACGCTGGCGACGCCGCGACCATCGGCACCTTTAATGGGTACCGCGATCGTCATCTTGGATTGGCCGGGGGTGATCACCTCATGATCGGCCATGTTGGCAAGATTGAGCCGTGCCTTGAGCTGGAGCAGCGTGGATAGCTGTTTGGAGGTGATCTGGCGCACCATCATCACAAAGCCGCGTGGCTTGCCGCTGCCATCGCTCCGGCGCACCTGCGCCACGCCAACCGCGGCGACGGTCGGTCCAAGGCGCGAATAAAAGGCGGCGGAGTTGCGCCCGTCGAGCGCCTTGTTGAAATCGATACGGCCGATCTGCTCGATCAGTTTGGCGCGCATCCCTGCCTGGTCGGCCTGGGTTGTCAGATCGAGCCAGCGCGCAATGACGATGTGTCCATCCATGCCGACATAAGCCATCCCGTTCACATCGAGATTGGACATGGCGAGCGTTGAAAAGCTTTCCTTTTCGAATTTCGCCGATGGTTTTTCCATATAGTCGTAGCTGGAATTCCAGTCGCCATAATCGCGCACGGCGGATTCTACTTTGGAGATATATTCGCCCAGCGCCGCGCGCGTCCGCTCGACATGCGCATTCACCGATTGCGCCTCAAGCTGGTTGAAACTTGGGGTGATCACGCCGGCAAGCAACAGCGTGATCGCGATCGAGCCCAGCAGGCCGACTGCGGTCAAGATCAGCAACAGTTTTGCGCCAAGCGACGCCGGCGGGCGCAGCCTACCCTTGATAAATCCAGGGGCCATCAGCCGTTGGTCCCGTTCCCCACATGCTCATCGGCGACATGCCCATTGCCGACATGATAGAGCGATGGGCCGTCACCGGGATCGTCCTTGCCCTCGATATGGCGCGCTTCGGCCATATCGCGCGCGATGGTGGCATCGACGGGCCTAGAGAAGAAATAGCCCTGGAGATGCGATGCGCCAGCAAGACGCAGCGCCTGCACCTGGGCATCGGTCTCGACGCCCTCAGCAATCACGCCAAGACCCAATGCGCGGCCGAGATGGATGATCGAATGGACGATCGCGGCGCTCTCACGCTCGCGGCCCATGCCGTCGATGAAGCTGCGATCGATCTTGAGGCAATCGAGCGCGAACTTCCGGATGTTGTAGAGCGAAGAATAGCCGGTGCCGAAATCGTCCAGCGCGATGCGGAAACCCATCTGGCGCAATTTGTAGAGCGTGTCGGCGGCCCGATCGGCGTCGTCGAAGATCGCCGTTTCGGTGATCTCTATCTGCACTCGAGCGGGGGAGACGCCCGCGTGCTGCACGCGTTCCATCACCCGGCCGACGAAATTCTGGCGGCGGAACTGGCGAGGTGAAAAATTGACCGAAACATATTGGTCGGGCCAGTTCTTCACTTCCTGAAGCGACTGATCGAGCACCCAATCGCCAAGCTCGTGGATCAGATTGCTCTCTTCGGCGATCGGGATGAAGAGGCCGGGAGAGATCGGCCCATATTCCGGGCTGTTCCAGCGCAGCAGCGCCTCGAACCCAATGATTTCCAAACCCTCTCGGGCAACGATCGGCTGGTAGACGAGCTTCAGCTCGCCCTTGGCGATCGCCTGGCTCAACCCGCCTTCGATCTGGCGGCGGAAGCGGATGCTTTCGTCCATACTCTCATCGAAAGGGCGAACGACGCCGCGGCCTGCGCGCTTGGCCTCATTGAGCGCGAGATCGGCGCGACGCATTACGTCGACGGGATCGCGTACTGGCTCCGCTTCGGTCACGACGAGGCCCATTGATGCGCTCGCCTGGATCGAGTGGCCAAATACCTTGAGCGTGACCGAGCAGGCACGCAGCATCAGTTCGCAGGCCATCACCGCGGCTTCTTCGCCGGGGGTGTCGAACAGCACGCCGAATTCGTCACCGCCCAGCCGGGCGACCAGACCGCCTTCGGGCACGGATGCGTTGAGCAGCGCATAGACGGCGCGGATCATCTCATCGCCAGCCAGATGGCCGAGCGTGTCGTTGACTAGCTTGAAGCGATCGAGATCGAGCATCGCGGTCGCAAAGCGTTCCTTGCCGCGCGATCGTTCGGTCAGCGCGCGCAAAAACGCGAGGCGGTTGGGGGCTTCGGTCAGCGAATCATGATTGGCGATATGGACGGCGTGGCTCTCATTGGCGGCGAGCTCCTGGCCCTTTTCCTCGAGCATGACGATCTGCTCGGCGAGCATCTGCCGGGCTGCAGCAAGCTCGATATCGAGCTGCCAGCGGCGTGATAGCGCGGTTGCCGTCTGGACGACTTCAGCGACTTCGAACGGTTTGGCGATATAGAAGATCTTGTCGGCTGGCCCGGCGACCTTGGCGATCTCGATTGGCGAGAAATCCGAAAAACCCGTCACGATCACGATGTTGATGTTGGGGTCGAGCTTGCGGATGCGGGTCGCGGTTTCCTTGCCGTCGATGCCCGGTGGCATGCGCACGTCGATAAAGGCAACCGCATAGGGCTTGTCTTCGACAAGCGCTTTTTCGAGCGCGGCAACCCCGTCCAGCCCCTGCATCGCATGGGTCAGCTCGAACGTCATCTCGGGATCGGCGTGTGCCACCGCAGCATCATCGTCATCGCCGAACAGCTCGGCTGCCATCGAATTCAGCGCGCCTGTATCGGCGGCACTTTTTGGCGCAAAGCTTTGGCGATAGCTGTCATGCATCGCCGGTTCGTCGTCTATGATCAGAATGCGCACGGGGCACCCCCATTGGCTGAGGGCAAATATGCCCAGCGGATGATTAAAGAAGGGTTCGAAACCGGCCTGCGTCGCCCTTTTTCGAGCGGATTGCGGCACGGAATGATCGCGATCGGCGCAGGCATGCTTGCGCGCCTGACGCTGCCTGCCGTTTCACGCTGCTGCCTGTGCAATGCCGTTGCCCCCAATAGTCAGTGGCAACGAGGTAAGCGGACAGGGTAAATGCCGCGTTAAATTCTGCCGGAAATCTTCATGGCAACAGGATCGCGCCAAGCGCGCCCGATCGATCGCCGAGCGTTGCGGGGACCAGATACGTGTCGAGATCGCCCAGTTCGGCACCAATCCCATACCCGCCGATCGCCGCTGCAAGGGCCACACGGATGCGCGGCAAAAGCTGCGGCCGGTTGCCGCCCACCCCGCCGCCAATCACGATCCGGCGCGGTATCCCGGTTAACACCAGCACCTGACAAAGCTGGGCGATCGTGTGCGCAACCGGCTCCCAGACCGGGTGATCATCGACGACGGCGCTGCCAGCCAATCCAGTAAGCGCGGCAATGGCTGGACCGGAGGCGAGCCCTTCGACGCAGGCGCCGTGAAACGCGCAGCTGCCGGGCCAGTCGTCGCCCGGCATGCGCGCGGGCATGATGTGGCCCAGCTCAGGGTGCGACATGCCGGCGATCGGCCGCCCGGCGGAGATCAACCCAACACCGACACCGGTGCCGATCGTGATATAGGCATAATCTGATACGCCGCGTGCCGCGCCCCAGCGGCCCTCGCCAAGCGCCGCGCCGGTCACATCGCTGTGGAAGCCGACCGGCACGCCGTAGCGCCTCTCGATCCGCCTTGCGATGTCGATGTGTGACCAGCCGGGCTTGGTGGTCGCCGTAATCGATCCGTAGTCTGCGGCCGCAGGATTGATCGACACCGGCCCGAAGCTGGCGATGCCGATTGCCGTAAAGCCCCGCCAGCCATCGAGCACCGCCTCGATCGCGGCCAGCGTTTCGTCGGGCGTTGTCGTCGGGATGCGCGTCTCGCCGCGGATATCGTCGGGCCCGCTCGCCAGGATCAGGTTGCACTTGGTGCCGCCGAGCTCGACGCCGGCGATCATCGGCAAGCCCTCGCCCATATCGCGGCTATTCCACCGTTACCGACTTGGCAAGATTGCGTGGCTGATCGACATCGGTGCCCTTGAACACCGCGACGTGATAGGCGAGCAGTTGGATGGGCACCGCATAGACGAGCGGCGCGATCAGCGGGTGGACGCGCGGCATCTCGATCGTCGCAATCGTATTCTCGCCCGCCTGTGCTATTCCTTCGGCATCGGAGATCAGCACCACCTGCGCGCCGCGCGCCTGCGCTTCCTGCATGTTGCTCACCGTCTTGTCGAACAAAGGGCCCGACGGGGCGAGCACGATCAGCGGCACGCTGTCGTCGATCAGCGCGATGGGCCCGTGCTTCATTTCGCCCGATGCATAGCCCTCGGCATGGATATAGCTGATTTCCTTCAGCTTCAGCGCGCCTTCCAGCGCCATCGGATATTCCGGGCCGCGGCCAAGATACAGCACATCGCGCGCGGCTGCGATCTTGGGCGCCATCGCCTCGATCTCCTCGTCATGGGCGATCGCATGGCTCATCGCCTCTGGAACGCTCTCCAGATGCCTTACGATCTCGCGTTCGGTGTCTTCGCTCAACAGGCCCTTGGCGCGCGCCAGATTGACCGCGAGTGCCGCCATCACCGCCAGCTGGCAGGTAAATGCCTTGGTGGAGGCAACGCCGATTTCCGGCCCGGCATGCGTTGGCAGCAGCAGATCGACTTCGCGCGCCATCGAACTGGTCGGCACGTTGATGATCCCGGCGGTGGTCAGCCCGGCTTCCTTCATGTGGCGAAGGGCTGCCAGCGTGTCGGCGGTCTCCCCGCTCTGTGAAATGACGATGCCAAGCATGTCGGGCGTCAAAACGGGATCGCGGTAGCGGAATTCGCTGGCGACATCGACCTCGACGGGGACCCGGGCAAGCTGCTCGATCCAGTATTTGCCGATCATGCCGACATAGCTCGCGGTGCCGCAGGCAACGATCGCGACACGCTTCACCCCACCAAGATCGAACTCCATATCGGGCAAGGCGACGCGGCCTTCGAGCGGGCGCAGATAGCTATGCAGCGTCTGGGCGACGACAACTGGCTGCTCATGGATTTCCTTGAGCATGAAGTGCCGGTAATTGCCCTTGTCCATGAGCTGGCCCGACGCGCCCGAATTGACGATTGGCCGTTCGACGGGATTGTTGTCGCGATCGAATATCTCGACCTTTTCGCGTGAGAGGACGGCCCAGTCGCCCTCTTCGAGATAGGCGATACGCTGGGTGAGCGGGGCAAGGGCGAGCGCGTCCGATCCGAGATAATTCTCGCCGTCGCCGTACCCGACCGTGAGTGGCGCCCCAAGCCGCGCGCCGATCAGCAGATCGGGCTCCGATTTGAACATCACGCCCAGAGCGAAGGCGCCGTGGAGCCGTGGAAGCACGATCGCGACCGCATCGCGCGGGGCCTGGCCGCGCTCGATCTCGCGGGCAATAAGATGCGCCACCACTTCGGTGTCGGTCTGGCTGAGGAACTGCCGCCCCTCGGCGAGCAACTCGTCGCGCAGCGGCTTGAAATTCTCGATGATGCCGTTGTGGACCAGCACCACATCGCCGACGATGTGGGGATGGGCATTGTCCTCGGTCGGCGCGCCATGGGTTGCCCAGCGGGTATGGGCGATGCCGCTATCGCCGGGAAGCGGATCCTCAACCAGCCGCTGCGCCAGGTTGCGCAGCTTGCCCTGGGCGCGTCGGCGATCGAACTGGCCATCATGGACGGTGCACATGCCCGCTGAATCATAGCCGCGATATTCAAGCCGCTTCAGCCCGTCGAGCAGGCGATCGGCGACGGGGCCGATCCCCAGAATTCCTACGATACCGCACATGTTCTGATCTCCGGCCCGAAGGCTATTGCTTGTTTTTCTTGGCGAGCATCGCTTCGCGAAAACGCTTGGCCCAGCCGGGTTTTTCGCTTTGCGGCGGCCTGACGAGCGCGAGCGCGTCAGCCGGGACATCCGCGGTTACAACCGATCCTGCTGCAACAATGGCACCCGCGCCAATCGATACCGGCGCAACCAGCGCCGAATTCGATCCAATGAACGCCCCAGCGCCAATTTGGGTCTCATATTTGAAAAAGCCGTCATAATTGCAGGTGATCGTGCCCGCGCCGACATTGGCGCCGGCACCAATCACTGCATCGCCCAGATAGGTGAGGTGATTGGCCTTTGCACCTGCACCAAGCACGGTTTTCTTCATCTCGACGAAATTGCCGATCTTCGATTTCTCGCCCATCACCGATCCGGGGCGCAGCCGCGCGAACGGGCCGATTTCGGCACCAGCGCCAATCTCTGCGCCCTCGATATGGCTGAAGGCGCGGATCGTCACTTTGTCTGCAACCCGCACGCCCGGGCCGAACACGACGTTTGGCTCGATCAACACGTCGCGCCCGATTTGGGTATCATGCGCGAACCACACGGTGTCCGGTGCCATCAACGTCGCGCCTTCGGCCATTGCGCGGGCACGTCGCTCGGCCTGCCACGCACCGTCGACGGCGGCGAGTTCAGCACGGCTGTTGATGCCGGCGACCTCGTCGGCAGCGGTTTCGATCACGGCGGCGATGCGTCCATCGGCGTTGGCGATGTTGACGATATCGACGAGATAATATTCGCCCGCTGCATTGTCGTTGCCGACCCGGTCGAGCAGCGCGAACAGATCGTCCGCGCGGGCGGCCATCAACCCGCTATTGCACAGCGTTACCGCGCGTTCGTCAGGCGTCGCGTCCTTGAATTCGACCATCTTGTGGAGCCGGCCATCGGCATCGGCGATCATCCGGCCATAGGCTGCAGGATCGGCGGGCCGGAAGCCAAGCACGACCACCGCAGGCGCATCGGGCGCATGCAGTCGCTCGATCATCCGCGTCATCGTCTCGGACCGGACCAGCGGCACATCGCCATAGAGGATCAGCACATCGCCATCGAAACCAGCAAGCGCGCCGCGCGCCTGAAGGACGGCATGGCCCGTGCCCAGCTGCTCGGCCTGAAGCGCAGAGACAACGCCAAGTGGCGCCACCGCCGCCTCGACCTGTTCACGACCTGCACCCGTCACCACGACGGTGTGATCGGGCGCCAAAGTGGCCACGCTGTCGATCAGATGCAGCAGCATCGACCGCCCCGCAACTGGGTGCAGCACCTTGTGAAGATCGGATTTCATGCGCGTCCCCTTGCCGGCGGCAAGGATGATGGCGGCGATCGGTCTTGGCTGCATGGCGCTCCCTCGGGCGCCAGCCCCTGCCATGATCCGCTTGCCAATTCCATAGCGTTGCTGGCACCAACCCGTTGATGAGCGATAAATTCCCCTTCGACATCGTCGGCTTCGATCTGGACGGCACGCTGCTCGATACCAGCCCCGATCTGCTGGCGGCGGTGAACCACGTCCTGGGTGCTGCAGGACGGCCGTTGCTCCGGGTCGACGAGATCAAGCCGATGATCGGCGGCGGTGCCAAGCACATGCTGATGCTGGGCCTTGAGGCGAGCGGTGGCATCTCGGCTGAGGACTTCCGCCCGCTCTACAAGCAGATGCTCGGCTATTACGAAGCCCATATCTCGGCCGGTACGCGGCCCTTCGATGGGGCGATCGCTGCGCTTGATGCGCTCGATGGGTTGGGTGTGAAGACGGCGGTCGTCACCAACAAGTTCGAATCACTCGCCGTGAAGCTGCTCGGCGATCTGGGGCTGCTCGATCGGTTCGTAACGGTGATTGGCGGGGATACGCTGGGCAAGGGCAATGCCAAGCCATCCGCTGCGCCGATACTGGAGATGATCACGCGGTGCGGTGGGGGCAGGGCGGCATTTGTCGGCGATTCGATCTACGACATCATGGCCGCTCGACATGCGCGCATTCCAGGCATCGCCGTCAGTTTCGGCTTCCTGATGGAGCCCGTGGAAGCGCTCGGCGCGGATGCGATCATCGATCATTTCGATGAATTGCTGCCAACACTACGCACACTCTAGCGCGCGAGGACGGTCGGCCGGTTGAGCGACGCAACGCTCCGCGCGCCGCTCCATCGCGGCAGCACGAGGGAGCGATGACGAAGAGTACAGGCTCTTATTGAGAAGGGGCCAGCTTGGTGTTGAGCACCCAGCCGACATTGTCGTTCTCGTCGGCGATTTCCCACCACAGGCCCTCTTTATTGCCCGTTGGATAGACGATCGAGCCCGCCGGCAGCGTCCGGATCGCCTTTGCGGTGGCAGCCGGGCCAGCGCGCATCGCCAGTGGCGCCTGCGCCGTGAACGTCT
>JBBQAG010000166.1:0-1737 GCA_038315875.1 Sphingomonadales bacterium | reverse complement strand
GGACGTTGAGGCCGTGCGCAAAGGCTAGGCACGCGCCCGCGCGCAGATTGGGGGCAATTTCACCTGTGTAGAGTGCTGCCTGGTGCTCATCGGGGGCAAGCAGCATGACCAGATCCGCCCATTTCGCCGCCTCAGCATTGCTCACGATAGCGAAGCCCGCGTCGCGCGCGCGCGCTGCGCTGGCAGCGCCGGAGGCAACGACGATCTCCGTCACGCCAGCATCGCGCAGGTTGAGTGCATGCGCATGGCCCTGATTGCCATAGCCGATCACCGCGACCTTGCGGCCCGTGATCAGCGCCAGATCGGCATCGCTGTCATAATAGACGTCCATTTCAGCGCTCCTGATATGATGCCGCGATCGCTACCGGATAATTCTCTGACGAAGCAAGTCGATCAGCCGGCTGGGCTCGGTTTTGGCGGTCCGCAGCCAGTCCGGCGGCGGCTGGTTGCGGAACCAGGTATATTGGCGCTTGGCATATTGGCGCGTGGCGAGCTGCGCTTGCGCCAGTGCCTCGCTAGGCGACCAATCCCCGGCAAGCATCCGCGCGATTTCGCGCACGCCGATTGCCCGCCTTACCGGTGCGGCCGCCGGGATATCGACGCGGGCCATCAGCGCAGCAACCTCATCGATCGCGCCGGCATCGAACATCGCCGCGAGCCTGACGTCGCAGCGGGCGAACAGCCAGTCGCGATCGGGCAGCAGGATCAAGGGTGCCAGCGCCACGGTGCCAGCAATTCCGCCGTCGCGCTCCCTTTGCCAATCGGAGAGGCACTTCCCAGTCGAACGGACAACTTCCAGCGCGCGCGCGACACGCGTTGTATCCGCAGGGGCGAGCCGCGTCGCAGCGGCGGGATCGTCGATCGCCAGCAGGCGATGCGCTTCGGCGACGGGGAGCGCGCGAACCCATTCCCGGATCGCAGGCTCGATCATTGGCACCGGCGCGATCCCGTCGAGCAGCGTGCGGATATAGAGCCCGGTGCCGCCAACAAGGATCGGCAGCAGACCCTGCGCCGTTGCTTCCGCAATGGCTTTTCGGGCGTGTGCCGCCCACAGTGCCGCCGAATAGGACGCGTCACCAGCAACATGGCCGAACAGCCGGTGTGGCACGCGCGCCTCTTCTTCAGCCGATGGTCGCGCCGACAGCACCCGCAGATCGGCATAGACCTGCGCCGAATCGGCGTTGATCACCACGCCGCCTTCAAGCTGCGCCAGAGCAAGCGCCAGCGTGGACTTGCCGCTCGCCGTCGGCCCTGCGATGAGCGCGAGCGGCGGCCGAGAAGGGGACTGGTGGATGTTCATCGCAACACTGATAGCAGCGGATCACCTCGATGCGGGCCAGATTTCAGCGAGTATGGATCGTCTCGCAGCCGCCGGCTGTGCGCCGACCGCCTCGGCATGGCTCGATGAGGGCAAGGCAGCCGACCTGCTGTTCGGCCAATCTCCCGATGCAGCACGAGCCGCGCTCGAGGATACGCTTGGTCCTGTCGACGTCGTCGTCCAGGCGATGCTCACCCGCCCCAAGTCTTTGCTGATCGCCGACATGGATTCGACGATGATCACCGTTGAATGCATCGATGAGCTTGCCGATTATGCCGGCCTTAAGCCGCAAATCGCCGCCGTCACCGAAGCCGCGATGCGCGGCGAGTTGGATTTCGCCGAGGCGCTCGATGCGCGGGTCGCCCTCCTCAAGGGGCTGGACGAGGCTGCAATCGAGCGATGCCTAAACGAGCGGGTGA
>JBBQAG010000077.1:0-11443 GCA_038315875.1 Sphingomonadales bacterium | reverse complement strand
GACGATCCTTGTCGGGCAAAGCTTTGGCCGGCGCGACATCGATGGCGCGCGGCGTGCCTTTGGTTCGGCGGTCGGGCTGATCTTCTGGTCGTCGATCGCGGTCGCAACGCTTGGCTGGATCTTTGCGCCAGAGATTCTCACGGTGCTGGCAACGCCGGGCGACGCGATGGCACTGGCGCTTACCTATCTGCGGATCATATTCCTCGCGCTGCCCGCATCGATGCTGCTCGTGCTGATCACGATGGGGCTGCGCGGGACGGGTGATTCGATGACGCCTTTGTGGTTCAGCGTGATCGCGACGATCCTCGATGCCGGGCTCAATCCGCTGTTCATCGCCGGTTTCGGTCCAATCCCGAAAATGGGCATTTCAGGGTCTGCTACGGCATCGCTGATCGCCAATGTGATGGCGCTCGTGCTGCTGGTCGCGACGATCTATCGCCGCGATCTGACGCTGCGCCTGCGCGGGCCGGAGCTTGGCTATCTGTTCCCCGAACGCGCGGTCGTGTGGGCGATCGTGACCAAGGGCGTGCCGATCGGCGCGCAGATGATCGTGATTGCGGTGGCGGGGCTGACGATGCTCGGGCTCGTCAATCGCGAGGGCGTCGATACGACGGCGGCATTCGGCGTCACGTTGCAGCTCTGGGCCTATGTGCAGATGCCGGCGATGGCGATGGGCGCGGCGGTGAGCGCAATGGCCGCGCAAAATATCGGCGCGGGCAAATGGGACCGGGTGGAACGCATCACCCGATCAGGCCTGATGTTTACCGTGGCGATCACCGCGACGATGGTGGTCGCGTTGCTGGTCTTCGATCGTCAGGTGATGACGCTGTTCCTGGGCGGTAGCAGCCCCGCGCTGCCGATTGCGCGGCATATCCAGCTGATCGCGACGTGGAATTTCGTGCTGTTCGGGATGACGATGGTGTTTTTCGGCGTGGTGCGGGCAAACGGAGCGGTGCTTGGCCCGCTGGTGATCCTGTTCGTCGCGATGTTTCCGGTGCGGATCGCCTTTGCGACGATGACGCGCGGGTGGCTGGGGGTCGACGCGCTGTGGCTGTCCTTCCCGCTTGGATCGGTCACGACCTTCGTGCTCGCCGGCTTGTTCTATCGTTACGGAACGTGGCGCAAGGGCACGCTGGTGGTGCCGCAGGCGCATGAGACGAGCGTGCAGGCGCACACCATCACCGAGCCGACCGCAGCGACATCGGCGATGAACCCCGCCGCCTGAAACCCCTCTTGCCCCGCGCCGCCCGATCCAGCACAAACCGCGCATGACCGCACCCTATCCATCGCTGCGCATGCGCCGCACCCGATCCACGCCGTGGAGCCGCCGGCTTCATGCCGAAACCGTGCTGACCCCGGCTGACCTGATCTGGCCGTTGTTCATTGCCGATGGGCAGGGAGTTGAAGAGCCGATCGCCTCGCTCCCCGGCGTCTCGCGCTGGTCGGTCGATGGGATCGTCGCGCGGGCGAAGGAAGCGCGCGATCTGGGCATTCCGTGCCTTGCGCTGTTCCCCAACACCCCGCGCGACCTGCGCAGCGACGATGGCGCAGAAGCGCTCAACCCCGATAATCTGATGTGCCGTGCGGTGAAAGCGATCAAGGATGCCGTGCCCGATATCGGCGTCCTCACCGATGTCGCGCTCGATCCCTATACCAGCCACGGCCATGATGGGCTGATCGACGAGGCTGGCTATGTCCTCAATGATGAAACCGCCGAGATGCTGGTCGGCCAGGCGCTCAATCAGGCGGCGGCAGGGGCGGATGTGATTGCGCCCAGCGACATGATGGATGGGCGGATTGGCCTGATCCGCGATGCGCTGGAGATGGAGGGCCATATCAACGTCCAGATCATGTCCTATGCCGCCAAATATGCGAGCGCCTTTTACGGCCCGTTCCGCGACGCGGTTGGCTCGCGCGGGCTGCTGAAGGGAGACAAGAAGACCTATCAGATGGACCCGGCCAATGCCGAAGAGGCGCTGCGCGAAGTGGCGCTAGACCTGGCGGAGGGCGCGGATAGTGTGATGGTCAAGCCTGGATTGCCCTATCTCGATATCATCGTGCGTGTGAAATCAACCTTCGAAGTGCCTGTATTTGCTTATCAAGTATCCGGTGAATATGCGATGATCGAGGCCGCCGTGGCGGCCGGCGCTGCCGAGCGCGATCCAATGGTGCTGGAAACGCTGATGGCGTTCAAGCGCGCGGGATGTTCGGGCGTGCTCACCTATCACGCGGTGCATGCGGCGCGATTGCTCAACGGATGATCGGAAAGATCGGGTGATCGAAACCGATCGTCTTGTGCTGCGCCTGCCCGAACGCCGCGATCGCCCCGCGCTGCACGCGATGTGGGCCGATCCTCAGGTGATGGCGGAACTGGGGGCGGTAAAGGACGAAGCGGCGAGCGACGCCGTGCTCGCCAAGCATGACGGTTATCGCCACGAGGGGCTTGGCTTCCGCGTCGTCGAGCGCCGCAGTGACAGCATGGTGATTGGCTTTTGCGGGTTGAAACGGGGCGATTTGCACAACCCGATCGCGGGCGAGATCGAGGCCGGTTGGATCATTGCTCGACCCCATTGGCGGCAGGGTTATGCGCTGGAGGCGATGGCGGCGATCTTCGAGCGGGCATGGGCGACGCTAGACGCCGCGCACATCGTCGCCATTACTTCGGAGATCAATTTGAAAAGCCAGCAGCTAATGGCACGATTGGGGATGGAACGGCTCGCTGGCGGCGATTTCGATCATGCCCTGATCGCGGCGGGCGATCCGCTGCGGCGCATGGTCACTTATGTGATCGAACGTCCAGGTCTATTGGCGCGCAGCACAGATCAGGCCGCGGGCAGCTGAACCTGGATCATGTCGATCTCGTCGCCCTGTGCCTTGACCTGCGCTTCGGCCGCAGTCCGCAACGTCTCAATCGCTGGATAGGCGGGCAGGCCAGCGACGCCGCGATCGATGGCGAGAGTATCGATCTCGCTGAGCGCCGTCAGGCTTTGCGCGCGCAGGACGTCGAGATCGGCGAGCAGGCTTTGCGCGGCGAGCCAGGCATCGCTGCCCCTGCCGCCGCTCTTGGCCGCGCCGACCAGCGCTTTGGCCTTGGCGGCTATCGGAGGGAAGGCGGTCGCCGCTTCGCCGAGCGTCCTGGCAAGCGCCGCCAGCTTGGCATCGAGCGCGGGATCGCTAACGAGCTTTGCCGGCGTGGCCACGGGTTCCGATTCATCGCGGGTTTCGCTCGCACGTGGCAGCAGCGAGGGAAATCTGGGATTGGGCGTGGTGCAACCGGCAAGGACGATCAGGCCAAGCAGGGCAGCGGCCGGATGCGGAAAAGGCGGCTTCATCCTGCTCGCTCTATTGCCCCGCCAGCCCTTGCGCAACGGGCTTGCACAATCGCAGACTGCCCTTTATGGCACCGCCTTCCAAGCACCCGTAGCTCAGCTGGATAGAGCATCAGACTACGAATCTGAGGGCCGGGCGTTCGAATCGCTCCGGGTGCACCAAAAACCCCGCCAAGTCGCGATGACTTGGCGGGGTTTCTGATTCTTGAGGCTGGCCGAATGAGCCGCGCTCCTTTTCACCAATCCAGCATCGCCGTGACAATCTGGCTCTACGGCGTGCGCGGTTGGCTGGCGGTGATGGCGGATTGCGCAGAGTGAGGTAGACAGCGCTCCCTTCCCGATGTGTAACCGAAGCGACATCACAACGAATGGACAGCATGCACGATCTCGCGATCTTTTTTGAGCACCCAGCCTGGTTCGTCCCGCTTTTCGCAGCGCTCGATGCGCACGGCGTGGATTATGTGCGGATCGGGATCGAGGGGCACAGCTTCGATCCAGCGCGTTGCCCGCCGCCCGCGCGGGTGATCCTCAGTCGTTTGGCGATGTCGAGCTTTCTTCGGAGCCCGGATCACGCGATTTTCTACACCCCGGCGTTGTTCGCGCATTGGGCGGGGCAGGGCGCGCGGATCATCAACGGCGCCGACGTCCTCGCGGTCGATGCGAACAAGGCGCGCCAGCTGGCGCTGATCTCGGGGCTTGGCCTCGCCATCCCCGAAACCCGCGTCGTCCACCGCGCGATCGACATTGCGGTTGCGGCTAGGGACTTGCGCTTTCCGATCGTGGTGAAGGCCAATATCGGCGGATCGGGTGCGGGGATCATGCGCTATGACACGCCCGAGGATCTGGCGGTCGCGGTCGGCGATCGCTTTCTGCCGCACAGCATCGACGGCGTGCTGCTGGTTCAGGAATATGTCCCCGCGCGCGATGGACGCATCACCCGGATCGAAACGCTGGCGGGCAAGTTCCTCTACGCGATCGATATCGATGGCGGCGGGCAGTTCGATCTTTGCCCCGCCGACGCCTGCGTTGCAAACGGCAAGCTGATCGCGATGACCAGGGCCGATCCTGCGCCCGAACTGATCGACGCTGCCGAGCGGATTGCCCGCGCCGCCGGCCTCGATGTCGGGGGTATCGAGGTGATGATCGACGATCGCGATGGCGTGCCGCGCTTCTATGACATCAACGCTTTGTCGAACTTCGTCGCGAAACCACGCGACGTGCTCGGCTGGGATCCGCATGAGAATTTGATCGCGTATCTGGAAGCCGAAATCGCGAAGGCAAAGGGATGACAATGTCCTTTCTCCTGCCGCGATCGTCACCCCGGACTTGGTCCGGGGTCCACGGTGCCGCAATTCCCACGGCCGATGCCTTTGCGGGCCGATGGACCCCGGACCAAGTCCGGGGTGACGGCCAAATTTTTGGGCAGTCGCCCCCGGGAGCACCTCAATGAGATATGGTTATTGGATGCCGGTGTTCGGCGGCTGGCTGCGCAATGTCGAAGACGAGCAGATGGACGCGAGCTGGGCGTATACCAAGCGGCTCGCGATCGATTCCGAGCGATGGGGCTATGATCTGTCGTTGATCGCCGAGCTCAACATGAACGACATCAAGGGGATCGGCGCGCCGACACTCGATGCCTGGTCGACCGCGGCCGCTGTTGCCGCGGTGACCGAGACGCTTGAGCTGATGGTCGCGGTGCGCCCCAATTTCCACCAGCCGGCGTTGTTTGCCAAGGCAGCGGCCAATATCGATCAGATCGCCGGCGGGCGGCTGGCGCTCAATGTCGTCTCGTCATGGTGGGCGGATGAGGCAAAACGTTACGGGCTGCAGTTCGATCAGCATGACGATCGCTATGCGCGGACGAGCGAGTGGCTGAACGTCGTCGAGGGGCTGTGGCGCGAAGACGAGTTCGACTTCGCCGGCAAATTCTATACCACCGACAAGGCGATCTGCTCGCCAAAGCCGGTGCGCAAGCCCGTCACCTATGCCGGCGGCGAGAGCGAGACGGCCAAGACGCTGATCGTCAACCAGTGCGACGCCTATGTGATGCACGGCGATCCAGTCGAGAATATCGCTCCGAAGATCGCCGACATGGCCGCCCGCCGAGAGGCCGCTGGCAAGCCGCCGATGGCTTATGGCATGGCCGCCTATGCGATCGTCCGCGACAGCGAGGCCGAGGCGCAGCGGGAGCTGGCCCGCATCACAGAGGTGAGCGAATTGCCCGCCGGCTATGACAATTTCGACCAGTGGCTGTCGGGCACCCAGCTCGAGCGCGAGATGAAGATCGCCGAATATTCGGTATCGAATCGCGGCCTGCGCCCCAACCTTGTCGGCACGCCCGAGCAACTGCGCGAACGGATCGAGGAATATGAGGCGGCAGGGCTCGACCTGCTGCTGCTCCAGATGAGCCCGCAGGCGGAGGAAATGGAGCGGTTTTCCGCGCAGGTGATGAAGCGGGAGGTCGCGTTGGCGGCGGAATGATTGCCAGTTAGGGCAAATTCGCCTTCAGCTCCTCCAGCCACACCGTCGCCACGCCGTCGCTCGGCGCGCGCCAGTCGCCGCGTGGCGATAGCGACCCGCCGCCCGACACCTTGGGGCCATTGGGGAGCGCCGATCGCTTGAACTGGCTGGTCGCGAAAAAGCGCTTGAGGAACTCCTCGAGCCATTTGCGGATCATCGGCAGGTCATAAGCATGGCGCAGCATCGGCGAGACGCCGCGCGGCCATCTGCCTGATTCGATATCCTTCCAGGCGTGCAGGGCGAGGAACGCGATCTTCGACGGCAATTGCCCCTGCCGGATGGTGTAGTGCAGGAAGAAATCGTGGAGCTCATAGGGGCCGATCCGGCTCTCGGTGCTCTGGATCACCCCGTTATCGTCGGCGGGGACGAGCTCGGGTGAAATCTCGGTCGCCAGGATGGCTTCGAGCACCCGCGCGGTCTCGACATCCCAGAAGTCGGTCGCGATCGTCCAGCGAATCAGATACTGGATCAGCGTCTTGGGCACACCTGCATTGACGCCGTAATGGCTCATATGATCGCCGACGCCGTAGGTGCACCAGCCAAGCGCCAGTTCGGACAAGTCGCCGGTGCCCACCACCAGCCCGTCATACTGGTTGGCGAGGCGGAACAGATAATCGGTGCGCAGCCCCGCCTGCACGTTCTCGAAAGTCACGTCGTAAATCTTCTCACCGCGCGCGAAGGGGTGATCCATGTCGGACAGCATCTGGTTGGCGGCAGGGCGGATGTCGATCTCGTCGCCCGCGACGCCCAGCGCGCGCATCAGCGCCCAGGCATTGGCCTTGGTGCCCGCGCTCGTGGCAAAACCGGGCATCGTATAGGCAAGCACATGATCGCGCGGGATCTTCATGCGGTCGACCGCCTTGACCGCGACGATCAGCGCATGGCTCGAATCGAGCCCGCCCGAAATGCCGAGCACCAGCCGCTTGGCGTGCGATGCCTCGATCCGCTTCATCAGCCCTTCGACCTGGATGTTGAAGGCCTCGTAGCAATCGGCATCGAGCCGTTCGGGCGTGTTGGGGACGAAAGGAAAGCGCCGCATTTCGCGCTGAAGGCCGATATCGGCGAAATCGGGCTTGTGTTCGAAGCCGATCCGCCGGAAGTCATATTCGGGATCGCCCGCAAGCCGCGCGGCATCGTTGAAGGTGCCGTTTCGCATGCGCTCGATCCGCAGGCGGGCGACATCGATATCGGCGACGATCGTATCCGCCTCGCACCGGAAACGCTGCGATTCCTTCAACAAATCGCCATTTTCATAGATCAGGCTCTGCCCATCCCACGCCAGATCGGTGGTGCTCTCGCCGGGTCCCGAGGCCGAGAAGACATAGGCGCAGATCGCGCGCGAGGATTGCGCCGAGGCGAGCATCGCCCGGTCGCGCGCTTTGCCGATCAGGATGGGGGAAGCGGACAGGTTGCAGCAGATATAGGCCCCGGCCAGCGCGCCATTGGTGGAGGGCGGGGTGGGGGACCAGAAATCCTCGCAAATCTCGGCATGGAAGACGAAGTGCGGCAGGTCGCTCGCGGCAAAGATGAGGTCGGTGCCGAAGGGCACGCGCTGGCCGGCGAGGTCGATCTCGATGCCGGTCAGCCCCGCGCCGCTCGCGAACCAGCGCTTTTCGTAGAATTCGCGGTAATTGGGCAGGAAGGTTTTCGGCACGACGCCCAGGATTTTCCCGCGCGCGATCGCAACGGCACAGTTATAAAGCCGCCCGTTGCGCGGGATTGTCGCGCCGACAAGCATCACCGTGCGCAGTTTCGCAGTGGCGCTGGCGAGCGTGGCGATTGCGGCTTCGGTGGCGAGATGCTGCGCCTGCTGCATGTGCAGATCGTCGATGGCGTAGGATGACAGGCTGAGTTCGGGAAAGACGATGAGATCGACGCCATTCCCCGCCGCCTTTTTGACGAGTGCGATTGCCTCACCAGCATTGGCAGCCGGATCGCCGACCGTCGCGCGCGGCGTTGCGGCAGCGACGCGGACCATTTCCTGGGCGTGGATTGAATAGAAGCGGTGCGATTTCAGGCGGGCCATCGCGGCGAGTAATAAGGCGCTTTGCGCTGCAACGCCAGCAACGGCAGCGATCAGGAAACGGTGCGGCACCTGAAATGGCCGGGGCGGACATTTGTCCGCCCCGGCTGAGCCGGCTCCAACGCCATTATCGGCTTGTCAGATAGGTCGGTTGACCGCGGCGAAGCTCGATGCGGACCGAAGCATCAATGTCTTGGCGGCACGCGCGCTGTTGCGCGCGCACTGGATTGCCGAAGCGATCATTCGCGGTATCGCACAATTGACGCGCGATCCGATCGATCCTTCGATCAAGCGCTGCCTGACCCTTGCTGCTGTTGAGGTCGATATCGGCATAACTTAGTCGTGAGCTTTCCTGATCAACCGCCATGGCAGGGGTTGCCGTTGCGGACAGGATCAGCGCGGCGGTGATGATGGCAAGTGTCTTCATCTCTTGTCTCCGGGGATGAACCCGCGATGAGGCTCACCGCGGATGCCCGGTCATTGCGCTAAGGCTGGGGCGCCTGGCTGCGTGAAAGTGGATTTCTTCTATCGATTTCGAATTCGGAGATATTCTTTCAGTTTACAGCAGCGCACGGCGTCGTCCGGCCAACCACCGCATGGCGCGTGACCAAATTCCCCGGCCATCGGTCTCACCCTGTGCGGCTCTTCATCAGCGGCTGGATATGCTGGCCGAAGGCTTCCACGCCTTCGATGAAATCGTCGAAGGTCAGCAACACGCCGCCGGTATTGGGCACCGTTGCCATTTCGTCCAGCATCATGGCGATGCTGGCATAGCTGCCAACGAGCGTGCCCATGTTGATGTTGACCGCGCCTTCGGGGGCGGCGAGCTGGCGGACATTGGTGGTCGCGTTGACCTTGTCCGCAGCGCCCTGATCGGCGAGCCAGGCGATGGCGGCGTGATCGACGCCGTCATTATAGGATTGCCACTTCGCCATTGCCGCTTCATCGGTCTCGGCGGCGATGATCATGACGAGGACGAACACAGACACGTCGCGTCCGGTCTTGGCGGTGGCGACCGCAAGACGCTCGTTGTTGGAGGCGAAGGCGGTCGGCGTGTTGACGCCCTTGCCGAGGCAGAAGGCGTAATCCGCCCATTGTGCCGAAAAGGCGAGGCCGTCGTCGGAGGAGCCAGCACAGATGATCTTCATGTCGCCGGCGGGCTTGGGGCGGACGAGGCAATCGTCCATCTGGTAATAATCGCCCTTGAAGTCGCTGCGCCCGGTTTCCCATAATTCGCGCAGGATGCGGGCATATTCATCCAACATCTTGTAGCGATTGCGGAAATGATCCTCGCCGGGCCACAGGCCCATCTGGCTATATTCGGGTTTTTGCCAGCCAGTGATGAGGTTGAGGCCGAAGCGGCCGTGGCTGATCGAATCGATCGTGTTGCACATCCGCGCGGCAAAGGCGGGCGGGATGACGAGCGTGGGGCAGGTGGCGTAGATCTTGATCTTGCTGGTGACAGCAGCAAGCCCGGCCATCAGCGTGAAGCTTTCCAGGCCATATTCCCAAAACTCGGTCTTGCCGCCAAAGCCGCGCAGCTTGATCATCGAGAGCAGGAAATCGAGGCCATAATGCTCGGCGCGCTGGGCAATCTCCTTGTTGAGATCGAAGCTCGGCATATATTGCGGCGCGTTTTCCGAAATCAGCCAGCCATTATTGTTGATGGGCACGAAGACGCCGACTTGCATATCAGTCCCCCAGAAATTCGAGCACGAGTTGGTTGAAGCGAACCGGATCGGTGACGTTGCAGGCATGGCCGCCCCAGGCAAGCGTCGCGCGCCGGGCGCCCAAAATCCCCTGCTCGATGAGGTCCGAGCACGAAGCGGGGACGAGCATGTCGTCCGCTGAAACGATGGCAAGCACCGGCACATCGATCTCGCTGAGCCGATCGCCAATATCGAAGGCCTTCAGCGCGGCGACGCGGCGCTCGATATTCTCGGGCGGGGGGAAATGGCTGAGATGGAGCGGCTCTTCGGCCTCGAGCACCGCATTGTGCGCGGAAATCCAATCGGCCGGGTAAAGGAAGATGGGCTGGGCGCGGACATAGGCCGCGGGCCCACCACATCGGAGCAGCGTCAGCCGAACGTCGAAACAGCGGGCGAAATAGGGATCAGGCCTCACCCAGCCATTGACGATTACAAGCTTGGCAAGCCGTTCGGGCGCCTTGAGCGCCATCGCCAGGCCGACAACCCCGCCTGCTGCATGGCCGACAAGATGCGCCTGTGCGATGCCGAGCGCATCCATGAGGGCGATCAAGTCGTCCGCCATATCTTCGACGGTGACGGTTTCCGGCAAAGCCCGGTCGCTCCGCGCGGTGCCGCGATGATCGTAGAGGAGGACGCGATACCTGGCCGATAGCGCGGCGAGGTTGGGCGTCCAATATCCCGCCGAACCGCCGAGCCCGGGCGAGAGGATCATCACCGGGGCATCGTCTGGTCCGTGCCATTCGTAATAAAGACCGGCGGAGTGCGGCATCTAAAATCCTTCCCGACACGGGGAGCGGGACCGCGAAGCGGTGGAGGGGGCGGGCCGCAAACGTGTTGCTGGGGGAGAGCCCCCTGCACCATGCTGCGGATGGTTCCCCTCCCGATTACAGCCAGGATTTGGAGCGCGTTCGCTCAATCCAGATGCGCCACGCTGGCGATTTCGACTAGGCAATCGGGCTTTACCAGCCCGCACTGGATGCAATAACGCGCGGGCTTGGCACCGGGGAAATACTCGGCATAGACCGCATTCATCGCGGCATAGTCAGCCCAGTCCTTGAGGAAGATGTGGTTGAAGGCGACATCAGCCAGTGTCGCGCCGGCGGCTTCCAGCGTCGTCTTGATTACTTCGAGCACATGCCGGGTCTGCGCGGCCGCATCGTCGGGATGGAGCACCACGCCGCCCTCGCCAAGCGCGAGCGTGCCCGAGACATAGACGGTGTTGCCGGCCTTGGTGCCGGCTGAAAACGGCGCGATGGGCGTCGGGAATTGCGGCGGGTTAATGGCGGTAAAGGGCATGTCTGGTCGCTCCCTATTCTGCGTCATGCTGAACTTGTTTCAGCATCCACTGTGCAACAATGCCCGACGCGGCCGGTGGAGGACTGGACCCTGAAACAAGTTCAGGGTGACGATGTTTGTGGGGAGGGATCATCGTTCAATTTGCCCGAAGGTGCCGCAGAAATCAGCGACGGTCGATACCCAGCCGAAGAATTTCTCGACATTGTAAACCGTTGCATCCTGCATTGCTGGCGGCCCGAGATGATGCGTCGCATCTTCAAGCATCACGCCGAAATATTCGAGGTGGAAGCCGTCGCGCAGCGTGCTCTCGACGCACACGTTGGTGGCGATGCCGACGAAGACGAGATGCCGGATGCCGCGCGCGCGAAGGACGCTGTCGAGCTGCGAATTGAAGAATGCCGAATAGCGGGTCTTGGTGAGCGTGATATCGCCCGGCTGCGGTTTCAGCGCATCGACCAGCGCGTAATCCCACCCGCCGCGCGCGAGCAGTTGCCCCGCGAGTTCGGGCCGCTTGCGCATCGTCTTCAATGCATTCGACTTGTGGAAATTGGGCGATTGCGGCCCGC
>JBBQAG010000149.1:0-3642 GCA_038315875.1 Sphingomonadales bacterium | reverse complement strand
GAGGACCTGGATGTACATTCCTCTGGTGGTCGTGTCATCGTGCAAACGGTTCAGCAGTGTAGCTATGTTTGGACGTGATAACCGCTGAAAGCATATAAGCGGGAAGCCTCCCTCAAGATAAGATTTCTTTGGTCGGTCGGAGACGACGACCTTGTTATATCGGTTGTGGTAGTGGATTAATCCATGGTGCTAACCGACACTAATTTTCGTATTCGCGCTTGAGTGTCCCGCCATCATTGACAGCTCTGGGCTTTGCCCTTAGTGGTCATTCGATAGGCGGCATGATCATCGTAACGCCTGATTAATTACGCTTCGACGTCGACTATCGGCTTCGAAGCGGTGCACGATCTTAACAGAACCGTATTTCGTACAGCACGGGCTTCAGTGCCTGGTGGCTATAGCGTTTGTGAACCACCCGATCCCATCCCGAACTCGGCCGTGAAACCAAATAGCGCCGATGGTACTACTGCTTAAGCAGTGGAAGAGTAGGACGTCGCCAGGCATTGCAGCTCGTGCTGGACGAGAAACGATTTTGACAAAACCCATTCACATATCTTAGCCCGCGAGGGTCGTTGGCGCCTCCGCATTGTCGGAGGCGTTTGCGTCTCTAGCGGGCATGGATTGGATTACAGCGGCTTGTGCCAATGAAATCCTTAGGTTGGCGCGGGGTGGAGCAGCCCGGTAGCTCGTCAGGCTCATAACCTGAAGGTCACAGGTTCAAATCCTGTCCCCGCAACCACCCGAACAACAATCGCACCCGCTTGATCCTCCGGTCAGCGGGTTTTTTTGCGTCTTGTGCCGATCAGCCATAGCGCCGCCGGGCCGATCGAGCGCTGCCGATCAGCCGCGACAGGACCAGATCGTTGATGCCAGCATAGCCCAGCCCCATGTGATCGGGCCGCACCGCCACCGCGTCGCTGAGCGCCAGCGCGCCAGAGCGCAGCCCGACGCGGTGGATGCGCGCCCATAGCCGGGCGGTTTCCCAACGGATCAGCCGCACATCCTCATCCGTTACCGCATATTGGCCAAGGAAATGCTGCTGCAATTCGGCCAGCGTATCGCCAAGCAGCGCCAGCGTCGTACGATCGGGCACTGGCTGCTGGGCCATGACATGCTTAACCAGCAGCGCGGTCCGAAGCGACGTCGTTTCAGCGAACAGGTCGGCATGGCGTTCGGTCAGCACCGCGCCGGCATTTGCGTACATCGTCTCTGTGTAGCGCTGCGATGCCCCGCCGCTATGGCTTCGATAGATCAGCAATGGCGCATCCAGCCGCGAGATCCGGCCGAGCCGCGCAAGCCGGTGATAGAGATCGAAATCCTCGGCATAACGACGCTCGGGCCGGGTGAACGGCTCGAGCTGCCGCGCGGCGTCCCCGCGGATCATCATCGATGACCAGACAAGCGGATTGAGGATCCACAGCATCCATTCGATCAATCGTGGTGACGTAACTACGGGTAACCGTGCGTCTCGTATCGCCCCCCCCTCCAGCAGCGATGCAGCCGTCGCCAGCAACACCGTGTCGGGATGAGCATCGAGATAGGCCACCTGCTGCGCGAAGCGATCCGGCGCGCATAAATCGTCTTGATCAAGGGCGGCGATATAACGGCCCCGTGCCACGGCAAAGGCACGGTTGCGCGCCTTCACCGGCCCTTCATTCTCCGGCGATTCGATCACGATGAACCGCGGATCGGTGATCGCGCGGAGCAGCGCGCGGGTATCGTCGGTGGAGCAATCGTCGACGATCACGCATTCGAAATCGGCCAGCGTCTGCGCCTGCAGGCTGGCGATCGTCTCGCCGATCAACGCCGCGCCGTTATACGATGCCATCACCACGCTAACGGTAGGCGCGCCCTCGATATCCGGCGCGATCCGGGGCGCCGGCGCGCTCATGCGACCGCGCGCGCGGCTTCGCCAAGCAGCTGGTCGACAATCATCAGCCCGACATCATTCTGCCAAAGCCACAGGCCATTGGCCTGGCCGCGAAAACTCGGCTCGCCGCCAAGCGGACCCCAGGGCACGAAACCGGCGGCAAGCCCGATGCCGTAAACCCCGGGCAGGGCTTCGCCATCGGCGCATAGCACCCGGCAATGCTTGTCGACCATTGGCGCGCCAGCGTCTGCGGCAAGTGCTATCCGGTGGCCGCCGGCATCGCTCAGCGAAACCGCGTGCGGGCGATAACCAAGCGCTGCAATCACGATATCGGCAGCCTTCAAGATCCCCTGCGCATCGGCATCATCGTCGCCAGTGATGCGGTGAAGCGCGACGCGAGGATCGGGTACGCGGCCATCGACCGCCAGCATCCTCAGGACAAGATCGCGGGCGTCGAGCCGGAAGCCCGCGAGCCGATAGACGAAACCGCTGACGGGGCAGATATCGTCTGGCCCGAAATCGGTGAAGCCCTCGGCATGCGCCGCCTCGACTGAATGATAAAAGGGCCGCAGCGGCCGGCGGTGGAGCAACGTGATGCCGCCTGCGCCAAAGGGCAGCCCTGGATTGGCCTTGAGCAACAGCCCCACGGTGGCGAGCGCGCTGGTTGACCCGCCAATGACGGCGACGCGGGGCGCCCGCTTCCCGGCCAGCAGATCGGCGACGCGCGCCATTCCGCCGATCGACAGGACGCTATCCGACTGGAGCAGACGCTCGCCCAGGGTCGCTGCCAGCGGCAACCCGGCAACGCGCTGCACGGCGAGCCGATCGAGCGGCTGGTGCCCGCCCGTCGCAATCACGATCGCCTCGGCGCGCTGTTCGATCAGCGTGCCATCGCCGCGGTGCCGGATAGTGACGGTCCACAGCCCGTCATGGCCGCGTTTGGCGCCGATCACCTCATGCCCGGTTAGGATGGTGCCGCCATTGCTGGTGACGATCTCAGCCAGCCGATCGCCCGTCACCCGAAGCAGCGGCCCGACATCGACAAGCGGCACGCCGACCAGATCGCTATGCCGCCGGATCGCGTGCCCTGCTGGATGATCGGCGAGCGCGGCGATTGGCGCATGAACATTGTCCTTCACCGCCGACAGAAAGGTCGTGGCCGTGCTGTCCGATGTGATCGCATAATTGCCCAGCCGCCCGCCGCCGATCGCTGTCTCGCGCTCGACGATCACCAGCCCGGAGGCGGCGAGTTGCGGCAAAAGCCCGCGCTTTGTGGCAGCGGTCAGCATCGCGGTGCCCGCCGGGCCGCCGCCGATCATCACCACCGAGGCAATTGCTGGACGGGGCCGTGCCGAAGCCCTGGCGCGATTGGCGGCGATGTCCTTGGCCTCGCTGGCGCAGATCGCCGTGAAGCGATCCGCCACGATCCGCGCGTCGTCCGCGTTCATCGCATCGGTGATCGGCAGTGAAATCATCCGCGCCGCCAATCCATCGGCAACCGGCGTCGGCTCGATGAGGGCGCTTGCCTGGAAATAAGGCTGCTCGCCCAGATGCGGGCTGAAATATTGGCCGGTACCGACACCGGCGCGGGCGAGCGCGGCGATGATTGCAGGTCGGCGGTCGGCGATCGCTGCCGGCAGCAGCACTGGCATGAATTGCGAGGCACGGCGGAGCCCAAGCGGCGTCTGCGTCTCGAAATCGCAAAGCGCCGCCCGATAGGCAGCCTCGATCGCGGCGCGCGTATTGCAGACGCGGTCAATCTCTTCCAGCTT
>JBBQAG010000067.1:0-13388 GCA_038315875.1 Sphingomonadales bacterium | reverse complement strand
CCTCCAGCACCTCGTCGACGAAACGCGCCGCGCCTTCGGGCAGATCGACATCCTCGTCTGCAACGCCGCCTCCAATCCCTATTACGGCCCGCAAGAGGGCATCGCCGATGATCAGTTCCGCAAGATCCTCGACAACAACATCGTCTCCAACCACTGGCTGATCGCGATGGTCGCGCCCGAAATGCGCGCGCGCCAGGACGGGAGCATCATCATCATCTCGTCGATCGGTGGGATACGCGGCACGCCGATCATCGGCGCCTATGCGATTTCCAAGGCGGCGGACATGCAGCTTGCCCGCAACCTCGCGCATGAATTCGGGCCGTTCAACGTGCGCGTCAACTGCATCGCGCCCGGCCTGATCCGCACCGATTTCGCCCGCGCTTTGTGGGAGAATGAGGAAGCCGTGAAGGCGCGCAATGCCACGACACCCTTACGCCGGATCGGCGAGCCCGAAGAAATCGCCGGCGCCGTCGTGTTCCTGGCAAGCAAAGCCAGCGCCTTCATGACTGGCCAGACGATCGTCATCGACGGCGGCGTGACGATTTAGCGCCGCCCGCCAAACCCAAACCCGCTCGGTACGAACGGGATCGAAGGGAAATTCCATGCCACGTTTCACCGATAAATCGATCATCGTTACCGGCGCAGGCTCTGGCATTGGCCGCGCCGCCGCGATCCTGTTCGCGCACGAAGGCGGCAAGGTGATCGTCGCCGACAAAAGCGAGGGCGCGCACGAAACCGCCACGCTTATCACCGATGCCGGCGGCACCGCGATCGCGCTGCAGATCGATGCCGGGCTCGAGGCCGATGTCGAAAAGGCGGTGGCGCTTGCGGTCAGCAGCTTTGGCGGGCTCGATATCATGTTCGCCAATGCCGGAATTTCGGGCGGCATGGCCAATATCTTCGATACCGATGTTGCGCTGATCACAGAGGTGCTGCGTGTCAACCTGATCGGGCCCTATCTTGCGATCAAACACGCGGCCCCGAAAATCGCCGAGCGTGGCGGTGGCGCGATCGTCCTCACGGCAAGCGTCGCCGGCATCCGCTCGGGGGCCGGCTCACCCGCCTATTCGGCATCGAAGGCGGGCGTGATCAATCTGGCGATGGTTTCCGCCCAGCAGCTTGCGGGTTCAAATGTCCGCGTCAATGCGATCTGCCCCGGCCTCACCGAAACCGGCATGACCAAGCCGACCTTCGACTACGCCCGCGATGCCGGCAAGATGGACCGCGTCGGCCGGCTCAATCCGCTGCGTCGCGGCGCCCAGCCCGAGGAACTGGCCAAGGTCGCTGCCTTCCTCGCCTCCGATGATGCAAGCTATGTCAACGGCCAGGCGATCGCCGTCGATGGCGGTCTCTCGTCGAGCCACCCGGTGACCAAACAGGAATATGGCCGCACCGCCGTGTGACGTCTATCCGCCCAGCGCGGCCTTGAAGAACGCAATCACTTGGTCGGCGGCCTGGCGGGTGGGTTGATCCGGCGCGTCGATCAGGTCGCCCGTCATCACGCTGTGCGGTGGGCGGCCTGCGCGCGCCAACGCGCTGGTTGGATTGCCGGCAGAATCGGGCAGGGTGATGCCGGTAAACGCGGCGCCGAATTCGGTGCGCAGCGTCTCGAACTTTTCGGGCTTCGACAAGGTATCGCCGGCAAAGCGATACGCCTGGATTTCCAGCCCTTCCTCGAGCGTGCGACGTTTGACGCAGGCAAGGTCGGCCTTCGAGATATCCAGTCCCGCCGCCTTGCTCACCGGCATCCCCGGTTGCGACATTGCGGGCGCGAGCACGACTGGATCGACCGCCATCGACAGCGCGAAGCCGCCCGTCAGGCACATGCCGATCGCGCCGACGCCCGGCCCACCGCATTCCTGGTGCGCCTGCCGCGCCAATGGCTTCAGCCAGTCGACGATCGGGCTCGATCTGTTGGCCGCGAACATCGTGAATTCGCGGCTGACGCACAGGCCAAGGATGCGGCTGCGCCCGATCACTTCGGGGTTGGTCGCATCGGGCGTGCCGAGCAGGATCGGCGCATAGACGCGCATCCCGGCATCGGCGATCCACCTGCAAAAGCGCGCGAGCGGCGGGGTGAAGCCATAGACCTCGTGGATCACGATGACGGCGGGGCCGCTATCGCCGATCAGCAACACTGGCTTGGTCTTGCCCGCAAAGGTGAAATCGCGGCGGGCAAAGTCGCTGATGTCTGCTGTCAGTTCCATGTCGTCACTCCCTCAGCCGGATCAGTCCCTCTTGCGCGCAGCTCGCCACCAGCCGCCCGTCGCGCGCATAGATTTTGCCGCGGTTGAAGCCGCGCGCATGCCCCGCCCAGGGGCTGTCGCACACATAAAGCAGCCAATCGTCGGCGCGAAAATCCTCGTGCAGCCACACGCTGTGATCCAGGCTGGCGGTCTGCAGCTTGTGCGTCATCCAGTTGACGCCGTGCGCGAGTGTTGCGGTGCCAAGCAGCGACATGTCGGAGGCATAAGCAAGGATCGCGCGGTGGAGTGCGGGGTCCTCTCCCACCGGCGCCACGACGCGGAACCAGCTGTTCTGCTTCGGCTCCTGCTTGACCGGATTGAACCAGCTGCGTGGGCTCACCGGGCGAATATCGACCATCCGCGGCCGCATGAAATTGGCGCGGAATCGCTCGGGGATCTTTTCGAGCATCGCCAGTCGCAGATCGCGGTCGGAAACCAGCTCTTCGGGCGGCGGCACATCGGGCATTGCGTCCTGATGCGCCAGCCCGCCTTCGGGGATTTGCAACGAGCAGGTCATGCTCAGGATCGGCTGGCCGCGTTGCATCGCGATCACCCGGCGGGTGGCAAAGCTCTTGCCGTCGAAATCGCGCAGCACCCGGTAGATGATCGGATGCTCCTCAGCGCCCGCGCGCATGAAATAGGCGTGGAGCGAATGCGCCTGCTTTGGCGCCTCGGTCGATCGTTGCGCCGCCTGCAGCGCCTGCGCGATCACCTGACCGCCAAACACGCGGCCAAAGCCGTCATTGCCGCGCTTGCCGCGATAGAGATCGGTGTCGATTTCCTCGACATCGAGCAGATCGACCAGATTCTGGGCGAGCTGCGCGGGGGAGGGATCGGGCTCGGCGATTTCGTCGGTCATGTTGCTTTATCCTAAATCCTCCCCGGCACGGGGAGGGGGACCGTTTGCGAAGCAAATGGTGGAGGGGGATCGCCGCAAGCGCCGCGCTGGTGGCCCGCGCCCCTCCGTCAGCGCGTTGCGCTGCCACCTCCCCGTGCCGGGGAGGATCATTCAATAGCCCGCTGCCCGTGCCAACTGGTCAGCGTGAAAGTTTGCATCACCAAACATTTCCGCCAGCACTCGCCCACGCTTCATGTAGAAGCCGATGTCATATTCATCGGTCATGCCGATCCCGCCATGCATCTGGACGCCCTCCTGAACCGCCAGCGTCGTCGCCATCGCCGTCATCGCCTTGGCGACCGACACCGCCTCGTCAGCCTTGGCATCGCCCGCGTCCAGCAATTGCTGCGCTTTGAGCACAGCGGCGCGCGCGACTTCCATCTCCGAATAGAGATGCGCGGCGCGATGCTGCAACGCCTGGAAGCTGCCAATCCGAACGCCGAACTGCTTGCGTTCCTTGAGATAGCTTACGGTCATGTCCATCGCGCCGCCGCCCACGCCGAGCAGCTCGGCAGAAGCACCGACGCGGCCTGCGCGCAACAGCCGGTTGAGCGGATCGCTGCCATGATCGACTTCGCCGATCACGGCATCGGCATCGACCTCGACCCCGTCGAAGGTGAGCCGCGCGGCCAGGCTGGCATCGGCCAGCCGCTCGGAATCGGCGGTCAGGCCAACCGCGCCCTTGTCGACCGCGAACAGCGTGATCCCGCTTGCGTCATCGGGGCCGCCGGCGGTGCGCGCCGCGACGATGATCATATCGGCGATGTGCCCATGGGTGACGAACTGCTTGGCGCCGCTAAGCTTGAAGCCATTGCCCGATCGCTCGGCCTTCATGCCAATGCGCGCCCGGTGCTTGGCGCCTTCGTCGATCGCGAGCGCGGCGACGGTTTCGCCCGCAAGGATGCCGGGAAACCAGCGCGCGGCATGCGGCGTGCCCTTCAACCCCTCGACCGCCGCGACCGCCGTCGACAGGAAAGGCGAGGGCGAGAGATTGCGGCCAATCTCCTCGAGCACCACGCCTGCCTCGACATGGCCGAGCCCAAGCCCGCCATCATCCTCGCCGATCAATATGCCCGTCAGACCAAGCTCTGCAAACTGCTTCCAAAGATCACGGCTGAAGCCGGTGGCGTCCTTGGCGTCGCGAAGACCGCGCATGTGCTTGACGGGCGCGTGCTCGGCGATGAAGCCCCGAGCGGTATCCTGCAGCTGGATTTGTTCTTCGTTCAGGTAGAGGGGCATGATCTTCTTCTTCCTTGGCCCTCTCCCATCTTCATGGGAGAGGGTTGGGTGAGGGTCTTCTTCGGGTGTCGCGCGGGGAGCACCCTCACCGCTGCGACTAGGCAGCAAGCTGCCAAGTCTCGCTCCTCTCCCGCAGGCGGGAGAGGGAGAAAGTTACGCCCCCGGCAGCTCCAATATCCGCTTCGCGACGATGTTCAGCTGGACCTCGCTGGTGCCGCCCTCGATCGAATTGGCCTTGGTGCGCAGCCATGCCCGCGGACCTGCGCCGCCGCTCGACCGGTCGCTTTCCCATTCGAGCGCGTTCGATCCTCCCGCTGCCATCATCAGTTCATGGCGGCTCGTGTTGAGCTCGGTGCCGTAATATTTCATCATGCTTGGCTGGGCGGGGTGCGCCTTGCCCGCCTTCAGCTCGTCGATGAAGCGTTCGGACATCATCCCGAACGCCTTCGCGCGCACCTCGAACTGCGCAATCGCAGCGCGCAGCAGCGGATCGGCGAGGCGCCCGTCATGATCGAGGCCGACAGTGGCGATCGCACCCTCGATCAGCGGGTTGCCGCCGGTCGAGCCAAGCCCCATGCCGCTGATCATCTCGCGCTCATGCCCCAACAGATATTTGGCGACATCCCAGCCCTTGTTCTCGTGATGGACGCGCTGGCTCTTGGGCACCTTCACATTGTCGAAGAAGGTTTCGCAAAACGGCGAATAGCCGCTGATCAGCAGGATCGGCTTGGTCGAAACCCCGGGGGAGGCCATGTCGAACAGCACGAACGAAATGCCGCCCTGCTTGCTGGTCTTGTCGGTGCGGACCAGGCAGAAAATCCAGTCTGCCTTGTCGGCATAGCTGGTCCAGACCTTTTGCCCGTTGAGGATATAATGGTCGCCGCCATCCTCCGCACTGGTGGCAAGGCTGGCAAGGTCCGATCCGGCGTTCGGCTCCGAATAGCCCTGGCACCAGCGGATTTCGCCACGCGCAATCTTGGGCAAATACTCAAGCTTCTGTTCCTCGGTGCCATATTTGAGCAAAGCTGGCCCGAGCATTGAAATACCAAAGGAGTTCAGCGGGTTACGGCACTTCATTGCCGCCATTTCTTCGCGCAGAATCTTTGTTTCCGCAGGCGAGAGCCCACCGCCGCCATAGGCGACTGGCCAATCGGGCACGTTCCACCCGCGCGACGCCATCGCGTCCATCCATTCCTTTTGGCCGGGTTGGAAATCGGGATTGCGCCCGCCCCAATTAGCGTCCTTCTCGCTGCGCACGGGCTCGCGCATTTCAGGCGGGCAGTTTGCCTCCAGCCAGGCGCGGGTCTCGGTGCGGAAAGTGTCTAGGTCGGTCATCGCTTCTCTCCTGATCCTCCCCGGAACGGGGAGGGGGACCGCCCGAAGGGCGGTGGAGGGGGCTCGCCGCCGGACGCAGCCTTTGTGGCCCGCCCCCTCCACCATGGCGCTGCGCGCCACGGTCCCCCTCCCCGCGAGCGGGGAGGAGTTGTCACTTAAATCGGCTGCCCGTTTCAGCATTGCTCTTCAGCAGCTCGGCCACTTTGAAGCCATGCTTCTCAAGCCCTGCGACGATCTTCTTCGCGCCCTCAGTATCGGCCCAGAACATCGGCCCGCCGCGATAGACCGGCCAGCCATAGCCATAGATCCACACGACATCGATATCGGACGCGCGCTGCGCCATCTTCTCCTCCAGGATCAGCGCGCCTTCGTTGACCATTGTATAAAGCGTGCGTTCGATGATCTCCTGATCCGAAATCTCGCGCTTGGGTAGGTTCGATTTCGACCGGAAATCCTCGATGATCTCGGCGACGCGCGGCGACGGGGAGGGGTTTCGCTTCTCATCATAATCGTAAAAGCCCGCCGACTTTTTCTGTCCCCAGCGCCCTTCGGCGGCAAGCGCATCGCGGATGCTTTCGACGCGGGTCGGGTCGCGGTGCCAGCCAATATCGACACCGGCGAGATCGCTCATCTGGAACGGCCCCATCGGCATCCCGAATTCGACATGGACGCGGTCGATCTGCTCGGGCGTCGCGCCCTCCATCAGCAGCTTGTTGGCTTCCACCTGGCGCGGCGTCAGCATGCGATTGCCGATGAAGCCAGGGCACACGCCCGAGACAACCGCGACCTTCTTGATCGTCTTGGCCAGCCCCATCACCGTTGCCAGCACATCGTCTGCGGTCTTCGCGCCGCGCACCACCTCGAGCAGCTTCATCACATTGGCGGGCGAGAAGAAGTGCATGCCCAGCACATCCTGGGGCCGCGATGTGCTCGCCGCGATCTCGTCGATGTTCAGATAGCTGGTGTTGGAGGCGAGGATCGCGCCCTGCTTGACGATCTTGTCGAGCTTGCCGAACAGCTCCTTCTTCACGTCCATATTCTCGTACACCGCCTCGATCACGAGGTCGCAATCGGCAAGGTCGTCAAGGCTGAGCGTCGGGGTGAGCGCGCCCATTGCCATCGCCACCTGTTCGGGCTTCAGCCGGCCCTTGGCGGCGGATGCTTCGTAATTCTTGCGGATCGTGCCCGCGCCGCGATCGAGCGCCTCCTGCTGCATCTCGACGATTGTCACGGGAATGCCGGCAGAGAGGAAGTTCATCGAAATCCCGCCGCCCATCGTGCCCGCGCCGATCACGCCGACCCGCTTGATGGCCCGCAAGTCGATCTTCGGATCGATCCCGTCGATTTTGGCGGCCTGGCGTTCGGCGAAGAACAAATGGCGCTGCGCGGCGCTTTGCGTGCCCATCATCAGCTTCATGAATTCAGAGCGTTCAAAGGCGATGCCCTCGGCAAAGCTCGATCCGTCGGTGGCTTTTTCAACGCAGGCGATGTTGGCGGCGGGCGCCTCGAAGCCGCGGAAACGCTTGGCATTGTCCTTCTTGAAGGCGTCGACGGCTTCGGGATCGGCCTTGGCGGTCTTTTCGCTGGCGCGGGGCAGGGGACGGGCATCGACGATCTGATTGGCAAAGGCGATCGCGTCGGCGACCAGCGTTTCCTCGCCTGCCAGCGCATCGATCAATCCGGCCTCGAGCGCGGCCCGCGCCGAAATCGGATCGCCCTTCGCGGTCATCTCAAGCGCCAGCTTCACGCCGGCGACGCGCGGGATGCGCTGGGTCCCGCCAGCGCCGGGGAGCAGGCCGAGCTTCACTTCGGGGGTGCCGATCCGCGCGGATGGCACCGCGATCCGGTAATGGCAGCCAAGCGTCACTTCGCAGCCGCCGCCAAGCGCGGTGCCGTGGATCGCCGCGACGACGGGCTTTTCGCTCGATTCGATCATGTCGATCACCGTCGGCAGCCCCGGCTCCTGCATCGCCTTGCCGAATTCGGTGATGTCGGCGCCGGCGAAAAAGGTGCGGCCGTCACACCGGATCACCATCGCCTTGATCGACGCGTCCGCCGCGCCTTCCTTCAGCCCCGCTTCGAGCCCCTGCCTCACCGCCGCACCAAGCGCGTTGACCGGCGGGTTGTTCGAAATGATGACGAGGATATCGCCGTGCCGTTCGGTGGTGATTGGACCGGTCATATTCTTTGCTCCTGTTCGTCACCCCGGGCTTGTTCCGGGGCCGACCGCGCCTCTCAAGCGAAACGCTGGTGGATAAGTGGACCCCG
The DNA here is from genome assembly GCA_038315875.1 of Sphingomonadales bacterium. Taxonomy (GTDB): domain Bacteria; phylum Pseudomonadota; class Alphaproteobacteria; order Sphingomonadales; family Sphingomonadaceae; genus Sphingomonas. The sequence continues at coordinate 5,402 of JBBQAG010000067.1, read as the reverse complement.
GAAAACGGCCGGGTGACGGAAAAATTCTAGGTCAACGCACTGTAGATCAGCGTCTTCAATTCGCGCCTGATCGGATAGGCGCTTGATGGCCGCAGCTGGGTCATGAACACCATGCTGATCCGCTCGACGGGATCGATGAAGAAAGCCGTCGAAAACATCCCGCCCCAATAATATTCGCCGACCGAACCCGGAATCATCGACCGGGCAACATCGATATTGACCGCAAAGCCGAGCCCAAAGCCAGTGCCGGCATTCGCCGCTTCGCTGAACAGCGATTTCGACATCGCCGACAGGTCGCCGCCGCCGGGCAAATGGTTCTTGGTCATCAACTCGATCGTCTTGCGCCCGACAATGCGCGCCCCGTCCAGCGTGCCGCCGTTCAGGCACATCGTGCAGAAGCGGTGATAATCGAGTGCGGTCGACACCAGCCCGCCACCGCCCGACAGGAATCTGGGCTTGCGGCTCCACGCGCTTGCCTCGCCGCGATCGAACATCACCGGCTTGCTACCGGGCACGAAATCATAGCAATCGGTCAACCGGTCGATCTTGTCCTCGGGCACGTTGAAAAACGTGTCGTGCATGCCGAGCGGCTCGAAGATGCGCGTGCGGTAGAAATCGTCGAGCGCCATCCCCGATACCCGCTGGATGACCGCGCCGAGCACATCGGTCGCGACCGAATAATTCCACGCCTCGCCCGGCGAGAATTCGAGCGGGATCTTGCCGAGCGCGCCCACGAACCCGTCGAGATCGTGATTGCCGTGCCAATTCTCCAGCTTGCCCTCGCGGTAGGCCGCATCGACGTTGGACCGGTTCTGGAAGCCATAGGTCAGCCCCGATGTATGCCGCAGCAGATCGACCATCCGCATCGGCTCGGTCGTCGGCTTGGTGACGAAGGGCACGCCTGCGCCGCCGCCATTATACACGCCCATTCCCTTGAATTCGGGCAGCACGTGGTGCACCGGCGTGTCGACCGCGACCTTGCCCTCCTCCACCAGCATCATGAACGCGATCGAGGTGATCGGCTTGGTCATGCTGGCGATCCGGAACAGGCTCGTCTCGTCGATCGGCTTGCCGCCGTCCTGGGAGTCGCTCGCCCGCGCCTGCCCCAGGCTGGTGAGATGGACGATCTCGCCCTCACGCGCGATCAGGATTTGCGCGTTGGGCAGCTTGCCGCTGTCGATATAGCGCTCCTTCAGCAGCGCATCGATGCGGGCGAGGCGCAAGGCGTCGAAGCCGCGTGATTCCGGTCTGGCGATGGTCATGCGCTTCTCCATACCCCTGCTTCGAAACGGTCGCCACCCTATTGCCTTGAGCAGCGCACGAATCAACACTAACCTTGGGGCAAAGGGCAGATAAGCCAAACCCGAAATTCAAGAGTTGGAGAGATGCCGTGTCCGAGTCAGCGCTCAATGAGCCCCTCATCGCCCTTGATCCGGCCTGGCCGAAAATGCCGATGGTGCAGGTCGATGCGATCCTGACCGCGCCGGGCGCCCGCTTCGAGATGGCAAGCGTCGAGATCGGCGGCGTCCCCACCCGCACCTGGAAGAACGCCCCGCCCAATCTGGCGCTGCTGGTGCAGCTGGCGAGCGGGCATGGCGAGCGTGAGTTCACCATCCATGAGGACGAGCGCGTCACCTATGAATCGCATTTCCGCGCCGTCGCCACGCTCGCCACGCGGCTGCAGGCGATGGGCATTGGCAAGGGTGATCGGATCGCGCTGGCGATGCGCAACATGCCCGAATGGCCAGTGGTGTTCTTCGCCGTCGTCAGCATCGGCGCGATCATGGTCCCGCTCAACGCTTGGTGGACCGCCGGCGAGCTTGAATATGGCATCAACGATTCGGGCGCGAAGCTGCTGATCCTCGATGACGAGCGGCACCAGCGCATGGCCGAACATTATGAGGCGCTGCCCGCTGTCGAATCGATCCTGGTCGCGCGCGCCTCGACCCCTTTGAGCGGAAAGGTCGCCGCGCTCGAAGGCTTGATCGGCACCCCGCATGATTGGGCGACCTTGCCCGATGTCGCGTTGCCGCAGGTGGCGATCGCGCCAGAGGACGACGCGACGATTTTCTACACCAGCGGCACCACCGGCAATCCCAAGGGCGCGCTTGGCACGCACCGCAACCTGATCACCAACATCTTCTCGAGTGGCTTTGGCGCTGCCCGCACGTTGCTGCGGCGTGGCGAGGAGGTGCCAGCGCCCACGCCCAAGACCCTGCTCACGGTGATCCCGCTGTTCCACGTCACCGCGTGCAGCGCTGCGCTGATGGGCGTGCTTGCGGCGGGCAGCACGATGATCTTCATGCGCAAATGGGATGTCGTGCGCGCGATGGAAATTATCGAGCGCGAGAAAGTCCATGCAACGGGCGGCGTGCCAACGGTCGCGTGGCAGCTGCTCGAACATCCTGATCGCCCGAAATATGATCTCTCCTCGCTCGAATCGATTGCCTATGGCGGCGCGCCGTCGGCACCCGAACTCGTCAAGCGCATCTATACCGAATTCGGCGCACTGCCGGGCAATGGCTGGGGCATGACCGAGACGATGGCGACCGTCACTGGCCACAGCGCCGAGGATTATCTCAACCGCCCGACCAGCGCCGGGCCGCCGGTGGCCGTCGCCGATCTGAAGATCATGGACGAAAATGGCGAAAACGAGCTGCCCACAGGCGACGTCGGCGAGCTATGGGCGCGCGGGCCAATGGTGGTGAAGGGCTATTGGAACAAGCCCGAGGCAACAGCGGCGACCTTCATCAATGGCTGGGTGCGCACTGGCGATCTGGCCCGGCTCGACGACGAAGGCTTCGTCTACATCGTCGATCGCGCCAAGGATATGATCATTCGCGGCGGCGAAAATATCTATTCGAGCGAGGTCGAAAACGTCCTCTATGAGCACCCCGCCGTCACCGATTGCGCGCTGATCGGCATCCCTCACCGCACGCTCGGCGAGGAACCAGCCGCCGTGGTGCATCTGGCGCCGGGGATGGAAGCGACCGAGGCGGAACTGCAAGCCTGGGTGAAGGCCCGGCTGGCAATCTTCAAAACCCCCGTCGCGATCCGCTTCGTGAAGGAAACCCTGCCCCGCAACGCGAACGGCAAGATTTTGAAGAAGGATCTGAAGGTGCTGTTCGAGGACCGTGACGCTGACTTGGTGTTGGCGGCAAACAGCAGTCGGGCGTGACTTGGCTCGCTAACATCCTTGGCCGTGCTAGACTGTTAACGATCATGTTCTGAAAAGCCGTGATATACCGCACCATGATATCCGAATGACTCATGGCCCACCGCGTAAAATAAAATATCCGTTATCGATCTTTGTCCCAAATAGAGTTTTCGCTCTGTCGCCGAACATGGTATGCCTCTATTGGTCAAAATAGCGGGGAGCACGGGCATGACTCGGATTTTCGATAACCGTTATTTGACAGGGGCTTTGGCGTTACCGGCGCTGATGGTGGCGGGCGCGGCGATAAGCACGGCGCCTGGCTCTTCACCAAAAGCCGTCCGTGCAACATGGTCCAGCTGCCCAAGTCCGGCGGCGATCCCCGCTGGTTTTGATTATCCGCAAAGCGCCGGGGCGATCGGCGGCTGGGTGGCGAGCGACAATGTGCCCCGCACCCGCCAACATGGCTGGAATCTGTGGGCAGCCCTCAATACCGCCGCTGGCATCAAGCCCGTCTGGCAAAGCTGGTGCACCGAAACCCAGGCCTTCAGCCCGGTCGATCCGCGCGGCAGCAAGGAGCAGATGATGCTCGCGGCGGCGACGACGACTGAACCAACCCGGCCAATGCGCAAGTTCAAGCTGGATAACGGGCCGACCACGGGCAGCGACCCAATCAATTTTCCGATTTCTCCAACCTATGCCGTTCCGGCCCCGGTCGCGGCGCGGTACAAGGGCACGCGCTGTCTGCAGAGCAATGGCGAACTCGCCAATGGGGTCACGTTGCAGAATAATGGCGATGTGATGATCGCCGGCGTGATCTATAACGGGCCGGCGTTTGACTGGATTCGCAGCCGGCAGCTCTATCGGCAATCGACGCTCAACGGGCTGGTGCCGCCAAAGGGCGAAACGCGCCAGATCGATGCGATGCCGGCGGGGTCGATCGCGCTCAAGCCGATGCTTTGGCCAGTGAAGAGCAGTGGATTTACCACCCTGCCGATCTGGGACAGCCTGACGTCCGATCACGGTGTCTATTCGGGGTTCGAAATCCAGTCGCAATGGCCGCGCGCGGTGGCGATAACGCCGACGCCGCAGGCGCTCGTGCTGCCGTCAAAGGTCAGCTTCCTTTATGGAGTGACGATGAATGGGGCGCCGCTCGGGCCCAACACCTATCAAAAACCAAAGGTCGTCGGTCTCGATCAATTCTATCATTATCAGCCAAATCTGAAGACGATTGATCTGTGCGATCACGCGCTGATCGATGCATCCTCATATTATGCCAATGGCCGGATGTTCGAACAGGGCGATTATCTCGCGCTTGTCGCGATGCATATCCAGACCAAGGAGCAGGCGGCATGGACCTTCCAGTCGGTGTGGTGGCATGATCGGCCCGATGCCGGGCCCTATGCGGCCGATCGTCCCGCAATCGCAGGCGCGACGGGGCCGTGGCGTCATTATCTGATGGCGTCGACCTATGGCATGCCGGCGGTGAAGGGGGGCTCGACCTGGCCGGTCGCCTTCAATCCCTATATCGAACTTGCCGCTGCGCACCCAATCAAGACCAACTGCATGAATTGTCATCACCGCGCGGCCTGGCCAGCCGACATGAACGAATATCAGGAGCCTGGCGGTCCCGGAGCGCTCGATATCTATGCGCTCAACAACCCCGTTTTAGCCGGCAAAATTCAGGTCGATTCGCTCTGGTCGATCAGCGACCGGGCGATAAAATCGCCGCCAAAGCCGGTCGGTAACGGCGCTACGTCGGGCAAATAACGGGATCGGGGAACCCCCCGCCGTCACTGACTGCGCGCTGATCGGCATCCCCCACCGCACGCTTGGCGAGGAACCCGCTGCGGTGGTGAATCTGGCACCGGCGATGGAGGCGGCGGTTCGCGGTTTCCTGGTTCTGACAAAGCCTCCCACTCCGTTGAGGCGATTTCCCATAATCGACCTTCAGTTTTTCAGCTCGCGATCGAGGAACAGAATGGCCGCCGTATCCGCTCGAAGCCAGCTGTCGTGGCGCAGGAAACCGTGGATTTCGTTCGGCAGGATCAGTTCCTCGTAGCGCACCCCTCCCGCGCTCAGCCGTCGCGCCAGATCGACGGTCTGGTCGAAACGAACGTTTCGGTCGTCGTCGCCGTGAATTAACAGCACTGGCGACTTCCATCCCGAAAGCGATGCTTCGGGCGAACTTTCGAACGCGCTCTTCATGGCAAGGTCGTAGTCGCCCTGCTCGTACCGTTGCGGCTTG
>JBBQAG010000140.1:0-4428 GCA_038315875.1 Sphingomonadales bacterium | reverse complement strand
TTGGCGATGCCTTGCTCGGCGGCCCGATGGCGAGCGCGCTCAACCTGCCCCGCGGCACCGCGCGCGAATTGGCGGTGCGTCAACTGACCGCCTCACGGCTGGCGGCGGGGCTTCCGGTCAAGGCGTAACCCGCCGCACTGGATAAAATACCGCATTCGGCTAGAGAGCGGCGATGCATTTTCTCGATCAGGCCAAGATTTTCGTCAGTTCAGGCGCCGGCGGCCCCGGCGCGGTCAGCTTTCGCCGTGAAAAATTCATCGAATATGGTGGCCCCAACGGCGGCAATGGCGGCAAGGGCGGCGATATCATCTTCGAAGCCGTGCCCGGCCTCAATACGCTGATCGATTTCCGCTATACGCAACATTTCCGGGCGCCGCGCGGCAAGGGCGGCGCAGGCACCAACAAGACCGGCGCTGGCGCCGAGGATCTGATCATCCGCGTTCCAGTCGGCACGCAGGTGCTGAGCGAGGACAAGGAGCATGTGCTCGCCGATTTTACGGTGCCGGGCCAGCAAACCGTGTTCCTGCGCGGCGGCGACGGCGGACGCGGCAATGCCAGTTACAAAACATCCACCAATCGCACGCCGCGCCAGCATGGCACCGGCTGGCCGGGTGAAGAAGCGTGGCTTTGGCTGCGGTTGAAGCTGCTCGCCGATGCCGGGCTTGTCGGGCTGCCCAATGCCGGCAAATCGACCTTCATCAACGCAACCACCAATGCCCAGGCCAAGGTCGGCGATTATCCCTTCACGACGACGCGGCCGCAATTGGGCGTCGTCAGCCATCATGGCCGCGAATTCGTGCTCGCCGATATTCCCGGCCTGATCGAGGGCGCGGCCGACGGGGCTGGCATCGGCGACAGGTTTTTAGGGCATATCGAGCGCTGCAAGGTGTTGCTCCACCTTGTCGATGCAACCGATGATGATCCTGTGGATAACTACCGGATCGTCCGCGGAGAACTCGATGCTTATGGCGCGGGACTGATCGACAAGCCCGAAGTCATCGGGCTCAACAAGATCGATGCCCTGCCCGCCGCCGATGTGAAAAAGCTCGCTACCAAGCTCAAGCGCGCGAGCAAGGCAGAGGTGATGCTGCTTTCCGGCGCGGGCGGCGAAGGCATAGATGCTGTGCTGGACCGGCTGGTCACGGCTATTGGGCCGATCGAGCAGGCACCCGCGACCAACGATAGCGAAGAAGCCGCCGAATGGTCCCCGATCTGACGCCGCCGACCGACGTGGAGGCGAAGCTTGAAGCATTTTCACCCTCCACCTGCCCTCGCCTGATCGTCAAGGTCGGCTCGTCGCTGCTGGTCAGCGCAGAGGGCGCGGTTCGGCGGGAGTGGCTGGCGAGCCTTGCATCGGACATCGCCGCCCGCGTCAGCGTCGGGCAGCAGATCGCGGTCGTATCGTCCGGCGCGATCGCGCTCGGGGCGCGGCGGCTGAAGCTGGCCAAGGGTGGCCGCGCGAGCCTTGAGGATGCGCAGGCCGCCGCCGCGACGGGGCAGATCGCGCTCAGCCAGATATGGGCGGAATTGCTCGGCGCAGAGGGACTCACCGCTGCGCAGATGCTCGTCACGCTAGACGATCTCGAGGACCGGCGGCGCTACCTGAACGCCTCGGCCACCCTCGGCAGGCTGCTGTCGCTTGGGGTAGTGCCCGTCATCAACGAGAATGACAGTGTCGCCACCGAGGAAATCCGTTTCGGCGACAATGATCGTCTCGCCGCACGGGTCGCGCAGGCAGCGGGTGCCCACGGCGTGATCCTGCTTTCCGACGTCGACGGGCTGTTCGACGCCAATCCGGTCTCCAGTCCTGGCGCGAGACTGATCTCGCGGGTCGACAGGATCGATGCCGCGATCGAGGCCATGGCCGATGGCGGATCGGCATCGGGGATGGGATCGGGCGGGATGGCTTCAAAAGTCGCCGCCGCGCGGATCGCCACGGCGGCTGGCATTCCGTTGGCCATCGCATCGGGGACGATCGCCCACCCGCTCGCGCGCTTCGCCGAAACCGGGCGGGGCACCATCTTCGCAACCGAAAAGGCAACGCCCGCACGCAAGGCGTGGCTTGGCGGCGGCCTGACCGCCAAGGGTGAAATCAACGTCGATCAGGGTGCCTGCGAGGCGTTGCGCGCTGGCAAGAGCTTGTTGGCGGCGGGCGCCTTGCGGATCAGCGGCGGCTTTTCGCGCGGCGATCTGATCGCGATCATTGGCCCCGATGGCGCCACCGTTGCGCGCGGCCTGAGCGAATACGGCGCCGCCGAGGCGGCAGCGCTCTGCGGCAAGCGCAGCGAGGATCACGCAGCGATCCTTGGCTACGCGCCGCGATCCGCACTGGTCCACCGCAACCAGATGGCGCTGCTATGATCCTGGCAATCACCGGCGGCACCGGCTTTGTCGGCGGGCGGCTGATCGATCTGGCGATCGCGGCGGGACATCACGTCCGCGCCCTCACCCGCCGCCCCCAGCCGGCACGCGACGGTATGATCTGGGTGCCCGGTTCGCTGGCTGACGACGACGCACTGGCGGCGTTGGTGACCGGCGTCGATGCCGTGATCCATGTCGCCGGCCTTACCAGCGCGCCCGATCTTGCCGCGTTTCGCGAGGGCAATGTCGCTGGCACGCGATCGATCATCGTCGCGGCCAATGCCGCGCAAGTGCCCCGCTTCGTCCACACCTCATCGCTCTCCGCTCGTGAACCGGCACTGTCGATGTACGGCGCGTCGAAGCAAGAGGCCGAACAGGTCGTCGCCGAAAGCGGGCTGGCCTGGGCGATGGTGCGGCCGCCCGCGATCTATGGGCCGGGCGAATTGCTCGATGTTTTCAAGATGGCAAAGCTTGGCTTCGTGCTGCTGCCGCCCAGTGGCAGGCTGTCGATCGTCGGCGTCGATGATCTGTGTCGGTTATTGCTGGCGCTCGCTTCGGCCGATGCCCCATCCGGCGTGATCTACGACGTCGATGACGGTCGCCCGGGCGGCTGGGATCAGCCCACGCTGGCGAGGGCGTTCGGCACCGCTGTGGGGCGACGCGTGTTGCCAATCCAGACGCCGCGCGGGATCATGCAGGGGTTGTCGCTGATCGACCGGGCAGTGCGCGGGAAAAAGGCAGTGCTGACCGTCGACCGGGTCAGCTATTTCTGCCATCCGGACTGGACCGCGGACCCTGACCGCTTGCCGCCCCCCGATCTGTGGCAGCCAAATACCCCCACGCCTGAAGGACTTGCCGCGACCGCCGCATGGTATCGCGCGCAAGGACTGTTATAGCGCGCTTCATTCAAACCAATCGGCGCCAGAAAGCCGCCGCATTTGCTTGGCAAGGCAGGCGCCAACCCTAACGCAAGGACCGAGATGAACGACTCTACCGTCTTCGACATCATCGCCGGCTTGATCGAGCCCTTCAACAAAAAGGGCGTTCCGCTCGCCGCGACCACGACGTTTCAGGGCGATCTTGAATGGGACAGCTTGACCGTGATGGATTTCGTCGCCGCAGTGGAAGACGAATTCGACATCATTATCACGATGAACATGCAGGCAGAAATCGAGACCATTGGCCAGCTTGTCGATGTCGTGAACAAGCTCAGAGGGTGATGCGATGACCGAAGCAGCCGCCACCGCGCACGCCCTGCCGCCCAAGCCCGAGACGATCGCGCCCGAGCGCGATCTGTTCAGCAAGTTCGATGCGTTGATCGCGGAGCGCCAGGCGCTGATCGACACAGGCGTGCGCGATCCCTTCGCGATCGTGATGGACGAGGTGAAATCGCCCACCCTCGCGGTGATCAAGGGCAAGGAAACGATCCTGCTCGGCACCTATAATTATATGGGGATGACCTTTGACCCCGACGTGATCCAGGCAGGCAAGGACGCGCTCGATCAATTCGGATCGGGCACGAATGGCAGCCGGATGCTCAACGGCACCTTCCGCGATCACATCGATGCCGAGGATGCGCTGAAGGACTTTTACGCCGCCTCGTCGGCAATGGTATTCTCGACGGGCTATCAGGCCAATCTCGGCATCATCTCGACGCTGGCGGGCAAGGGCGAATATATCATCCTCGATGCCGATAGCCACGCCTCGATCTATGATGGCTGTGCGCTTGGCAATGCGGATATTGTGCGATTCCGCCACAATTCAGTCGAGGATCTCGACAAGCGGCTCGGTCGCCTGCCCCCCGAACCCGGCAAGCTGGTGGTGCTTGAAGGCGTCTATTCGATGCTTGGCGATATCGCGCCGCTCAAGGAAATGGTCGCCGTCGCCAGGAAGCATGGCTGCATGGTGCTGGTTGACGAGGCGCACTCGATGGGCTTTTTCGGCGCGCATGGCCGGGGTGTTTACGAGGAGACCGGGCTCGATCTTGGCGACGACGTAGATTTCATCATCGGCACCTTCTCCAAATCGGTCGGGACCGTCGGCGGCTTTTGCGTCTCGAACCATCCC
>JBBQAG010000163.1:0-2187 GCA_038315875.1 Sphingomonadales bacterium | reverse complement strand
GAAATGAGTTTCTGGACAGCCGTTGTTTGCATCGTGATCGTCGCCGCCGCCGCCCGCGTGCTTCGCGCCCGCTATGAAGCGCAGGGAGCGACGCCGACGCTGGCACGCGACCCCGATGCCCGCCGCCTGCGCGAAGAGGTGCAGACCTTGAAGGACCGGATCGCCGTCCTCGAACGGCTGGCGACCGACGACAGCAACACCGCCCGGCTCGATCGCGAGATCGAAAAGCTGCGCGACAAAATCTGAAAGGACGCGTCATGATCGACATGCCCCTTTATGTAACGCTTGCGACCGCCGGGCTCGCTGCCCTGGCGATGGTCACGATGGCCACCCTTGCTGGATGGCGCGGCTGGCTGGCACTCAAGCAGCAGGAACTAACCGTCAGAAGCGACCGCCCGGTGCAGATGGCGGGCGGTTCTGCCAGTGCCCGGATCGAGATTGCCGATCTGAAAGAGCGCATCCGCAAGCTCGAGGCGATTGCCGCCGGGGTGGACCTTTAGGGCTCATCCCGGTAGCGGACAGGCCATGACCCCCGCCTCTCCACCGCCCGCCTCAACACCGCCTGCCCTGCTCGACGATATCCGCGAAGAATATGATTTTCTCGAATCCGACGATCGCTACCGCCTGCTGATCGATCTGGGCAAGGCGCTGGAACCAATGCCCGACGCGCTCAAGACCGACATGACGCTGGTGCGGGGCTGCTCGGCTGCGGTTTGGGTCTATCCGACCCGCACCGACGCGGGAGCGCTTCATTTTCTGGCCGACAGCAATGCCGCTATCACCAAGGGGATCATCGCGCTGGTACTGTTGACGGTGCAAGATCAGCCTCCCGCAACAGTGGCAGCGGCGGATATCGAAGCCGCGCTCGCGCCATTCGATCTGGGCAAACAGCTTAGCTCCAATCGGACGCAGGGCATCCCCAACATGATCGCACTGATCCGCGAGACGGCGTCGCGCTATCTGGCAAGCTGACCGGGACGCGTGGCTAGGCGCGCCGTTACAATTACAGGCCGATTTCGCTCGCCAAAACTGCCAGATCGGCGCCAGCGGGCACCAGCCGCCAGCGATCGGGCGTACGGGCATCGATCAACGTCACCGCGCCGCGTGGACATATGCCGAGGCACTTCACCTCAACGACGCCGACATGCGCCTTGCGAAACCGGCCGATGCCCAGTTGCCTGCGCAGGGCCTTGGCGAGTGATTGCTTGCCCTTCTTGCCGAAGCCGCCGTCCAACCGTTTGGAGCACTTGGCGCAGACGATAATCGCGGTCGACCAGTCGGACTTGACGAAATTCTTCAAGCCTCAGGCCGCCATTGCCGATTTTCCTCGGCAACGCGCAGCACATCATAGGCCGCCTGGATTGCCTGAAAGCGGGTGGCCGCATCGGCATCGCCGGGTCGGACATCGGGGTGATTTGCTTTGGCAAGCCGTCGCCAGGCCACGCGCACGGCGTCGAACTCTGCATCGGCTTCGAGTTCGAGCACATCGAGCGCGCGCATCTCGTCGCGCGATCGGCTGCCGTCGCCGGGGCCTGCCCATTGGTGGTGACGCGATTCGGTATATCCCTCGGTCGTCTGGGTTTCGGCACGTTCCCGATCGGCGGCTTCCTCCGCTGTCAGGCCTTCGAAATAATTCCAGCCGCGATTATATTCGCCGGCATGCGCCTGGCAGAAATACCAGCGCTCCGGGCTATTCGGCGATTTGGGCGCAGGGTGATTGCCGGGCTCCTGGCAGCCATGGCGATCGCACAACCGAACTTGCACGGCCTCGCTGCCGGCGCCGTAGCCACGCCAGCGGGGAAAACCCCAATCAACGGTTCGGGTGCTGCGTACCATAACGTGCCATCTAGGGGGCAATTGGCGGGATTGCCATGAAGCTTTTGTGATCAATCGATGAAAATGCCAGAGGGTCTGTAAGCCGGGTTCTGTCCACCGCCCCTTTAAAGGCGGATAGGCGACCATTCCTCTAGGCGGGCACTTGCGTGACCGCTCAAGCAACCAACCCGGGCGGCGGGCCGGAACGAAGCCCTGGGATTTGCACCCCACGCCGCCCCTATTCGGTCTTGCTCCCGGTGGGGTTTGCCGTGCCGCTCCTGTTGCCAGTCGCGCGGTGCGCTCTTGCCGCACCCTTTCACCGTGGCGTCGCCGAAGCGGTCGCCGTCTGCTCTCTGTGGCACTTTCCCTGAT
>JBBQAG010000143.1:0-4325 GCA_038315875.1 Sphingomonadales bacterium | reverse complement strand
TTCTCGGCTCCCCAAATGAACAGCGCGACCAGGAACCAGCCGACCAGCAGCGGCATGGCGCGGGGCGTCCGAAAGGGCGTGAACCACACCGGCGTGCGCCAGAACAGCATCGCGGTCGCTGCAAACAACAACAGGCGGATATCCGGCAACCAGTGATGCGTGAAGAAATTCAGGTAGATCGCGACCGCCAGGACGATCGTCGCCCAGCACGGTGGATAATGCGTCGCGATCAACATCGCCAGCATCAGCCCGCCGAACAGGCACGCCCAACCCTGTTTGAAGCCGAACAACAAAAATTCATAGACCGCCGCCGCAAGTCCTGTGGTCGGCTGGGCTGCCTCCAGGCGAGCGCGAACGCGGGCAAACCGCGTCGCGCCGCGCGGCGGCTGGATCATCCCTTGTTCTGCTGCCGTTTCGCCATGAAGGCGAGCCGTTCGAACAGCATCACATCCTGTTCGTTCTTGAGCAGCGCGCCGTGCAACGGCGGGATCGCCTTGGTCGGATCGCGATTTTGCAAAACTTCCAGCGGCATATCCTCGTGCAGAAGCAGCTTCAGCCAGTCGAGCAATTCGGATGTGCTCGGCTTTTTCTTGAGCCCTGGCACCTCGCGGACATCATAGAAAATATCCATTGCCCGGTTGACCAGGATCTTCTGGATGCCCGGAAAATGGACATCGATGATCGCCTGCATCGTCTCGCGATCGGGGAATTTGATATAGTGGAAAAAGCAGCGACGCAGGAACGCATCGGGCAGTTCCTTTTCGTTGTTGCTGGTGATGACGACGATCGGTCGCTCGACCGCTCGCACGGTTTCGCGTGTCTCATAGACATGAAATTCCATCCGATCGAGCTCCTGGAGAAGATCGTTCGGGAATTCGATATCGGCCTTGTCGATCTCGTCGATCAGCAGGACAGGGGGTTTTTCGCGAGTGAACGCTTCCCACAATTTGCCGCGGCGAATATAATTGCCGATGTCGTGCACGCGCTCATCGCCGAGCTGGCCATCGCGCAGCCGGGCGACGGCGTCATATTCATACAGGCCCTGTTGTGCCTTGGTCGTCGATTTGATGTTCCATTCGATCAACTCGGCGCCCAGCGCTTTGGCGATTTCATAGGCGAGTACGGTCTTGCCGGTGCCTGGCTCACCCTTGACCAGCAGCGGGCGCCGCAGCGTTACGGCGGCGTTCACCGCCACTTTCAGATCATCGGTCGCGACATAGCCTTGCGTGCCTTCGAAACGCTTCATTCACCCATCCCCGACAGATTCGAATTTCGGGTTCGGGGATAGAGGGGTTTTGCGGGACAGCGCAAGCGCTCGCATTCTCAGAGCTGGTCGCGTGCGCTCGCTCGTGCCTCGAGGAGGTCCCACAGGCCGCGATGCTGGGCAAGCACCTGCTGGGCGCCGAACGCCATTGCCCGCTCTGCCGCCGGGCGATCACTCGCCGATGCAACAACGGTCGCCGTTTCCACTTCAAGCGGCATGCGCGATGCCTGCGGTACTAGGCCAAAGCGGTGCGCAGCAGCATCGAGCACCGCACGGATCGCCTCCCAATCGATCACCAGCGCCACCGATGCACCGAAGGCGCAGCCCGTGCGATCGGATTGCGACAACATGTCCAGCGCGTGCCGCTGGCCAATGATCGCGCCTTCCGACTCGGCCTGGCCCGGTGTCGAGGGCAATGGCCCCGCCGCCGACGCCAATCGTGCCAGCAGCGCGCGCTCGACAGCAAAGGCTTCGACGGCGACTTCGATCCAGCCCTGCGCTGCGGCCATCGTGTTGCGCGTTAGGGCATGATCGAGCACCCCGGGCTGGCGGCCGTGGAGCATGCACAGCGCGAGCACCGCATCGGCGATATCGCGGACCGGCACCTGCGGCTCGGTCAATCTGCGCACCATCGGGTGATGCGCGCTGCCGTCGGCTTCGGCGAGCGAGGCGATCGTCGTCCAGCAGGCGCCCAGCGGTGCAAAAAGGGCCGGATCGAGTGGCATGAAATCTAATACACCCCGAATAGGAGAAGCGGCCTTGCCGAACAGGCGCAATCTATGCCGCCTTGGATATACCGAACCGCGTAAAGACGGGGTTTATGCGCGCTTAAGCCTCTATCAATGCGGCGCGGCCGACGATCGCCAGCGCGACGCCTTCAACGGGGCGGCTCACCCGGATCGGCGCCATCCCGATCCGAACGGGTCGCTCTGCCTGTCCACCGATCAGCATCATTGCATCGATAGCGAGCGGCTTGCCTCCCCCGAGCGCCGTCTCGATCGTGTCGGCTACCGCCACGCGCCATTCGCGGGCGATCAGGCTCGTGAAGCGCACCCCGATGAGCATCGATTCGGCAACTCCTGTCATCGCCGCCACTCCGCTGGACATTGCATCGACATACCCGCGCAGATTGAGCCGCGCGGTCGCGACATCGCCAATTGCCGCCAGCGCAGCGCCCGCAGCACCATGCTGGGCTCGAGCGATGTTGAGGTCATCGATCACGGTCACGTCGCGTGCGACAGCGGCGACGCCGAGCGGGTGGGGCAGGATTGAGAACGCCAATTGCCTGGCAGGGTAAGGGCCCGCGATTTCAACCGTCTCGCCCAAGCCGGTTGCAAGCACACGCCGCAGCACCGGGTCTAGCATCGCCTGACCGCCCGCTTCTAGCAGCCGGGCCATGGGTATGCCGGGTTGGGGTGCGAAGCTGAAATATCGCCGTGCCGCGGCGCTCGATTGGAGAATGAGCAGATCGCGATCGAGAATCAGCAGGATGTCGCTGATGAGATCGAGCAGCGCGCTCTCGTCCCCTGGCGCAATCGCCCGAAGCATCTGGCCGCGATCCGCGCATAATTGCTGCATCGTCTCGACAGAGGTCATCACGAAGCGCGGACGCCCACGGTGCAGGATATAGACGGGCTCCTTTGCCGCGCGTTCCTGCCACCGCCCGAAATGCCGAACGAAATCGGACGTCGTGACGATCGCGTCGTTGTCCGCAGGAGGCAGGGGCTTGGCCATCGCCAAACAGTGAGCCAGCCGCGAGCCAAGCGCGCAACGGATTGCCACCATTTCGGATATGGCTTTTACATAAAGGCTCGACCGCTGAGGCGGGAAGCCGCTGGTTATTGATCCAGAAAACTTCGCATCTTGCGGCTGCGGCTCGGGTGCTTGAGCTTCCTCAGCGCCTTGGCCTCGATCTGGCGAATGCGCTCGCGGGTCACGCTGAACTGCTGGCCGACTTCCTCGAGCGTGTGATCGGTGTTCATGCCGATGCCAAAGCGCATCCGCAGCACGCGTTCCTCGCGCGGGGTAAGGCTCGCGAGCACGCGCGTGACGGTTTCCTTGAGGTTCGCTTGGATCGCGGCATCGACCGGGATCACCGCATTCTTGTCCTCGATGAAATCGCCGAGATGCGAATCCTCCTCGTCGCCGATCGGCGTTTCGAGGCTGATCGGCTCCTTGGCGATCTTCATCACCTTGCGGACTTTTTCGAGCGGCATGCTCAGCCGCTCGGCCATTTCCTCGGGCGTCGGCTCGCGGCCTTGCTCGTGGAGGAATTGACGGCTGGTGCGGACCAGCTTGTTGATCGTCTCGATCATGTGGACCGGGATGCGGATCGTGCGCGCCTGGTCGGCAATGCTGCGCGTGATCGCCTGGCGGATCCACCAGGTCGCATAGGTCGAGAATTTATAGCCGCGACGGTATTCGAACTTATCGACCGCCTTCATCAGGCCGATATTGCCTTCCTGGATGAGGTCGAGGAACTGCAGTCCGCGATTGGTGTATTTCTTGGCGATCGAGATGACGAGACGCAGGTTCGCCTCGACCATTTCCTTCTTGGCGATGCGCGCTTCGCGCTCGGCCTTTTGCACCGTATTGACGATGCGGCGGAATTCGCCAAGGCTCATGCCCGTCGCTTGGGCGATCTCGGCAATCTCGTTGCGGATGCGTTCGACTGCGTCGGCCTCGCCCTTCGCGAAGGCGGCCCATTTCTTGTCCTTCTTGGCCGAACTCGTCAGCCATGATTCGTCGAGCTCGCGCCCGATATAGCTGTCGAGGAAGTCCTTGCGCGGGACCTTGTGGCGTTCGGCGAGGCGCAGCATCTGGCCGCCCAATGCGGTCAGGCGGCGGTTGTAGCTGTAGAGCTGATCGACGAGATATTCGATCTTGGCGTTGTGGAACTGGACGCTCTCGACCTCGGCGGTCAATTGCTCGCGCAGCTTGTGATATTTCTTTTCGTCGGCGGCGCCGAGCACGGTGATGCTGGCCAGCGCCTCCATCCGCGCCGACTGGACGCGCGAGAATTTCTTGAAGATCGAGGTGATCCGGGCGAAGGTCTCGAGCG
>JBBQAG010000017.1:0-35873 GCA_038315875.1 Sphingomonadales bacterium | reverse complement strand
GCGTTTTTTGACGCCGCTCTTCGTCTTGAGTTTGGGCATTTTCGTCTCCTTGTTTGCGCGACGATTTATGAACGGCCACGGCAGCCCATACCGGCCGGGCAGTTCCTCTTACTCGCGGAAAGGCGGGCGCATAGACGAAGGTGCCGCGCTTTGCAACTACAGCAGCATCGGAACGTTCGCCCGAGCCCGCGGTTAAGACGCCATGAGTGATGAGCAAATCCCGCCGCTGCACGTGCCGGCAGCCGATGGTGATCATCCTGTGGCGACACGATCGATCGACACCCCCGCAGCAGCGATCATTGCGGTGATCACCACGCTCATCGGCCTCATCGTGCTCGCCTGGGTGATCCTGTTCGTCACCAAGGGTCGGTTCCTGAAGCATCCGTTCGAGCGCACCGCGACCAGCTTCAGCGGGCGTCAAGTCCGCGTCGCTGGCGATTTCCAGTTCTATTTCAACATCATCGATGCAAAATTCTATGCCGAAGGGTTGAGCATCGCCAACCCCGAATGGGCCGCGCCCCGCCTCTTGTTCTCGGCAAAGCGGATCGATAGCCGAATCGATACCCTCAGCTACATCTTTGGCGGACGGCGCTTCCGCTGGCTCGATCTTCAGGGTGCTGCGATCGACGCCGAATGGGACAAGGCCCGCCGGCAAAACACCTGGACGTTCAATACAGACGGCAAGCCGCTTGAACTGCCCAACATCACGCGCGCGCTGATCGACGGCACTACCCTGCGCTACCGCGATCCCAAAATGCTGCTTTCTGCGGACATCAACGTGCATGCGGTGCGCGCGCAGGGCACCCAGCTGATGAATGCGATTCGCTTCGATGGCGGCGGCAGTGCGTCGCACACGCCGTTCACGATCACCGGCGCGTTGCTGTCACCCAATGCCACGCTTGCTGGCGGTCAAAACCAGATTGCGCTGTCGATTCGCGCCGCCCGCACCCGCGCCGAAATAAACGGCACCTTGCCTGGCGCGACGCAGCTCGAAGGTGCCGATCTTCACCTTGATGTGCGCGGACGCAACATTGCCGATCTGTTCAATGTGGCGGGCATCGCGGTGCCGGCGACACGCGCTTACCGCCTCCGCTCGGCCTTTACCAAGGCAGGTGATGAATGGCGGTTCACTGGCCTTCACGGCAATTTTGGCGAGAGCGACTTGGCCGGAAAGATGACGGTACAGATGCGCCAGCCGCGCCTGCTCGTTACAGCGATGCTCGCCACGCGCGTGCTCGACATTGTCGATGTGGCGCCTTTTATCGGCTATAATCCCGATGCCGTCGCGGCAAAGGGAGCTGCCGGTGCCTTGCGCCAGGTGAATGGGACGCCGCGCCTGTTGCCCGATGCGCCGCTACGCACCGATGCGCTCAAGAATTTCGATGCGCAGGTACGTTATACGGTGCGCAGCGTGCGGGCAAAGAGCTTCCCCGTCTCCAATATCGGTCTAACGCTGGCGCTTGATGACCGGCAGCTCACGCTGTCGCCGCTGACCTTCGATGTGGCGCGGGGGCATGTCGATTCGGATATCATCATCAATGCCCGCCGCATCCCCGTCATGACCGATTACGATATCCGGATGTCGCCAACGCCGATGGGGCGCCTACTCGCCGGTTTCGGGGTCGAGGAATCGGGCACCACGGGCACGCTGAAGGCACGGATCAAGATGACGGGCAGCGGTGACAGCGTCGCCAAATCGCTCGCCAGTTCCAACGGGCGGATCGCGATCATCATGCCCAAGGGCAGTTTCTGGACGCGGAACATCCAGCTATCCGAGCTCGATCTCGGCACCTTTTTCTACAAGCTCGTCCAGGGCAGGCTGAAGGAGCCGGTGCAGATCAATTGCGGGCTTATCGGCTTCACCGTTCGCAACGGCGTTGCCGCAGCCGATCCGATCCTGATCGACACCACCAAGAATGTGATGGTCGGGCGCGGCGGTTTCAGCTTTCGCAACGAAGCCGTCGATCTCTCCTTTCGCGCCGACGGCAAGAAGTTCAGCCTGATCTCGGCGCAGTCGCCCGTTGGTATTGGCGGCTATTTCGCCAAGCCCAAGATCGATGTGATCAGCAGCGATTTGTTCCTGCGGGCGGGGGCGGCGGTGGCGCTGGGCGTGGTTGCCTCCCCGCTTGCCGCGGTGCTGGCGTTTGTCGATATCGGTGATGCCAAGGCGGCGAGCTGTGGCCCGATCCTGTCGGGCGCGACCGCGCAGGCGCAACGCACCACCAAGGGCCAGCCGCGCGACGATGTCGGTCGCGGCACCACCGCCAAATCGGAAAACGGCAACAGCACCAAGGATCAGCGCAGGACGCAGCGCAAGAAGTTCCTGGGGATCTTCTAACCGCTCAATGGCCGTGGCAGGATAATGCCTCGACGATTTCCTCGATCCGCGCGGGGTCGCCTGCTGCGATCACGTCGCCGGTGCTGTCGGCGGTGAGCGGATCGCCCGCCCAGTCGCACATCCGCCCGCCAGCGCCCTCGACAACGGGAACCAGGGCCGCAAAATCATGAAGCTTCAGTCCTGCCTCGACGACGATATCGAGATGTCCCGAGGCAAGGCAGGCGTAATTGTAGCAATCGCCCCCATAAATGGGGCCTTGCCGCATCGCTCCGTCTGAAACGGCGCGGGCAAGCGACACGAAATGATCGGCCTGGTGATCGTCGAACAGATGCGGGCTGGTTGTCGCCAGCGCAGCACCGACCAGCGAGGCGCAGGTGCGGGTGTGCGCGCGACTGCCGTTGAACAGGGTAGGCCGGCCGATCACGCCCAGCCAGCGCTCGCGCAGGATTGGTTGATCGATCACGCCGAGCACTGGCCAGCCATCGATGACCAGGCCGATCAGCGTGCCGAAGATTGGCCGGCCAGAGATGAAGGCGCGCGTGCCATCGATTGGATCGAGCACCCAGGCGCGCCCGCTGCTGCCCTCTTTGGTGCCATATTCCTCCCCGATGATCGCATCGTCGGGAAAATGCGCTTCGATCAGCGCGCGCATCGCCGCCTCGCTCGCACGATCGGCAAGCGTCACCGGCGAGTGATCGGCCTTGGTTTCGAGCCCGTGCGGTGCGCGGAAATAGGGGCGGATTGCCGCACCGGCAGCATCGGCAAGCCGTTCGGCAAGGGCAATATCGGCGGGAGTGACGCGCATGGCCTGCCCTAGCGCGGCGGCCAGCCTGCGGCTAGCATCGAAGCGACACCCAAATTGTCATGATCGGGTGACAAGAGGTCACCATGCGCCAAATTCTGTTCGTCGTTCCTATCGCTGTGTTCGCCAGCCCCGTCGTCGCCCAAACCCGTCCGCTCGTCGACCCGCCCGAATCTGCAGCAAGCGCGCTTGATCGCGGCGTCGATGTTTTCCTCCTCAACGAGGGGCGTCAGGCGGCCCCGGTGACGGCACCCGACACGATCGACACGGTCGCGCGCGATGGCACCCCGCTGACGCTCTCGCTGATCCGATCGACCGCCGACACCGCGCCCGTGCCACCCGGCGGCTTTGCCAAGCTGCGCTACCGGCTCGCGCCGCGAACCGTCGCGGCTCGGCCGACAGAAGTCGCGCAAGCTGCCGCACCGGAGACAGTGTTTGCCGATTCGCGTGGCAGCACCGCCGCCATCCTGCCGCGGATCAGGCCTTATGAGCCGACCTATGCCGCGATCGGGGCGGATAATGCGGGTGCCAAGCTCCAGTTGAGCGTCGTCGTCAGACCGCTTGGCGGCGAAGGGCTGCTGTCACACCTCAATGTCGCCTATACTCAGACGATCTTCTGGGATGTGCTCCAACCATCTGGGCCGATTCGCGATCTCATCTACAGCCCCGAGGTGTTCATCGATGCGCCGATCGGGAGCAGCGCCATTGCCGCAATTGGATATCGCCATGATTCGAATGGCGGCGGCTTGAACAATTCGGTCGATTCCAACCGCTTCTATCTGCGCGTCAACAAGCGGTTCTCGCTTGGCGACGGCTGGCAACTCAACATCGCGCCGCAGGGGTGGTTCTATGTCGGCAATCACGGCATCGCGCCGCAGTTCGAACGCTTTTTCGGCTATGGCTCGGTCACCGCTTCGATCGAAAAGGCCGATGGAATCAAACTGACCCTGTTTGCGCGCGGCAACCCGGCAACGGGCTATGGCGCCGGCGAGGCCTTCCTGTCCTATCCAGTAGCAAGGCTCGGCCTGCACGGCGCCGGCATCTATTTGTTCGGCGAGGCCTTCACCGGCTATGGCGAGCGCCTGCCAAACTATAACCGCGCTGCCACCTATGCCCGGATCGGCTTTTCGCTGAGCCGCTAGCAAGGCGTTGCGGCGTGTGGCGCGGCATGCCACTGGGCCAAAGTCCCGCTTGGCGTTCTGCGCCTGCCTGGCGTAATGAGCAGCGCATCGGATTTATTGGAGACGGAAACAATGCGCGCACCCCTGTTCGTCGGCTTGGCCCTGATGCTTGCCGCACCCGCCGCCGCCTCCCTGGCGCCCGGCGCGACCGCCCCTGATTTCACCACGCGCGGCGCAACCGCCGGCAAGATTTTCACCGTCCACCTCAAGGATGCGCTGAAAAAGGGCCCCGTCGTCCTGTATTTCTTCCCGGCCGCCTTCACGCCGGGCTGTAGCGCAGAGGCGCGGGCGTTTGCCGCTGCCATTCCCGATTTCAAAAAAGCGGGCGCATCGGTGATCGGCATGTCCGCCGATGGCGTTGACGTGCTCGCCGACTTTTCCAAGAAGGACTGTGCCGGGCAGTTCCCTGTTGCCAGCGCCGGGCCAGCAGTGGTCAGCGGCTATGACGTGGCGCTTGGCCGCACGATCACCGCCAAGGACGGCAAGACGATCGCGGCAACGACGCGGACTAGCTATGTGATCGGCAAGGACGGTAAGGTATTTTACGTTCACAACGACCTCAATCCTGCAGATCACGTGCGCAATACGCTCGATGCGGTGCGGCGCTATCAGGCGGCGCAAAGCTAGGCACCGCTCAGCCCTGCGAATAATCGTTACGCTTACGCGATGTTAGCTGTTGGCCGGTATGACGCTGTCGCAAGTCGGGGATTGGCCGGCGAGGAGCGGCGGTAGATAGGCGGGCAGGGGTCCATGAGCAGTGTGATGGCGGTCGGGGTGCAGAAGCGCGCCCCAGCGACGAATGAACAGCTATTGTTCGAACGTGTCGGGGAATTCCTGATGCGCAACCGCCTGCCGCCCGATCCGATCAACTATGGTTTCGGCTACCGAATCTACAGCGATCCCGATGGGGCGTTGGCAAAGGCGGTGGCTGCGCTCACCGATGGCGGCATCCGGCTGACTCGCAACGACGTCGTCTCGCTAGGCGGTGACGTGACGAGCCGGATCGCCGCGCCTGCACCGTCGCCGCGCGATTCGCTGGCTGAGGGGCTGGTCGCCAAGACGCAGATGCAAGTCGAGGGATTTCAGGATCTGGTGCGCAGCATCCGATCGGATACCCGCGATTTCGGGCGTGACCTGGCGGCGACGGCAGACGCCATGCGCGACGTTGTCAGCCCCGATAGTGAAACGCTGCGGATGACGGGTGCGATGCTCAACCGCGTCCACACCGCCGAAAGCCAGCTCGAGGCCGCCAATCGCGAGGCTGATGATCTTCGCCAGAAGCTCGAGGAGGCGCGCGACAATGCCCGCCGTGATCCGTTGACCGGCATGCCCAATCGCCGCGCCTTTGAGGAGGCCTATGCCGAGCAATTGGCGACCGGTGAGCCGATTTGTGTCGCGGTATGCGACATTGATCACTTCAAGCTGGTCAATGATGGTTTTGGCCATGCGGTTGGTGACCGGGTGCTCAAATCGATCGGCGACGTGCTGAGCGAGGAATGCGCACCGCATCTCGTCGCGCGTTATGGCGGCGAGGAATTCGTCGCGCTGTTCGTTGGGATCGATCTGGCGACCGCGCGCCAGACGCTCGAGGCCGCGCGCGAACGCGTCGCCCGCAAGCGCTATCGCCTGCGGGAAACCGACACGCCATTGGGCGAAGTGACGTTTTCGGCAGGGCTGACGGCTGGACGGCACGAGGAAATGTCCGGCACGGTTTTCGAGCGTGCGGATCGGCTGCTCTACGCCGCAAAGGCCGATGGTCGCAATTGCATAAAGACCGGCTGATCGAGGCTGGCGCATCGAGCCAATATTTAGCGCGCTACGCCACAAGAATTAGCAAATATGTCATTCGCGGCCGAGCAAAAAGCTTAAAAACATTGCATTTCAGTTAGTTGTCGACTTGGCACGCTCCCTGCAATCCCCTTGGTCATCGGCGATCGGATGGTCCGATCCGCCAGATACAAGGGAGAATGAGCATGTTGGTTCGGTTTGATTCACTGGCACGGGTTGCCGGTTCGCTTGCAGCTTCGGTGTTCGTTGCTGCGATCATGATCAGTGCCGCACTGCCGGTAATGCCGATCGCCTGAGTTAGGCCGGCATGATTGCAGGAGATATGCGATGAATCGGACAATGTTGATCGGCCTGTTGGCCTTTGTGGCCACCGCGGCGTTGGTGCTGGGCCAGGCGGCGTTGATGAATGCCGTGGCGGCGATCTGATCGCTGCCACCGCCCTGCCAGCACCGCGCCGCCGGAACAGATTTCACGCGCCAAGCCGTCGCTGTCCGCCTAGACTGGCTCGGCAACGGGCATCAAGCCCGATTATGGAGGCGGCAATGGCCAAGGCCCAGAAGAAATCGAACAAGGAAGTCCGCAAGCCCAAGGCGGAGAAACCCAAAAAGACAAATGCGTCCAACCCTTCGACAAAAGGCGCGGTGACGCCCGCCGGCAAGGGTTGATTCCGGCCTGACGCAATGTCGGGTTCAATGCCGAAATGGCGGTGGGTCGTCGGACCGCACCCCCCTTTTAGCGTCGCCTCTTCCAGCATCGCCCCCTTCGAACAGGGGCCAGCGCCGGTTCGATCAGCCCTTTCGGCCTGCTTCGAACAGGAACCATGCGCGACGTTCGGCCTGGTCGGTCCAGTCGTCGATCATCGCGCTGGTGGCATTGTCCTTGGCCGTGTCGGCCAGGTCCTTTGCTTCGCGCAGCGTCTCGACCAGCTTGAGATTGTCGTCGCGCAGTTCGCTCAGCATGGCATCGGGCGCAACGAAGGTCTCGTCATTGTCCGTCACGCTTTGGTGGCGCGCGATGTCGCCGATCGAGCGGAGCGTCGTGTTGCCGGTCTTGCGGACGCGCTCGGCAACGGCATCGGTGATCGCGAAGATTTCGGCAGCCTGCTCATCGAGCATCAGGTGATAATCGCGAAAATGCGGGCCCGAGACGTGCCAGTGAAAATTCTTCGTCTTCAGATAGAGCGCGAAACTGTCGGCGAGAATGCCGTTCAGCGCTTCGGCGACGGTCTTGGTCGCGTTCGATTTCAGATCAGTCGGGGTTTTCAGGGCAGCATCGGTGGCCATGTCGTCAATCTCCTGTCGGGCGGAATCATTGCGTCAACGATCCGATTAACAGATTTGGTCCGGCGACCCCGCCTTCAATATAGCGATGAAGGTGATCGCCGCGCTAGATCAGCCGCAGCGCGCCCAGTGCGGAGACGATCCCGGCGATCACGAGCGCGACACCAGTGCCGATCCGGATCGCGGCGACCGGCAAGGCCTGCCGCCCGGATTCGCCAGTCAGCACCGCAGGCACGATGATAATGAGGGTGCCGATCGTTGCGCCGATCGCGGCAAACCAGGGCAGCGTGCTGCGCATCGCCAACGCCGCTGTGATGAACTGGGTGCGATCGCCGACACCCTGCGCCAGCACGCCGACCATCGTCGTGAAGAAAGCACCAAGCCGCCAACCCTCCATCCGCCCGGGGTGCTTGAGCGGAAACAATGCAGACACGCCCGCTGAGCCAAGAGCGACCGCCAGCATCAGCGCGCGGGCATTGGGGTTCAGGATTGGCGCAACCAGCATTCCGGCGAACACGCCAAGCGCATTGGTGACCGCAGTGGCGAGGGCGATGCCGGCAATGACCAAGCCAGGCTGGCGATAGCGATCGCCAAGGATGGCCGCCAGCCAGGGCGTCCGGTCGCCCGCCTGGGTGAGCAAGGCGGCGACGAGTGCCGCCATCAATGCGTCCATGCTTTGGCTCCTGCCCGTACCCTTTGCTCGTGGTCGCGATCAGCTTTGGCGCAAGATGGTGAAGATGGGGTTAGCGCTTACCGTGTGCGGCACCATGCTTGACAAATCAGGGGCGCTGCGTCACTGGGCATGCCTGATCAAGCGGCGGGCACGCGTTCGCCGCTTTTTGCTTTTTTCAAACTCGCAGGATTTCAGGTCATGGCAAAGCCGACCACCGTCAAGATCAAGCTCGTCAGCTCGGCCGATACCGGCTTCTTCTATGTCACCAAGAAGAACCCGCGCACCCAGACCGACAAGCTCAGCTTCAGGAAATATGATCCCGTCGTGCGCAAGCATGTCGACTTCAAGGAAGCCAAGATCAAATAATCGGACGGGCAGCGCAGGCTGCCCGGCGGATTCGGCGACAGATATGCAGGCCACGGACGCGATGTTCGTGGCCTTTGTCATGCTGGAGTCAATCGGGCAGCAATGCCTTCACTTGGGCAATGAACGCTGCCAGCGCGATCGGCTTTGACACATAGGCGTTGGCGCCTGCCGCGCGGATCCGGTCCTCATCCTCGCGACCGGCATAGGCCGTCACCGCCATCACCGGGATCGTGCGCAGCGTCAGATCGCCCTTCAACTGCGCAATCAGCTCATAGCCGGTCAAATGCGGCAGCTGAATATCGGTGATG
Source organism: Sphingomonadales bacterium (assembly GCA_038315875.1). Taxonomy (GTDB): domain Bacteria; phylum Pseudomonadota; class Alphaproteobacteria; order Sphingomonadales; family Sphingomonadaceae; genus Sphingomonas. Next base: position 27,137 of record JBBQAG010000017.1, on the reverse strand, counting down.
ATCAGATCGGGCTGGAAAGCGCGCGCGCGGGCCACCGCCTCGCGCCCGTCATGCACCCCTTCGGCCACATATTCATGCGCGCGCAGCAGATCGCAGAAAAGTTTGAGGTTGAGTTCGTTGTCCACGACAACCAGCACCCTGATTGCCACGTCCGCGCAGTTCCCTCCATCCGGCCAGATCGATCGAATAGGCAATGCGCGCGCGCGATACAAATGAAGACATAGGTGGCGATGATGCCGCCGGGCTCGCGCTGAAAGCGCTCGTCTGGACGCTCGCCGATCCGGCACGCGCAGAAAGACTGTTGTCGTTGACAGGATTAACCCCGGCCGGCCTGCGTGCGGGCGCTGATGCGCCAGCAGTGCTGGCCGCCGTGATCGGCTTTCTCGAATCGCACGAGCCCGATCTTCTCGCCTGCGCAGCGGCGATCGGCGCCCCACCTGCATCGCTGCCCGCAGCGCGCATTCACCTGGAGACCCAATGAAACCGCTGTTGATCTGTGATTGTGACGAGGTGTTGCTGCACATGGTGCGCCATTTCGGCGTGTGGCTGGGCGAGAAGCACGATATCGATTTCAGCCTGAAGGGCGGCGATTTCGCATCGAGCATGAAATATCGCTGGACCGGAGAGGCGCCGACCAAGGAAAAGATGTGGAGCCTGCTCGATGGCTTTTTCCCTGGCGAGATGGACCGGCAGACGCTGGTGCCGCACGCGCGCGAGGCGCTGGCGGCGCTTGCCGAGACCGCCGATATCGTGATTCTCACCAATCTTCAGGATCAATGCCGCGAACCCCGCATTGCCCAGCTTGCCAAGTTCGGCATCGAGCACCGGGTCGAGACCAATCGCGGCGGCAAGGGTGATCCGGTGTCGCGGCTCGTCGCCGAGCATGGCAATCCCGTCACCGTGTTCGTCGACGATCTGGGCGTGCATCACGAATCGGTCGCCAAGCATGCGCCGCAGGTCCACCGGCTGCACATGGTATCGGAGCCTGAACTCGCGCCGCATATCGCGCCGGCGCCCGCCGCCCACGCGCGCATCGATGATTGGCGCGAGGCACAAGGCTGGATTGCCGAGCGCTTTGCAGCAGGCCTCCCTGCCGGGGCTTGACCCGATATAGGGGGGCGTGGTTGAGCCATGATCATGACCGATCGAATCGACGCCAAACTCGCAGAGCTCGGGCTCGCGCTCCCCGTCGCCGCCGCGCCTGTTGCAGCCTATGTGCCAACGGTGGAGGCGGGCGGCATGCTCTACATCTCTGGCCAGTTGCCGTTCGATGACGGCACGCTGATGAAAGGCCGCGTCGGCGAGGACAGCGATCTCGCCTTTGCACATAAAGCGGCAGAGCGTTGTGCGCTGATGTTGCTGGCGCAGATGAAGGCGACGCTGGGCGGGCTCAACCGGGTCGAACGGATCGTCAAGCTTGGCGTTTTCGTCAATAGTGCCGGCACCTTTACCGATCAGGCCAAGGTGGCAAATGGCGCTTCTGAACTCATGGTGGCGCTGTTTGGGGATGCCGGGCGCCATGCGCGCAGCGCAGTCGGTGTGCCGGTATTGCCGCTTGGCGCGGTGGTCGAAATCGACGCGATCGTCCAGATCGCGCCCTAGGCGTGGTGTATCGATCCGGGTGCAGGCGCGTTCGGCAGGCATGACCGAGGCCGATTTTACCGCACGCATCGCCAACGGCGTGGCTGGAATGGCCCGCGCCGATTGGGATGCCTGCGCCGGGGCGGACAATCCCTTTCTCAGCCACGCCTTCCTACAGATCCTCGAACAATCGGGCAGCGTTTCGCCGCGCGCCGGCTGGCAATCGATCCCGATCGTCATCGACGGCGCCGATGGTCGCCCGGCCGCAATCGCGCCCGCTTACGCCAAGAGCCACAGCCAGGGCGAATATGTGTTCGATCACGCCTGGGCCGATGCCTGGCACCGCGCCGGGGGCAATTATTATCCCAAGCTGCAGATCGCAGTGCCCTTCACGCCGGTGCCCGGGCCGCGACTATTGTTGCGCGATCCAGCGCTGGCGCCCGCACTGATTGCCGCGATCGAGACGGTGACCGTGCAGCAGGGCCTGTCGAGCGCGCACGCGACCTTCGTCAGCCCTGAACAATTGCCGCTGTTCGAGGCGGCAGGATGGCTGGTGCGCGCGGGGACCCAGTTCCATTGGCGCAACGAAGGCTATGCCGGGTTCGAGGATTTCCTTGGCGCGCTCGCCAGCCGCAAGCGCAAGGCGATCCGTAAGGAACGCGCCGCTGCCGTCGACGGGCTGACGATCCGCCACGTCAGCGGCACCCAGCTGACCGAGGCCGAATGGGATGCGTTCTGGATATTCTATCAGGATACCGGCGCGCGCAAATGGGGGCAGCCCTATCTCACCCGGTCTTTCTTCTCGCTGCTCGGTCAACAGATGGGCGATCGGGTGCTGCTGATCCTGGCCGAGCGCGACGGACGGCCGATCGCCGGCGCGCTCAACCTGATCGGTGCTGATACGCTGTATGGCCGCTATTGGGGCGCGACCGAGGAGGTGCCGTTCCTCCATTTCGAGCTTTGCTATTATCAGGCGATCGACGCGGCGATAGAGCGGGGTCTGCGCTCGGTCGAGGCGGGCGCGCAGGGGGAGCACAAGCTCGCGCGCGGCTATGCGCCGGTGCCGACCTGGTCAGCGCATTTCATCCCCGATCCCAATTTCAGGCGGGCGATCGCCGATTATCTGGTGCGCGAGCGCGAGGCGGTGGCAGCGGACCGGGACTATCTGGGGACGATGACCCCGTTCCGGCGTGTGGACGGCTGAACGGCGGCGGCTTCATCGATCCGGGCTCGATCGCCGGCGCCGGGACTGCGTGATCGATCTTGAACAAGGTACTGTGGCCATTGGTCCAGACCGGCACCAGCCCCGCCTCAAGCGACTTGTTATGGGCAGGCGGGGTGATCAGCCACACATAATCAAAGGCATCGCGCGGGAAGCGCGCCAGCGAGCGGGTGAGCGGCCGCCACCATTCGCGGGGGCATTGCACATCGGTCACGATCTGCGAGGGATCATGCGCAAAGCCCTTGGCGATCTTGTAATGCGTCACCATCAGCTGGGCGCCAGGCATCGACCATTGATCGTTGGTATAGGCCAGCCGCCGTTCCAGCGCGATCGCCGGGATGTGTTCGAGCCGGCTCATCTGCCAGTCATTGTGGCAATTCTGGCCGACGAACGACACCAGCCGCGCACCGCGCGGCAGATGATCGAGCGCTGGCAGTTCGCGATCATAGCTCTGGTCGTACAGCCAGAAGCTCACCGTCGTCGCGCCGATCCGGGCAAGGAAGAAGGCGAGACCGACGACCGCGAGCGTCGATGTGCCGCGGATCGACAGGCCACGCTTGGGCCTTAGCGCGATGACGGCGATTGCGACCATGAACGGCGTCATCCGCATATCGGCATAGGCAGAACCAAACACGATGCGTGGCAGGACCAGGAACACCGCCAGCAGGAACAGCGCCGACAGCCCCAGATTGCGCGAATATTCGATATTGGGATCGCGCAGCCCCTTGATCAGGATCACCAGCAAAATCGCGAGCGAGGCGATATCGAAGGTTTGCCAGCGATCGCGAAAGATCATCACCAGCCAGCTGATCTTTGCCTGCCAGTTGAACCAGTCCGCGGTCTGGCCAGTGACGTGATCGCCGCTGCGCCAGAAGATCATCAGCCCTATCGGGATCGCGAGTGGCAGGCAGCCAAGCCCGGCGCGTACCCAGGCGTTGAACCAGCGGTGGCCGGCATCATGCTGACGGATCATCTCGGCCGAAAAGGCGAGTACGCCGAGCACCCCCCAGCCGAACGTGTGGCAAACCCACAAGGCGCAGGACAGCGGCACGAAAATGATCGCGCGAAGCCGCAGATGGCCAAGCCGGGCAAGCCGCAGCCACAGCGCGAAGGCATTGAGCGCGATCGCCATCGACAGCGCGAAATTGACGAAGCCGAAATGGAACGGGAAGCTATAGGCGAGCGGCAGCGCGAACAGCGCCGTCGCAGGGATGCGGCCATGCACCTCGCGCGCGATCCACAACAGCCCAGTCACAGTGAGCGCGGGGATCGCGATCACGATCAGCTTTACCGCCAATTCGAGCCCGAAAAGAGGCGCGAGCGGCACGACAAGCAGATCGAGCCCCAGATTGCCAATCAGCGACCAGCCAAAGCTGTACCATTCCGACAGCCAGGGCGCCGCGCCGATATCGAGCTGCACCCGGTATCGCCCCATATGCCCGGGCAGATCGACCAGCGGGGGGATATCGGGCCATAGCAATGGAATCGTCGCGATGATGGCCGCGACGATCACGAATGTTCTGGTCTGCCACCAGTGAAGCCGCTCGTCCGTCCCCTGCATCGAAGCGCTTCTAGTCCGGTGTCGGCACTCGCTACAAGCGTGGCCGATCGACGGCGAACAGGAAATCATGATCGCTGTGCCAAATCAGCCGCAGACCGGCCAGCCGACGCCGATCAAGCGACCTCGCATCGATCAGCCAGACATAATCGAAGCCGCTGCGGGGAAAGCTGGCAAGCGCCTGATCGAGCGTACGGAATTCGGGGCTGTTTGGACAAGGCGCTGCGACCACGATCTGCGACGGATCATGGCTGAACCCGTCGATTCCGGGCGCCGTGACGGTCATCAGCGTCGCTCCGCCCAGATCGGGCTGATCATTGGCGAAGGCGGCGCGACGCGCGATCGCCATGCTCGGCAGATGGACGGTGCGCGGCAGGCGCCAGGCGGGCGCGCATGCCGCCTCGACAAAGCTGACCAGGCGGCTGCCACGCGGCACATGGCGCAGCGCCGCCAGATGGCGCTCCCACACCCTGCTTTCGATCGCAAAGCTGGCGGTGCCGGCGGCGGTGCGCACGCTGAACAAGGCCAGGCCGATCAGCGCAATTGTTGCCTGTTCGCGCTGGCTGACGGTGTCACGCGCGCCAATCGCCAGCAGCGCGGCAATCCAGATGAGTGCCGCGATCCGGGCATCGCCATAGGCCGATCCGAACGGCATCGCCAGAAACAGGATCAGCAGCAAGGTCGCGGCGATCATCAGCGCCGGCTCGGCCCGGTAATGCGGGCTGCGGATCGCGCGGTACAGCATCAGCGCGACGATCAGGATCGAGGCGAGATCGAACCAGCGCCAGCGATCGCGCAGCGGCATCACCAGCCAGCCGGGCTTGAGCGCCAGGCTCTGCCACCAGTCGCCCGCGCTCGCCGTATTGCCAGGCTGCCAGCCAAGAAACATCAGCGCGGGCAGCGCCAGCGGCAGGCAGCCAAGCCCGGCCTTCACGATCGATTGCGGCCAGCTGCTGCCGGCATCACGCGTGCGGGCCAATTCGGCGCTGAAGGCGAACAGCCCCAGGATCAGCCAACCGAATACATGCGCTGTCCACACCAATGCACCGATAGAGACGAACAGCGCGGCGCGCATGGCGATCCTACCTTGCGTTGCGAGCCGGAGCCACAAGGCGCAGCCGGCAAGCGCCAGCGCCACGGCGAGCGAATAGTTCAGGAAGCCGAACTGGAAGGCGAGGTGATAGGCAAAGGGCAGCGCCAGCAGCGCCATCGGCTGCACGCGACCGTGGAGCTCGCGCGAGACCCATAGCATCGCGCCCGCCATCAGCATCGGAATGGCGATGGCGATGGCCTTTGCGGCTGGCTCAAGACCGAGCAACGGCGCCAGCCCGGAGGCGAGCAGATCGCCGCCCAGATAGCCGATCGGACGCCAGGCGAAATGATAGAATCGGGCGAGCATCGCGGCATCCGCCCCGCCCTGCATGACATGATACCGCCCCAGCTGGACGGGCAGGTCGGTCAGCGGCGGCAGGGGTGGCCAGAGCAGCGGGATCGCGGTGACCAGGACCGCAGCCAGCGCGAACCACCGCGTCGTCCACCATGCCCGCGTCATCGCACCTGCCACAACTGCGGCCCAACGGGCGCCAGCCACGCCGGCGCCTTGCCGTCGCGAAGACGCTTGGCGAAGGCTCCCGGCGGCACTGGATCGCACAGGATCACATAATTGACGCGCCAGTGGGTGGCGATGGCGCGCGCGGCGGCGGGATCTGCCATGAAGAAACGGTACATTGCGGCGTTGCCGGCATTGTTACGGTGATAGGGCGCGGCGATCACCGCGTGGGGCGTTGCGGCCAGCGCATAGGCGCCGACATCGATTGGCGCCATCAGCGTGCCGGCGCGCAGCGCGCGCAAGCGCTCGATCAATCCGCGATCGGTGCACGCTGTGCCGAGGCCCGGTTGCCCCGCCTCTTGGGGGGTCAGCGCCTGGGCAGCAATTGGATAGAGCATCCCGGCAGATCCAATCCAGGCCCCGGCGAGCGCCAGCGATCCACGCCTGCGCGCGGCGCCGATCGCTGCTGCGAGTGCGGGCGCACCCAGGATCACGCCGGCATAGACGCCGCGCAGCTCGAGACAGGCGATCGCCAGCGCCGTCATCTGCAGCGCGAGCAGCGTCGTCCAGCCACTGTGCGGCGCGCGCCAGACTTGCCACAGCGTTGCCATGATCCCGGCGACGAGCAGCCCGGCATAGCCGAAGATGGTTGGCCAGGGCGCGGCAAACAGCGATTGCGCTTCGCCGACATGATCGAGCCACAGCCGGGCAACGAGCCGATCGACATTGCCATAGGGAGACGCGCAGGCTTGGGCGGCGGGCAGCAGCAGCCCGGTCAGCAGCCCCCCCAGCGCCGCGCTTGCCATCAGCCGCCGCAACCGGGTGGCGAGCAATGGCGTGGCAAGCCCCAGCGCCAATGGCACCACCGCGCCGCCCTGCGCGAGCATCCAGACGGTGCGGGTGAAGCTGTCGCACGCCGGATAGGCCCAGTCGGTTGTGGCGAACATCCCCGCTCCGATCGCCAGTGCCCCGCTGAGACCGATCCCAAGCCCGGCTAGCTGTCAACCCGCGCCGGGGCGGCCCAGCCACCAGCCGAGCCAAACGGACAGCGAGGCGAGGCTTAAAAACGGCGCCATCTCCATCCCGACGATCAGGCTCGCGGCAGACGCGACGCCGGCGACGATGCCGCATGCCCAGCCGGGCCGCGCCAACACAGCGCGCGCCACCAGCAGCACCAGCACGATCTGCAGCCCGTGATGATCGATCCGGCCCGGCGCGAACAGGGTCGTCACTGGATAGGCAATCGCCGCGACGATGATCGCGGTGCGCGCGGCTGCGGGTGCAAGCCGACGGGTGATCGACGCGACCAGCGTCAGCGCCGCGCCGAACAGCATCAACGGCCAGGCAATCACCGCGCCCAGCTCAGCAGCGTGGACGCCGATCAACGGGCGCAGCGCGGCGATGATCGCGGCCGGGACGAGATCGGGCAGGCGCGACCAATGCATCGGCATGCCGCCAGCGAGCCGATATTGCCGGACATCGCCAAACGCCTGCCCGCCCAGCCAATCGCGGATCTGCTGCAGCCGCATCGCATCATCGGTATCGGGCAGATGCAGAGCCGATAGCGCACCCCAATCATGCGCCGCCCAGGCAAGCCCCAGCAGCAGCGCCAAGCCTACCGCCAGCAGCGCATCGCTTGCCCAATGCTGCCGTGCGCGCGCATGTGCCATTGTGGAGGGCATGGCATGAAGGTGGTTAAGGGGGAGTTAGGAGTTTGGGCGCGTCTACCTCTAAAGCCTGGGCTGCAACCTTGGTGCCGTTTTAGCCGGGCAGGTTTCTGGCCGAGTCGTTAGCATATCTGACGTGATCGAGAGCTGCTGGTGCAAAGTCGGCGTGGGCAAAATTGCGATTGGTCGCGTTGGTGAAAACGCCTATACTACGCTGCGCGGAGTTGGCAGGGCGAATCACAGGCATGCGATGGTTGACCGGCTTTGCTTTGATGGCGCTGTTTAGCATATCGCTTGCGTGTGCTCAGAATATGCCAAGACCAATCTTCGTCGATCCGGCGGCATTTCGCTGCCTGCTGGCCAATCTCGATCAAGTGCCGATGGAACGGAAAGGTGTCTTCGTTGACTTTCGCGACTGCGAACGCGGCGGCATCCGCATCATCCGGCACATCTTTGCTCCGCAGCCACCGATCGATCCAACCGGCAACGAAACGATTTTGTTTGTCAAACCCAAACAGTTGGCTTGCATGAAGCGGAACAGAAAGCACGAGAAGCGGATCCTCCAGGAGTTGCCAGGCAATCGTCACGCACTTAGGATCGATCCGTGCGGCGGATAGCGGTGTGAGCAATGGCCCTCTTGCGCCCGACCGGGAATTGGTGGGACCGGACAATCGCGGCGACCAAAAGACTCGCGATCTTGCAGAATGGATACACATCGCCGCCAACATCGCGGTAATCTTGAGCGCGTTGGTCGTTGTCGTGCTTTATATACTGCAACGCCGCGATAGTGACGTTCTTCAACGGCAGCAGCTTGCGGCGCAGATGTTTCAACACAAATATGACGACCGCGTGATGGACGCCTACCTGAAGGTGAGCGCTGCTTTCGACACCTACAATGACGATTTTCGGATCTTCTCCGGTGTACAGGAGGAAGGCAAGGCGCGGCTCGCCGAGAAAATCATTGCCGACGCAGGCGAACAGAACTTCAGAATTGTGATAGATTATTATAACGATCTTCTGGTGTGTATTGATTATGGACTGTGTGATCGCTCCCTTGCGACGAGCTTGACGGGGCAGGACATCCGCTATTTTTATTGCAAAGCCCGTTATGCCGGGCTTCCCCAACTGCGCAAAAAATATGCTTATCCAGCGTATGGGGATCGGCTAGCGAAGTTCGCCGGGGTTTGTGAGGCTGCGCAATCGCCTTCAACGAATCAATCAGTCCAACCGTAAGCCGCTTTAACGCCAGCTGTGTTTTGTAACGGCTTGCATTGTTCGGGTGGGATTTTGACGCCCTTCTCCCTCAACTGTCGCGCGACCTCTATTATCGATGTCATCTGGCTCGGTCGTTCGGGCGGTTTGACATTGAAAAGATCAAGTACATAGCCAGCGCGAATCGTAATAAATTGACGCAGGTCGTCTGATTCGATCAGCGCTGCGAATGCGCCATTACAGTCACCTGAGATCAACTTGTACATCCCAAATACTTCGAGGAATTGTACGCTCGGCGAACCAAACTGGATCATTCGATCCAAATCTGCAGACAGCTCCTCAGCCTGTCTGGCAAAACTACTTCCAGGTGGCGCAGTGGAGAAGCGTGCAATTGCCCTTAGTAAGAGAAACTGTTGGTAGTCGCTCGACGACATGTCCGTCACGTCAATCTGCCGGCTGATCCGGTCGAGACCGCTCAGCAACCGCTTCCGATCGTCCGGCCCAGACATTTCCCCCAGTGGTCGGCTGAGCAACGATATTTTCAAGAGCGCGCCTCCTCCATAAAGGCTAGCTCGGATGCTGCGTCCTATGGAGCTATCCATCCGCACGCGCAGGATTTCTCCGAGTTGACGGTCGGATATTGTTAGCGGGGAAGGCAAGCCGGACACTAAGTCGTCTAGCCGTTTCAGATCGCCTTCGGCGGCTATCACCTCTGTTGATAATTTATTGCTGCATACTTCTCGCGTATCAGGAAAAGAAATTTCTGGCATGGCACCAGCCTGACTTCTCATCAAAGAGATCGCCTTTGAAGCGTCGAAAGAAGGATTGCCTTGGAAACCCCAAGCCGTAATCCTGAGAAGATAGGGCCCCAGTTTTTTGCGTAAAGTGTTGGAACGGGATGCGCGGCATATCGGTGCCTCATGCGACCCACCATTAGCAGTGCGCCGCATTACAGAATCTTCGATTACGCGCGCGCCAAACAGCAAACTGTCTGCGAGCGGCACTGCCTTGTTGGCAGCGAAAACTGTTAGCGCCTGAAGGTCTGCTTCGAGTTCTGAGTCGTAATTGATTGAAGTTCTTCGATGTGGAAAAAATCTGTCATTTATAATATGAGCAAACTCGTGGGCTATAGCGTACTCAACCCCAGACTCCACTAGCACGATTACGTATCCAGACAAGTTCTTAACCCGCATGGGCGGGGCACTCTTTTCGAAATCATTCAGTGTTATCTCTAACCCGCTGAGGAGACAGTCAAAGCGGGAAGGAATATTAGGGCAATCCGGCATGGACCCAAAATCCGGTAGAGTTTTCCCTCCTTGCCCGTTTCCCGAAAACGCTAACGCTGAAAGCATTAGAAGACATTGTGATTTAAGATACCGTCGTGGGATGATTATCGCATTACCGACAGAAACTCTATCCTTGACGTTCTGCGTAGTGTATAGATCGCTCGATGATTCTGGTGAAAGTATGATCTTTACATCGAAAAGCGTAGAACGATACTTCGCCGGATAGCTATTTACGACCTGGTTCACATAGCGCTTTGCAATAATTTCGGTGAGCGGCTCGTCGAATGTATTGCACACTCCGGCCTTGGCTTGCGTCGCAAGTAGGAGCAAAAGAAGCAACAGCACATATCGCATGCTCGCGTGCATCAACACTACTCCACCCGTGGTAAGCGAATGCCTAAAGCGAGATAGCTCAGTTTGTCTCAGGCGAACATGGAAATCAGTTAAAAGGCGGCGAGTTTTTGTTCTCTCCTCGCGGTGCTGAATTATCTGCGTTCAAGCAGCTGCCAGCAAGAGTCACTGGCCGAGATGGGGCGTAAAGCGGCTTTTGCTCCGCTTCCAACCGATCCCCCTTACCGATCCCGCCGCCCCAGCAACCGCAGCCGCAACGCCTGCAGCTTGATGAACCCCGCCGCGTCGCGCTGGTCGTACGCGCCTTGGTCGTCTTCGAACGTCACCACTTTCTCGCTGTACAGCGAATAGGGCGATTTGCGGCCGATCACGTACACGCCGCCCTTGTACAGCTTCAGCCGCACGGTGCCCGTCACCTTCGCCTGGCTATGGTCGATTGCGGCCTGCAGCATCTCGCGCTCGGGGCTGAACCAGAAGCCGTTATAGACGAGTTCGGCGTAACGCGGGGCGAGTTCGTCCTTCAGGTGCGCGGCGCCGCGATCGAGCGTCAGCTGCTCGATGCCGCGGTGTGCGAGGTGATAGATGGTGCCGCCGGGCGTTTCATACATGCCGCGCGATTTCATGCCGACGAAGCGGTTCTCGACCAGATCGAGCCGGCCAATCCCGTGCGCGCGGCCGAGATCGTTGAGTCTGGCGAGCAGGGTCGCAGGCGACATCGCCTCGCCATTGATTGCCGCGCCGTCGCCGGCTTCGAAATCGATCGTGATCACTTCGGGCGTATCGGGCGCATCCTCGGGGTTCACCGTGCGCGAATAGACGTAATCGGGCACTTCATCCCATGGATCCTCAAGCACCTTGCCCTCGGACGAGGTGTGCAGGATGTTCGCATCGGTGGAAAAGGGCGCCTCGCCGCGCTTGTCCTTGGTGACCTGGATCTGGTGCGCCTCGGCAAATTCGATCAGCCGCGTGCGGCTCGTCAAATCCCATTCGCGCCACGGTGCGATCACCTTGATATCGGGGGCGAGCGCATAATAGCCGAGCTCGAAGCGGACCTGGTCATTGCCCTTGCCGGTCGCGCCGTGGCTCACCGCATCGGCGCCGACCATGCGCGCAATCTCGATCTGGCGCTTGGCGATCAGCGGTCGCGCGATGCTGGTGCCGAGCAGGTACAGCCCCTCGTACAGCGCGTTGGCGCGCATCATCGGGAACACATAATCGCGGACGAATTCCTCGCGCAGATCGTCGATGAAGATATGCTCGGGGCGCACGCCTGCCGCCTCGGCCTTGCGCCGTGCGGGTTCGAGTTCCTCGCCCTGGCCAAGATCGGCGGTGAAGGTGACGACTTCGCATGCATAGGTCTGCTGGAGCCATTTCAGGATCACGCTGGTATCGAGCCCGCCCGAATAGGCGAGGACGACTCGATTGATCTGGTCGGTCATGGCGGGCTCCTGGAGGGCGACAAGCGGCGCGCTTTACGGGCGCGCGCTGGTCCGTGCAAGCAAATGGGAGACGGGGACGGGGAGTGACCGCAGCGCCAGGCTCAGTCCCGACGTTGAAAACACACCGACCGCCACTGCCATCAACACGGCCCAAAGACCCAAGGTAGAAAAGCCGTATGGGCTACGCCGGCGTGTAGGGGCAGTACGCTGCGCACCGGCGGGCGGTGCCCGCAAGCAAACTGGAAGGATCGGTATGGAAACCTTATCCGCGGGACAGTTCTCGCTCGTCTATAATGCGTTCTCGTTCACACTGGCCACGATGGCTGCGACAACTATTTTCCTGTGGCTCGGGCGATCGCAGGTGACCTCGGCCTACAAGACTGCGCTGACACTGTCAGGCCTTGTCTGCGGTATCGCAGCCTATCATTATTTTCGGATTTTCGAGAGTTGGAATGAAGCCTATGTCCTGACTGACGGAATCGTCTCAACAACACATGTCGCCTTCAACGATGCCTATCGTTATGTCGATTGGCTGTTAACGGTGCCATTGTTGCTGATCGAACTGGTGCTGGTAATGCGTTTGTCCGAAGAGGAGACGATGTCAAAGTCAGTGAGGCTTGGCTCGGCTGCGGCACTGATGATCATCCTTGGCTATCCCGGCGAAATCGCCGCCGACAATGTAACGCGTGCGATCTGGGGCACGGCCTCGGCGATCCCGTTCCTCTACATCGTCTATGAACTGTTCAAGGGTCTGGGCGCATCGATCGAGCGCCAGCCGGCAAATGTTCGCGGTCTGGTCAAGCAGGCGCGGTTGCTCACCTTTGCGTCGTGGGGCTTTTACCCGATTGTCTATATGATCCCGTACACCAACTTTAGCGGCGCTTCGGTGGTGACCGGGGTGCAAATCGGCTACACGATCGCCGATCTGGTCGCCAAGGCAGGCGTCGGCGTGCTGGTGTATCTGATCGCCGTCCGCAAATCGGCTGCCGAGATCGACGCATCGGCGCCGGCGCTCGCAAGCGCCTGAACCATGAGCCTTTCCCAGGCTGCTCCATCCCCGGCAGAGCTTGGGGCCAAGTCGAGCATGATTGCTCGACTTGGCACATTTTCGCTCAGGCGCGATTGGGCCGTTGCCCTGGCGATTGCGGTCATCATTCTGGGGGCGGGCGCCAGCGCGATCAATGATGCGCGGGCGACGAGCATCGCGTGTATGATGATGCTGATCATCGGCCTTCCGCATGGCGCGCTCGACATGGCAATGCTGCGCCGCGGTGCGGCGATCACGCAATTGCTGAAGGTCGCGGGATATGTCGCGGCAGCGACGGCGATGTTCGCGGTGTGGCGGGCCGCGCCAGTGGCAGGGCTGGCGATATTCTATGCAATATCGACGCTGCATTTCGCGCAGGACTGGGAGGAGGCATGCGATCCCTTCCTTGCCTATGCCTTGGCGCTCGCCATGCTGTCAGCGCCCGCGCTCTCGCATGGCTCGGCATTGAAAGACGTGTTCGTCATTTTGACAGCGGATGCACGCGCCGCGTTGATCGTGGACGTCCTGGTTCTCGCAGCGCCGATCGCCATTGCCGTCGCGCTCGTCGGGCTGGTGACGATGCGGTTGGCCAGGCGGCGGGTCGAGGGGCTGTGCACGCTAGGCGCGATGCTCCTATTGCCGCCCGTTATGGGATTTGCGGTATTTTTCTGCCTGTTTCATTCCCCTCGGCATTTCCGCGAGGGGTGGGCAACACTACGGCCAGAACGGCCCCGCAGCACAGCGCTGTGGGTTGCTGCAACGACTGTTGCCGGATTGGGCGTGGCAGCAGTGATCTATGTCGCGCTGGAGACGCCAGACGTGCCCGCCACCGTGTTCAAGACCAGCATGATGACGCTTTCCGTGCTAACGGTGCCCCATATGCTGCTGGCAATAATGCAACATGATTGGGGCGAGCGAATCGACATGGAGGGCGATCGTCTTCGACGTCCTTATCGCTGATCCAAATTCGATCGTCGGGGAGATGCCACATTATTGGGTGGGGTCGATCAACCCCGCTCACCCCCGCAACTTCGCCTCACCCGTCACCATATAATCCCGCGTAATCGGCAACGCATGGCGGTTCCTCGCGAATTGCAGCTGGTAATTCACCAGCCCGCCATATTTGAACGCGCACAGCGCGCCCGCCAGATAGAATTGCCACATCCGGAAGAATCGCTCGTCGTACAGCGCGATGATCTGCTCCTTCGCCGCCGCCGTACGGTCGTACCAATGCTGGAGTGTATAGGCGTAATGCAGCCGCAGCACCTCGACATCGGTCAAGTGCATGCGCAGCCCTTCATTGGCGCGGATAATCTCTGACAGCGCGGGGTTGTAGCCGCCGGGGAAGATGTACTTGATCGTCCATTTGTCGGTGAAGCCCGGCGGGCCTGCGCGGCCGATGGTGTGGAGCAGCATCACCCCATCGGGGGTCAGCAGATCGCGGCATTTGCGAAAGAAGGTGCGGTAATGCTTGGTGCCGACATGCTCGAACATGCCGACCGAGACGATCCGGTCGAACTGTCCAGTCACGTGACGGTAATCGATCAGCTCGAACTTGACCTTATCGCTCACGCCCGCCTCTGCAGCGCGCGCGCGGGCGACCTTGAGCTGTTCTTCGGATAGCGTCACCCCGAGCACCTCGGCACCGAGCATCCGGTTGAGATACAGCGCCATCCCGCCCCAGCCGCAGCCGATATCGAGCACGCGCATCCCCGGCTCGATCGCCAGCTTGGCGGCGATGTGCGCGAGCTTGTCGGTCTGCGCCTCTTCCAGCCCGTTGCCGGGATCGGTGAAATAGGCGCAGCTATATTGGCGATCGGCATCGAGGAAGAGGTCGTACAGCCGATCCGACAGATCATAATGATGCGCGACATTCTTCTTTGATCCGCGCGCCATGTTCACCCGGCCGACCCGGTGCAGGATCGCCTCCACCGCGCGTGTCGCTGGACTCGCTGCGAGCGCGTTGGCGCCGTCTTCCCACACATCGTTTGCGGTCATCAGCGTCACGAGATCGAGCACATCGCCCTGGTCGATCACCAGCCGGCCATCGAGATAGGCCTCGCCCGCGCCGAGGGCGGGATCGCGCAGGATCGATCCCACCGCACCCTTGTCGGTGAAGCGTACGGTAACGTCGCGAAGCGCCGGATCGGGCGCACCAAAGGTACGCGCACTGCCATCATGCTGCACAAGCGTCAGCTGGCCACGCCGGACCCGGCGGGCGAGGAACACATCGATCAGCGACATCAGAAAAGCATTGAGCGGCTAAATACCGGCATAGGTGTCATAATCGACATTATCTTCCCAATAGCCGCCCTGGCCAAGGCCAAATCCACCGAGATGGTCAACTGCCTCTACCCCCATCACATATTTCGCCTGCTTGTAACCCAGATGGCGCTCGGCGCGCAGCCGGATCGGCGCACCATGCGGCACGGTGATCGGCGCATCGTTCATCCGCCACGCCAGGATCGTCTGCGGATGGAACACGTCGAACATGTCGATCGATTCGTAATAATTCTTGCCGTGATAAAGGTCGGCACAGTGGAAGATCACATAGCGCGCGCTGTCCTTCACGCCGGCCAGCTTCATGATGTCGCCCAGCATTGGCCCATGCCATTTGCCAATCGCGGTCCAACCCTCGACGCAATCATGACGGGTGATCTGGGTACGCGATGGCATCGATTGCAGCTGCGCGAGCGACAGCGCCAGCGGTCGGTTGACGAGGCCGGTTACCTGCAATTTCCAGTTGGCGAATTTTTCCGCTGCCATCGCGGTGTATTCGGGCGTGCCGGGATTGAGCGTGCCGTTCGCGCGGAACACCGGCGACATCTGATCGGGGCGGAATTCCTGGCTCAGCGAATGGCGGCTCGTCAGCGACTGTTGCAGCCCGCGATGGATATCGTCTGCCGAATAGAGGATTTTTCGGAAGCCTTCATTCTGGGCAAGCTTGTCGCAGCCCGACAGCAGCAGCCCGGCGCCGGTGGCAGCACCGCCGACGAGCGCGCGGCGTGTGATCAAATTCGACATCAATGTTCATCCCCAGGCACGCGCCAGTAACCAGTGATCATCGATCGGACTTCGTCGATCGGCCCCGCCAGAATGACGAGCGCGAGATGGACGATGATGAAGCCGATCAGCGCGATCATCGCAATGAAGTGGATCGAGCGCGCCGATGAACGGCCGCCGAAAATCTCGATCAGCCAGGGCCAGGCGGCATCCATCCCCGGCGACATGGCAAGGCCTGTGAAGATGATCGCCGGGATCATGATGAAGATCGCCGATGCATAAGCGATCTTTTGCAGCACGTTGAACGCGCCGGGGTCCTTCGGATCGTGGAAGCGGAAGGCGGCGTGTTCCTTGATGTCGTACAACAAATGGCTGGGGCTCAGCTCATGCGCCTTGATCGCCAGCTGCTTTTGGAAATGGCGGTTTATCAGGCTGGAAAGCATGAAGCCAAGCAGCGCGAAGCCGAGCACCAGCGCAAAGAACAAATGCCAGCGACGCGACAACGCCAGATTATAATTGCCCGGAATCGTCATCCAGCCGGGCCAGTGCGGTAGATGGATCCACGCCGGATCGGGGTTCGCTCCATATTGACCCCAATAGAGATGGGGGTGGCCGTTCAGAATGCCGAGGCCGCTGCCGATCATGATGAAGACGGTGACGACGTTGATCCAGTGCCAGACGCGCGTCGATACATTGTGCTTGTAAATCCAGCGCGCCGCGTTGGTGTCGCCAGCAGGCGGCGCCGATGGTGCAGCGGTCGCGTTGAGGTCAGTCGTTCCGTCCATGCTTGGCCCTTCGAAGCGGCGCTTGCGCTGATTGATCGGCCTTAGCCTAACCGGCATTACGGTGCCATAGAACCATAAGAGACAGTTTCATCGGAGGGTTGGATGATTGGGCACCATTTCTACGAGCCCGCGCACGGACATGGCCTGAAGCACGATCCGTTGAATGCGATCGTCGCACCGCGGCCGATTGGCTGGATCAGCACGCTCAGCATCGATGGCATTGCCAACCTGGCGCCCTATAGTTTTTTCAACCTTTTCAATTACGCGCCGCCAATCATCGGCTTTTGCTCGGTCGGCTGGAAGGACAGCGCCGAAAACGTCAGCCGGACGGGCGAGTTCGTGTGGAATCTCGTCAGCCGCCCGCTCGCCGAGGCAATGAACAGCTCGTCGGCAATGGTCGAGGCCAACATCGATGAATTTGGTCTTGCCGGTATCGACGCGGCGCCGTCCCGGATCGTCAAGCCGCCCCGCGTCGCGGCGAGCCCGGTTCAGTTCGAATGCCGTCACACCCAGACGCTGCGCTTGCAGGGTGCGGACGGCCACGAGGTCGATAGCTGGCTGATCCTGGGCGAGGTGGTGGCCATCCATATCGATCCGGCGATGATCGAGGACGGCGTTTATAAGACGGCACGTGCTGCCCCGGTGCTGCGCGGCGGCGGCGCCGGCGATTATTTCGCGATCACACAAGAGGCGCTGTTCCGGATGAAGCGTCCCGATTAACGAGCGCTCCCCGCCAAACGACTTCATTTTGACATCGAGATTGTGCAAAATGCAGCAATGTGTGGCGATATTGATGGCTATTGCACGGCTTCGTCATTGCGCGACGATCTGTATTGTCTTGGCCTCAGGCGGGACGACACCGTGTTGTTGCATGCGGCCATCAGCTCGGTCGGGCCGATACTCGGTGGCCCCGATGTACTGATCGGCGCATTGCTGGACGTGCTGGGGCCTGAGGGCACCCATGGTCTATGCTGGTTGGGAAACGCAGCATTATGAATTGCTTGACGATACGGGTCGCATGCCGACGGCCTGGCGCGATCATGTGCCAGGATTTGATGTTCAAACCGCGCGGGCCGTGCGGGTCAACGGTATCATCGCAGAATTCGTCAGGACATGGCCCGGCGCGAGGCGCAGTGCCAATCCGGGCGCATCAATGGCGGCGATCGGCAAGTGGGCGGACTGGATAACCGCCGATCACCGACAGGATTACGGCTATGGTGAGGGGTCGCCCTTGGCTAGGCTGGTTGAGAGAGAAGGGCGCGTGTTGATGGTGGGCGCGCCGCGCAGCAAGATGACCTTGGTGCATTATGCAGAGCATGTCGCCAAGATCCCAGACAAGAAGATCATCAGGGTCGATATCCCGTTTGCGTCCGCTGGCGGTACCCAATGGCGCCTGATCGAGGAGTTCGAGACCGATGAACCGGTTCATGATGCCCTGCCGCAAGATCACATCGAACAGATCGTCACTGCCTTTGTCGATCATCACGTCGCCAGCAAGGGCTTGGTGGGTCGCGCGCCATCGCTTCTCGTGGAGGCAAGGCCGTTCGTCGAATTTGCTGTCGAGTGGCTCGAATCGCGCGATTACTCTGGCCTAGCCGCAAGGGATGGGGATGATCGGCGATCAGCGAGCCCAGGCTGACGGCTAGCTTACCCCAAAGCTGCCTGCTTCTCATCCGCCAGTCGATCCAAGTCCGCCCGGCTCTTCTTTTCGCTCGCGGTTTTCAGCTGGCCGCATGCCGCATCGATGTCGCGCCCGCGCGGCGTCCGGGTCGGCGCCGAGATGCCGGCTTCGAAAATGATGTTCGAGAATGAGCGAATGCGCGCCGGGTCCGACGTTTCATAGGCGGCGCCGGGCCAGGGATTGAACGGAATCAGGTTCACCTTGGCCGGCAGCTTGTATTTCTTGATCAGGCGAACGAGCTCGCGCGCATCGGCATCGCTGTCATTCTTGTCCCTCAGCATCACATATTCGAAGGTGATCCGCCGGGCATTATTGGCGCCGGGATAATCGGCACACGCCTGGAGCAGTTCCTCGATGCCGTATTTGCGATTGAGCGGCACGATTTCGTCGCGCACTTCCTTGGTCACCGCGTGGAGCGACACAGCGAGGTTGACGCCGATTTCCTCGCCGGCGCGCGCCATCATCGGCACCACGCCAGAAGTCGAGAGCGTGATCCGCCGCTTGCTGAGCGCAAGGCCGTCGCCGTCCATCACCAGTTTCAGCGCATCGCGCACGGCATCGAAATTATACAGCGGCTCGCCCATCCCCATCATCACGATATTGGTGAGCAGGCGCCCCTCGGGCTGGCTCGGCCATTCGCCAAGCGCATCGCGCGCCAGCATCACCTGGCCAACGATCTCGCCGGCAGTAAGATTGCGGACCAGCCGCATCGTGCCGGTGTGGCAGAAGCGGCAATTGAGTGTGCAGCCGACCTGCGACGACACGCACAACGTGCCGCGATCCGCATCGGGGATGAACACCATCTCGTAATCCTGGCCGCCTTGCCCGTCATTGGCATCGCTGCGCAGCAGCCATTTGCGCGTCCCGTCGGTGGAAACCTGTGCCTCGATCACGTCGGGGCGGCCAATAACGAAACGCTGTTCGAGCCAAGGCTGCATCGTCTTCGAAATGTCGGTCATCACCGAAAATTGCGTGGCGCCACGATTATACATCCAGTGCCACAATTGCTTGGCGCGCAGTTTGGCCTGTCTCGGTTCGAGCTGCGCGGTTTCAAGCGCCATCCGCAAATCGACCTTGGAAAGCCCGATCAGGTCGATCCGGCCATCGATACGCGGCACGAACGCGCGCGGCACGGGCACGGGATCAATGTGCCCGGGAATGGGCATGGTCAGGCTTTCAGTCGTCTGCATCGCGGGCCCTTAGGCCAAAATCGATTGGTTTTCCAGCCGCGCTATCTGGCAACGCACCCCAAGGCCGCTGCGTCGATGGCGGTTGCGGCACCGCGCAGGGCATAGACATCGGCAAAGGGCTGCCCGCCCTTGCCCAGCGTTTCAACGCTCAGGCTGCGGCCTGATCGGATCGCAGCGACGATCGCCACATCGGTTCGCGCATCGGCCGCCCATGCATCGGCATTGCCCGCGACGAGTTCGAAGCGGCGCTCGCCGACGCTGAGGGTGACGCGCGCCCGGGGATCGCGCTCGCGGCTGAGACGGATATGGAGCTGCCCGCGCTGGCCCTGTTGAGGCCAGGTGCCGATCCCGACAAAGGGCCGCCAGCGACCGCCGCCGCCCGCCCGGACGGGCGCCGAGATCGCATAGCAGCGCTTCGGCGAGGGATCGCGAAAGGCGCCCCAGCGATCAAAGATGCCCAGTGATTCGCGCTGTTCACCGGCGATTGCGGGGGCTGTCGCCAATATCATCAGCAGCGCGCAGCGCCTGAGCGCGTTCATGTCGGGGCAAATCCCGAACCACGATGGATCAGGCTTTCAACACCGCCGGCAATCATCACCAGCGATCCTTGCGGCACGCTGGGCGCGGCGGGCGCGGCAATCGCCGGATGATCGGCAAGCCCGGTCATCACCCCGCGCAACACCCGGCTCGACAGCCCGTGCATGATCACCAGCCGGTCACTGTCATCGTCATTGGTATCGGCAAGCCAGGCCGATAGCCGCAATGCCATCTGTGCATAGCTTTCGCCGCCGGGGGCTGGGCGCAGCAGCCCGGTGCCCTCGAACACCAGCTCGTGCCCCTCCTCGGCGAGCTGCGCATAATAGCGCCCGCCCCAATCGCCGGTATCGAGCTCCACCAGTCGATCGTCGGTGCGCGCGGCATGCCAGTCGAGCCCGAGATGCTCGGTGACCACGGCAAGCGTCTGCAGCGCCCGCCCCGTGCTCGATGCCCAAAGCGCCATTGGCGGCTTGGCCCCCAGATACGCCGCCAGCGCTGCCCCCATTTCATCCGCCTGGGCAAAGCCCGCGCGGGTCAGCGGTGTGTGCGGCGCGGTGCCCTGGATGCGGCGGGCGGCGTTGAACACCGTCTCGCCGTGACGGGCGATGAAGTCCCGCCCCTTTCGTGGTGCGGTGCGGGGCGAGCTTGGTGCGAGCGGCGATGTCATGACGGCAGTTTCCCCCGCGCCGGGCGGGATTGCAACGGGACAATCGGCCAGCGCTGGCCCCTTGCGCGTGCTTGCCCCGGCCCTGTTTATGTTTAAGGAATGCGATGCGGCGTATTGCCCCCGGCGTTCTTGTCCGGGCGAATATCATGGGCGGCGGCCCGGGGGAGACTGATGAAGGCGACGATCGAACGCGCAACCTTGCTGAAGGGCTTGAGCCACGTCCAGTCGGTGGTCGAGCGGCGCAATACCATCCCGATTCTCTCGAATGTGCTGATCGAGGCGACCGGAGACGGCACGCTCAAGCTGATGGCGACCGATCTCGACCTGCAGATCAACGAACATATCGCCGCCAGCGTCGAAACCCCGGGCGCGACAACGGTTTCGGCCCACACGCTGTTCGATATCGCCCGCAAATTGCCCGAAGGCAGCCAGGTGAGCCTGAGCGCTGCCGAAGGCCGGATGACGATCATGGCTGGTCGAGCCAAATTCCAGCTGTCGACGCTGCCGCGCGACGATTTCCCGGTGATTGCAGAAGGCGAATTGCCGGTCAGCTTCGAGCTTCCTGCCGAAACGCTCAAGCAGATCATCGACAAGACGCGTTTTGCGATTTCGACCGAGGAAACGCGTTACTATCTGAACGGCATCTTCCTGCACGTGTCGGATGATCCGCAGCCAGTGCTGAAGGCGGCGGCGACCGACGGCCACCGGCTGGCGCGAGTAACCGTCGCGCGGCCCGACGGCGCCGAGGGCATGCCCGACGTCATCATACCGCGCAAATGCGTGGCCGAACTGCGCAAATTGCTTGACGAAATCGATGGATCGGTCGGCGTTTCGCTCTCGCCGACCAAGATCCGCTTCGATCTGGGGCAGGCGCTGCTCACCTCGAAGCTGATCGACGGCACCTTCCCCGATTACAGCCGCGTCATCCCGACGGGCAACGACAAAATCCTCAAGATCGATCCGCGCAGCTTCGAAGAGGGGGTCGACCGTGTGTCGACGATTGCAACGGAGAAGACGCGCGCAGTGAAGATGGCGCTCGATCGCGACAAGATCACGCTGTCAGTCACGAGCCCCGAAAACGGCACTGCGGCTGAAGAAGTCTCGGGCGATTACAGCGCGGCGCCATTCGAAATCGGTTTCAACAGCCGCTATCTGCTCGATATCCTGGCGCAGGTGCACGGCGACACCGTCGAGGTGCATCTGGCCGATGCGGCCGCTCCCACGCTGATCCGCGAAAACGACAAGGCGCCCGCGCTCTACGTGATCATGCCGATGCGGGTGTGAGCGCCTGGTTTGGGCAATTGACTTGGCCGGGGTAACGACTTACTAACATTTGTGTCAGTAAGGATTGAGTCGATGGCGAAGCTTCCTCCCTTTCCCGGCACCACCGGCAGGCGCGACTGGCGCACCGCGTTCGACGCGATCCGCAAGCTGATGAACGATGGCGACGATACGACGCAGGTGTTCCGCATCATGCGCGCCCTCAATGTCGGTAATGCGCCGATCAATTATGCCAAGATCATCGCGACTCCCGAGGGTGGCCGGATGGCCTATGAACGGGTTGAACTGGCACAGCGCTTTTCCGATCGCGGCTTTGTCGATGGCTTTGCTGCCGGCACCGTCGGCGCTGCCTATCGCGATTTCCTGGATAGCACTGGCTATTCGGCAGACGGCTTGGTCGAGGTCAGCAAGGTGATCCATGAGGATATGCTCGCGCATCCCTATGCTTGGTTCGGTCGGCGTATCCGCGACACCCACGATATCTGGCACGTGATGACTGGCTACAAGGCCGATGAATCGCTTGGCGAGGCGGCGCTGGTCGCCTTTTCCTATGCGCAGGTCGGCGGGCTTGGCTGGGCGTTCATCGGCGGGGCGGCAGCGCTCAAGAGCATCGGCGTGACCGGCAACATGCTGTTCGCCAAGGCCGTGTGGGAAGGCTATCGCCGCGGCAAGAAGGCCAAGTGGCTGGCGGGCGAGGATTACGAGAAGCTGCTCCACGAGCCGATCGATGCCGCCCGCGCGCGTCTTGGCCTGGTCGAGCCGGTCGCATATCTGAAGGCGCAGCGCAAATTGGGAGCAATGGCTTCCTATCTCAGCCAGGACAAGCCCGCCGCTGCCCCGGTGGCTGCCTGAGCTACTCGCGCTCGGGCACTGGCACGTTGAAGCCGTTGAGCGTCATCGACACCATGCAGTAAAGCCCGACGAGATAGATCAACTCCTTGGTACCGTGCTGGCCGAAGGTATCGATTGCCAGCCGGTAACAGGGTTCGGGCAGCACGCCGCCGTTCACGAGCGCGAAGGCCACATCATAAGCGACGCTTTCCTCCGGGTTCAAATCGCGCGGCTTGATGTTGGCGCACAATTCCGAAAGCCGGGTCGCGCTCATTTTCTCGCGTTCTGCAATGGCGATATGGGCATAGATCTCATAGGCTGCGTCGAAATGCGCGCCGGTCACCAAGATCGCTATCTGGCGCGGCGCGTCGTCCAGTGTCGCCTGCGCAGTCCCCATCTGGCTCAGGGCCTTGGTGAGTTCCCAGACCGCCCTGCCAATCACGGGCTCGTGCAGCCACGGATTCCATGGCCCGATCAGCGATCCGTTTGCGTCGATCGTCTTGAAATCGTTGAAATTTGAAGAGATGCCCGCTTTCATATCGTCATAAAGCGGCTTTTGCTCTGGGCTCAGATCGGCGGGGGCGATGAGGGGTAGGCGCATGAAATCATCCTTTGCATCGAGCGCCGCGAAGCGCGTGACGGACGCGAAGGTTCCCGATTGCCGGCTTTCGTGAAAACCGCGCGACACGCCCAGAACTACGCTAAGCGGCGATGGCATGCTTGCCCGCCTCGTCCTCACCGATTTTCGCAATCACGCCGATGCGACAATTACGCCCGGTCCGGGCTTTGTCGTGCTGACTGGCGATAATGGCGCGGGCAAGACCAACATTCTCGAGGCGGTATCGCTGCTGACGCCGGGCCGCGGGCTCAGGCGGGCGCCGCTCGCGGAAATGGCGCGACAGGGCGGGCTGGGCGGCTTTGGCGTGGCGGCACGGATCGGTACGGACCTTGATATTGCAACTGGAACGCAGGCGGCAGCGCCCGATCGCCGGATCGTACGGGTGCAGGGGGCAGGGGTCGCTGCGACCGCGCTGGCCGAATGGCTGACCGTGCTGTGGGTTACGCCGGCAATGGACCGGTTGTTTACCGAGCCTGCCGGCGAGCGGCGGCGGTTTCTCGATCGGCTGACACTGGCGCTGCACCCCGGCCATGCCGTCCATGCCAATCGCTATGAAGCCGCGATGCGGGCGCGCAACCGTTTGCTTGCGCAGGATGCGCCCGCCGATCCCGCTTGGCTCACGGCGCTCGAAGCGCAGATGGCCGAGCATGGCGAGGCGATCGACAGCGCCCGCCGCGATTGCGTGGCGGAACTCGCATCGGTGCTGGCGGCGCAACCAGAGGGCGCCTTTGCCCGCGCGGGGCTCGCGCTTGGCGGATGGACGGGCGTAGGGGCCGCGCTCGCCGCCGATCTTGCCGCCGGTCGACGGCGTGATGCGGCCGCCGCGCGCGCGCTGGCCGGGCCGCACCGGACCGACCTGCTCGTTACCCATCTCGGCAAGCAGCAACCCGCAGCTTTGTGCTCCACCGGCGAGCAAAAGGCGCTGCTGCTCGGGATCGTGATGGCGCATGCCGATCTGGTGGCGGCGATCACTGGCCGCCTGCCGGTGCTGCTGCTTGATGAAGTGGCGGCGCATCTGGATGCGCGGCGGCGCGCGGCAATGTTCGATCGATTATCGAGCGGGGGGCAGGTTTGGATGACCGGCACCGATCGAGCGCTGTTCGCAGGGGTGGCAGGCGATGCTACCTGGATCGTCGTCGGCTCAGGCAGCCCGGTCGGGCACGCGCAAAGCGAGCACGAGCGCGACGCCGACCGCCCATAACAGGCAGCCAGCGGCAGCACGTGCCGTCGCCGGATTGCTCGAATAAAGCTGCGGGAAATATCCGATCACGATCCCGTCGTTGATCAGCGCCGTCATCGCAAGGATCGCCACCGCGCGCAAAGTGTATTCGCGTGGCAAGCCCGCAATCCGCGTCGATAGGGGGATGAGCGGGATCGTGACCGGGATGGTGATGGCATAGATCAGCAGCTGGCCAGTGCCGACAAGCGCGCCAACCGATGCCGTCCAGCGCAGGAACAGCATCCCGAGTAACCACAGCAATGCGCCAAATGCGACGAGGATGAGAAGCTTGCTAAAGGGCAGCGGCGCGGCGGTGGCAGGACTAGGGCTCATCGAATCGACTCCATTGTAGCGACTGCTACATAACTAGCATGCGCTTGCAACGATGCCAATTCACGACGGGTAAGGTGGGACGAAGCGAAGGCGTGATCGAGCGTCCCTAATTGCTGCGGTCGCGAAGTGCCGGGTTGACCGGGGCGCCGGCTGCGCAGACAGGCCGGAATGTCCCCCGCGCCAAAGGAAATCACCGATGCTCGCTCGCTATTTATGCGCCGCCGCTTTGCTTGCGACCCCGATGATCATGAATAGCGCCGAGGCTCGCCCAGCAAGCGTGCCGGCGCCCCAGGCCGGTATCCGCGAAGTGATCAGCCGCCACGATCTCGACACCACGATCGCACTGCTGAAGGCCGATATCGCCAAGAAGGGCATCCGCTTTTTCGGTGAGATCGATCAGAGCGCGCTTGCCAAATCCGCCGGCATCGATCTGCCGCGCTCGACCTTGCTGATGTTCGGCAATCCGCCGCTTGGCATCCAGTTCCTGACGAGCACGCCTTATGCCGGGCTCGACTGGCCGGTGAGGATGCTGGTGTTCGCCGGTGCAGACGGCAAGGTCCATATCGCCTGGACCGATTTCACGTACATCGCCCGGCGCCACGGCATCACCGATCGCGCAGCCCAGTTCAAGATGGCCAATGAGGTCGCGGGGTCGATCGCCGCTGCCGCTACCGCGCCCTGATGCCATTTCGCTTTCGTTTGCGGGAGTGAATCCCTATATCCTCGCTATGGCAACAGACCCCAATACCCCCAACACCAATGACTATGGCGCCGATTCGATCAAGGTGCTCAAGGGCCTCGACGCGGTCCGCAAACGCCCCGGCATGTATATCGGCGATACCGACGATGGCTCGGGCCTCCACCACATGGTGTTCGAGGTGTCGGACAATGCGATCGACGAGGCGCTCGCCGGGCATTGCGACCGGATCGATATTGTCCTCAATCCCGATGGATCGGTGTCGGTCGAGGATAATGGTCGCGGGATTCCGACGGGTATCCATACCGAGGAAGGCGTCTCCGCTGCCGAAGTGATCATGACCCAGCTCCACGCTGGCGGGAAGTTCGAGAACACCTCGGACGACAACGCCTATAAGGTTTCGGGCGGGCTGCACGGCGTCGGCGTGTCGGTGGTCAATGCGCTGAGCGAATGGCTCGACCTGACAATCTGGCGCGACGACGAAGAACATTATATGCGCTTCACCTTTGGCGATGCCGTCGCGCCGTTGAAGATGGTTGGCCCGGCCCATGGCAAGAAGGGCACTAAGGTCACCTTCTTCCCAAGCCCCGCCACCTTCAAGATCACCGAATTCGATTTCGAGAAGCTCGAACATCGATACCGCGAACTGGCCTTTCTCAACTCGGGTGTCAGGCTGTTCCTGTCGGACGCGCGGCACGAGGACGTGAAGACGATAGAGCTGTTCTACGAAGGCGGGATCGCCGCATTCGTGAAATATCTGGATCGCAACAAGATTCCGCTGATGCCCGAGCCAGTGGCGATATCGGGCACGCGCGACGATGTGACGATCGACGTCGCGCTCGAATGGAACGACAGCTATTACGAGAATGTCCTCGCCTTCACCAACAACATCCCGCAGCGCGACGGCGGCACCCACATGGCCGCGTTCCGCGCGGCGATGACGCGCACGCTCAACAATTATGCCGAAAAATCGGGGTTGTTGAAGAAGGAGAAGGTCACCCTCACCGGCGACGACATGCGCGAGGGGCTGACCGCGATCGTCTCGGTTAAGCTGCCCGATCCCAAGTTCAGTTCGCAGACCAAGGACAAGCTTGTCAGCTCCGAAGTGCGCCAGCCGCTCGAAAGCCTGATGGCCGACAAGCTGGCAGAGTGGCTTGAAGAGAACCCCGCGCACGGCAAGGCCATCGTCGGCAAGATCATCGATGCGGCAGCAGCGCGCGAGGCCGCCAAGAAGGCGCGCGAGCTCACCCGGCGCAAAGGCGTGATGGATATCGCCTCGCTCCCCGGCAAGCTCGCCGATTGTCAGGAAAAGGACCCGGCCAAGTCGGAGCTGTTCCTCGTCGAGGGCGATTCGGCGGGCGGCTCGGCGAAACAGGGCCGCGACCGGCACTTCCAGGCGATC